>NZ_LSRW01000048.1:0-89551 GCF_003104955.1 Steroidobacter cummioxidans | reverse complement strand
GGCTCGGAGATGTGTATAAGAGACANGTGCTAGACACTGCGGCAGGGCGCTCACGGACAACCAATCTCCCATACACGCCTGCGGCGTCCGCCGAACCCGAAACTTTCGACGTATGCGCGAACGACGTGCTTGGGCCATGGGACGCGGGGCGCGAACCGACGCCCGAGGCCGTACAACTGGGTGTGGAGGTCGCGCTGCTCACTCCGATGCCCAGCTTGAGCGAGGGGCTTGGAGCGATGCCGCGCTTCCGAGCACAAATCGGTCCTTTCATCGGCGTGGCTGGCTCACTGTACCTGCGCTCTCTGGACGGCGGCTTCACAGGCCTGGAAGACGGCGGCGGCTTTGTTGGCGGGGCGGACCTGTCGCTGCGGGCGGGCTATGGCCTCGAAGGCGTGCTGGGGGAGGCGAGCGATGGGCTCGTGTATTTTTCCGTGGGCTACGGTGGCGATACGCCTTCCAGCAATAAGTTCAGCAAGTCCAGAGCTGCTGAGGAAGGTGGTTCTCTCACCGCCGCGATCCCGGGCCGCACTGGATATTCGGCGCGACTGCGCATGCCGTTCTACTTGATCCCCGGCGATCTGTTGCTCCTGTCTCCGCTCCACTTCGCATCGCCCAAGTCGTATCAGCGCATGGCGGTCACTGCCGTCAATGGTGGACTGATTCCGTGGCAACACGGCTGGGCGACTCGCTTCGGCCGATTTCAGCTCGTGCTCGGGCGCGAGCTTGGGGTGACGTTCTATGGAAGGGGTTCAGAGGACGACAGTCTGCTGGCGCCGGGCGTGCCGCCGGGTTCGGGACCGCGTGTGATCAAGTTCGAGTCGACGTACTACGAACTTCCAATCCTCGAATATCGTCCCTATCGCGCATTCGATTCGACGCAGTCTTCCGAGCTGATAATGCAGCTTTTCGCCGGCGTGGACGTTCCGCACAAGGATAGCCTCGTCTATCCGCCTGGCGCACCCGCTGTAGATATGGATCGGGTGTACATCATCGGTGTGCGACTGGTGTTCGACTGGCGCAGATACTTCTGAGCGTCAGGAGCGTCGAGGAGGCGCGAGGATGCGGATCCTGGTCGTGTAGCGCAGAACAAGCGCAGCGCGCTCAGTGCATCATGGCGGCTAATCGCAAAGCGTGAGCACCAGCGATGGCGCGAATGTGAGCAGCGTCGCCGCCAACGCAGAAATCGTAGCGCCGAACCCGACGTACTCCACGAAACGCATGCGGTCATGGGCTCGGCGTTGCTGCCAGCAGTACCACGCCAGGTATCCCAATGCCGCGATATGCAATGCCAGCAGTGTGAGAAGTATTCCGCGCTGGAGCGGGCGTGGCCATGCGAACGCGCAGCCGACAGCATTGACCCCGTAAAGCGTGAGAAACGCGCCGGCCCAGAGGATGAATCCGGCGGCCAGTAACAGCAGGCGTCGCGGGGGAACCTGAATCATGACGGCGGTAACATGCCAATGAGCCGGGGCATGAGCATGACCAACGCCACGGCAATCACTCCCGTCACTGCGGTGTAGTCGAACCAGAGTTTGAGCACGGAGAAGTCGACTCGCCGCTGCGGTGAGATTGCGCCACGCCGCGCTTTGAGCAGCGTGTTGAGCGTCAGCACCAAACAGATGCCTGCATGAATCGCCGCGTACAGCAGTAACGCGAACGAAGTGGCGAGGTGGGCGTGCGACTGTGCATCCGGAATGCGAGCCAACATGATCCAGAGCACGGCCAGTTGCACGAGGGACGCCACGGCCAGCACAAGCAGTGCGGTTGAAGGATTGCCCGTCGCATTGGCGGCGATGGCCCGACGCGCCAGGGGAAAGTGAGCGACGAATCCGATCATCGCGACATAGCCCCACACACCGAGCTGCACGATCGTCGTTGGTGGCCACTGCGGAGCGACCAACCATAGATAGAGCGTGCCGAAGACCAGCGAGGCGAACAGCGTCGCGTTCGCCAGCAATGCGAAGATCGCTGCCCACCATGGCGCCGAGCCGTCGATCTCAGTGTGCGGCGGAACGCTGGCGCCACGGCCAGCCTCCATTGGACCGAGATCGCGCGCAATCGCATTGATCTGTGACCAGGCGACGAAGCTTGCGACGACAGCAAGCGCACACAGCGTCGCGAGCCAGTAAATCTTGAACAGCATCCCCAGCACGCATGCGGCAGTGAGCAGGCCGGAGACGAGAGGCAGGTAGCTGCGTCTCGGCAGCAGCATCACGTGCTCGAGGCGACCCGTTACCATATCGACGCCGAGCGTCTCCATGCGATCGTCGCGCACGAAACCAAGATAACCCTGTCCAGCCGCCAGCGCGGGAGAAAGTTTGGGCACGTCGATGCGATCTGCGCGCTGTTCGAGGTGCGGCAGGGATGCAAACGCGTAGGACGCTGGCGGCGTTGGTTGAGCCCATTCGAGCGTGCTTGCCTGCCAGGGATTGCGAACGCTGCGTCGGCCGAAGCGCAACTGCATGATGAAATCCGCACCGACCAGTGCAAAGCCCATTGCCATGGCGAAGCCGCCGACGCTGGAGAGCAGGTTCAATTCCTCCCAGCCGACGTTGGGGGCATAGGTGTAAACGCGCCGTGGCATGCCGAGCAGGCCGGTCAGATGCATCATGAAGAACGTGAGGTTGAAGCCGACGAGGATCAGCCAGAAGGCGGGGACCGACAGTCGATGGACGCTGCTGCGTCCGGTGAAATGTGGCAACCAGTAGTAGGCGCCCGCCAGCATGGGAAAGACAAAGCCGCCGACCAGCACGTAGTGCAGATGGGCGACGACAAAATGCGTGTCATGAACCTGCCAGTTGAACGGCACCACGGCCAGCATCACACCGGTGAGACCGCCGATCACGAACACGATGAAGAATCCGAACACATACAACATTGGAATGTCGTAGCGCGGACGGCCCTGCGCCAGGGTGGCGAGCCAGGAGAAAATCTGCACCGCCGTGGGAATCGCCACCAGCATGCTGGCCGCGGAGAAGAACGCCAGCGCCAGATGGGGAATGCCCACCGTGAACATGTGGTGTACCCACAAGCCGAAGGAGAGAAAGCCCAGGGCGACGAGCGCGATCACGATCGCGCGGTAACCCACGATGGGCCGCTGTGCGAACACCGGAATGATGGTGGAGAGCACGGCCGCGGCGGGCAGAAAGATGATGTAAACCTCGGGGTGGCCGAACAGCCAGAACAGGTGCTGCCACAGCAGCGCGTCGCCGCCTCGGGTGGGATCGAAGAACGGCAGTCCGAAGGCTCGCTCCATCTCCAGCAGGATCGAACCTAGAATCAGCGGTGGAAATCCCACCACCATCATCAACCCGGTGATGAGCATGTACCAGCCGAACAGCGGCATTCGATCCAGGGACATGCCCGGCGCGCGTAGCTTGAGAATCGACACGACGATCTCCACTGCCGCGGTCAGCGCCGAGATCTCGACGAAGGTGATGCCTAGCAACCAGATATCGGCATTGATGCCCGGCGTGTAGGCTACTGAAGACAACGGCGTGTACATGAACCAACCGCCGTCCGGTGCCACGCCGAACAGCATGGAGGCGACGATGATGGTGCCGCCAAACAGATAGCACCAGTAGCCGTAAGCGGACAGTCGCGGAAAGGCAAGGTCGCGTGCGCCGAGCATCTTCGGCAGCAGGTACATGCCCAATCCCTCGAGCAGCGGGATGGCGAACAGGAACATCATCACCGTGCCGTGCAGGGTGAAGAGCTGGTTGTAGATGTCTGGCCCGACGAAGGCCGAGCGCGACGTGGCGAGCTGCGCCCGGATCAACATGGCGAGCACGCCGCCGATCGCGAAGAACACGAGCGAGGTGACAATGAAGCGCCGGCCGATGACGGTGTGATTGACGGCGCTCAAACGCTGCCATCCGCGGCCGCTACCCCAGACGCGTTCAAGCGCCTTGTGAAGCGCGATGGGCGACATGCGCTCGTTCACGGGCGCTGCGCTCATCGCGGGTTCCTCAGCACCGCTGCTCGATACTCGTCCGCGGCATGAGCGATGACTTTGAAACGCATGTCCGCATGGCCGATCCCGCAGAACTCCGCACACTGTCCTTCGTACTCGCCCGGCTCGTCGGCCTGCAGGCGGACTTTGGTTTCATGGCCGGGGATGGCGTCGATTTTCCCCGCCAGCCGGGGGATCCAGAAGCTGTGAATCACGTCGTTACTCGTAACTATCACGTCTACGGGCTCGCCTGCCGGGATGTGCAGCACCGGTGTGCTCGCGGCGCCATCCATCTGCGGATAACGGAATTGCCAATCCCACATCAGCGCGATGGCCTGCACCTGCATGACCTGCGCATCCGAGCGCGCTATCAATCGTTCGCCCAGATAGAACGCATACGTAGCCAGGACGGTGAGAACTGCCACAGGCATGAGCACCCCACCACCCAGCAGCCATGCGCGCACTGAGGTGTTTGCGGCGTATCCCGGTTTGCGATATGCCAGCCATAGCAATCCGACGACCAGGACGAACAACGCGGTCGCTGCCACGAACATGGCCCACCACAGCGTGACGATCGGACCCGCTGCGGGCCCCGCAGCGTCGAGTGACGAGAGCGGTCGTTCGCCGCAGCCGCCGAGTGCGCAAAGCGACGCCAAGATGAGGAACGTCGGGTGGCGATGCGGAGTTGCGTTGAAGCCGCGGCCTGCGATGTCGGTGCGCAAACCATTCAGGTCTGCTGGCGCGGCGTTTGGAGGCAGTGCATGAGTGAAACCGAAGAGGGCCTGTCGCGGCGGCCCGATCCGCGGGGTCCGCCGGTGGAGACCGTGGCCAAACAGGACGTGAGTTCGGCCATCGCCGTCGCGGGTCATCCGCTGCATGCCATGAGTGTTCATTTTCCGATTGCCCTAGTGTTCGCCACGCTGGGCATCGACGTGCTCTATTGGTTTCAGGGCGACCCGTTCTTCCTGCGTGCGGGCATCTGGAGCTCGGGGTTCGCGTTCGGGCTGGGCGTATTGGCCGCCCTGGTCGGCACTGCGGAGTTGCTGGCAGTGAAGGGCATCCGTAGCCGGGTGAGCAGTTGGTCGCACGGCGTCGCAGCGATGATGTTGCTCTCCATCGCCGGTGCAAATTGGGGTCTGCGGCTGACAGCCCCCGAGGAGGTGCTGCCGCATGGCCTGGCCCTCTCGGTACTGGCGGCGATCTTCACTGGCCTGGCGGGATGGCACGGCGGCAAGCTGGTCTTCGACCATGGCGTCGGCTTGATGATCGATGATAGAAAATGACGCATGCTCGTAGGCCTCGCCCAGCCCGCCGGGCTTGAACAGGCCGTCCGCAGCACGCCACTCGAAATGCGGCTTGACGAGCACCACGATCACGATGGCGGTGACGATGGCGATCGTCGCCGCCGTCACCGCGGGATAGTGCCAAGGTGTGACCGTGGCTGCTTTGTCGAACAAGCGCAGCAAGACGCGGCCGGTCAGAAGATGGATCACGGCGAGCAGTCCCACCAGTAGTAGCTTGATCGAGAACCACTCCGTGAATGTTTGCTGCTTGAAGATCAGCACGATGCCGCTGCCGATCGCCACGAAGGCGGCGGGCGAGAGAACGACGACATAAAAGAAGCGAGCCATCGAGTGCAAGCGGTGCAGATCGGTCATCGTGCCCGCATCGTTGCGCTGGCGGTTCAGAAATGGAAAACAGATCAGCCCGGCGGCCCACACGGAGATGGCGGCGATGTGGAGAAATTTGAGTAGGGTTGCGGTCATCGTGCTGCGGGCGCCTCATGCTTACGCAGCAGGGTTGCGCACAACACGAGAGCGACGGCGAAATACGGCAGCATCGCCGGCACCCACATCAGCAGCCCCGCCAATTGCTGGTCCTGCAACTCCGTCAGCCCGAAGGACCCGGTCGTGCCGAAGTGCGGCGTGAACACCGGACGCGGCGCAAACACCAGCAGCGCGCCCAGCAGCCCCATCTGCATCATGGTCGCGAGCAGTGACAGTACCGCAGCACCCGGCGAGGTCCGCGGTGATAGCACGCGTTTCCAGAGTAAGAAGGCAGAGAGTAGCAGCGACAACTGCATCAACCAGTAGGCGCTGTCGCTCGACAGGGCCAGCAGATAAGGCGCAGGACTGTGCCAGACCCAAACGACGATGGCATGAGCGAGAGTGACTGTCGTAATCGATAACACTGGCGCCGCGTCTGGCTGTTCATCGGCTCGGCGACACGTAAACACAATCGCCAGTAGCGGCGCTGCCGCCGCGATGAGCAGCAGATGATGAGCGACTCGGGCAGAAAATAAAGCCGAGGCCAGCGCACATAGCGGCGAGATGAATGCAATGCCCATCAATAAGAGAGCTGCGATCAGTGCCCGGCGGCTGCGGATATCACGATGGCCCTGTGTGTATCCCAAGTATGCAAGCGTCAACAGCGCCGCGATGAGCCAGGGATCGAAGTTCCAGCGGCTCCACAGATCGGCCGCCAGTGGCGCGGTCCCGCAGTAAGGAACTGCACCGAAATTCACGACGGCCAACTACGTGTGCGACCCCACCGGTAGCGCCGTTGGATGTTCACGCCTGCCACGAGGCAGGCGTGGGAGGGGGAGAGAGGCGAATAGCAGACCGGCGACGAGACCACCGAGCGCCATCAGAATGGTGCAGCTGACATCGCGACTCGCGCCAACCAGCAAGGCGACGGGTGCGAGCCAGTTGACGATCGGAATACCCACCCCGATCGCAAGCGCGCCGGCAGCCGCGAACAACACGAGCCGGGACACGCGTTGCTGCACGGGCAACAGCGAGGCGACGACGAAAGCGACCAGAAGCGAGGGCAGCACGATGTGACTTCCGTAAGTCGGGCTGAAGCCGCTGAAGATGTCGCTTAGCGTCGCTCCAACGCGCACATCGCTGGAGATGTCGGCACCGATGCTGCTGAGCCCGGCAAGATTGTATTGGGTCTGGACGACCGCGCCCCATATCGTCGCCACCGCGACGGCCGCGATGAATGGCACGATGCTGGAGGGTTTGAGCAGCTCTTTCATGGGTTCAGTCCTCGTCGGTGCAATCTTCTACATGATTGAAGGAGATCAGGTCGCGCCGGCCGTGACCCTGAGCACCTGTCCATCGCGTTCATCCGTCACTAGCAGCAACGATCCGTCTGGCGCGGTGCGAACATCGCGCATGCGCTGGCCCACAGCCTTGAACAGCACCTCCTGCTGCACCGGTTCGCCATCGCTCCCGAGCACTACGCGCCGCACGCTTTTCTCCGCCAAGGCAGCAATGAAAAGATTGCCCTGCCACTGCGGAAACTGATCGCCGCCGTACAGCGTCATGCCCGCCGGCGCGATCGAAGGTACCCAGTACGTGCGCGGTTGCTCCATCCCCGGCAATTCCTTGAACGGTGTGATCGCCGCGCGGCTGTAGTCGAGCCCGTAACTGATCAGCGGCCAACCATAGTTGCGCCCTGGCTCGATGACGTTGAGCTCATCGCCACCGCGCGGGCCGTGCTCGTGCGCATACAGCACGCCAGCAGAGTGATCGGCGACGATGGCTTGTACATGCCGATGACCGTAGCTGTAGATTTCCGGCAGCGCGTCGTCGCGTCCAACGAATGGATTGTCCTGTGGCACGGTCCCGTCCGGATTGATGCGGACGATTTTGGCCAGGTGTGTGTCGAGCTTCTGCGCCTCTTCACGAAAATAGAAGCCATCGCCGAGGCCAAGTACCAAGGTGCCGTCGCTCATCCAGGCCATTCGCCCACCGAAATGAGCATCGCCGGACTTTGCTGGCTGCGAGGTGAAGATGGGCGTCACATCGTGTAACTGCTTCCCATCGAAGCGCGCGCGAACGACTCGAGTGTGGTTTGCGTCTTTGTTGCCGTGTGCAAAGGAGATATAGATCAGCTGTGAGCTCTCATAATCCTGCGAGGGCAGGACATCGAACAGGCCTCCCTGTCCCGAGGCGAAAACAGGAGGCATACCGGCGATCGGGGTCTCGTTCAGACCGCGCTCGTCAATGAGGCGCAGGCGACCCGGGCGCTCCGTGACCAGCATCTGGCGGTCGCTCAAAAACGCCACGGTCCAGGGATGTTCGAGACCGGCCGCGACCACTTCGATGTTGTAGGGAGCTTCGTTCGCCAGAGTGACGCAGCACGTCAACGTCATCGCAATCGTCACGGTCACTCGCTTCATCGCGGCTTCCTCCTGGGGGCACCTGTGCATGTATTACTCGGCCGCGGAGAAAAACGCATAGCCGGCCCTGGGGTAACGTCGCGCACCAACGACGGTTCCACGTCTTCACGGTTCGGGCAGTGTGATGACTGCACCCAGGCCAGCTTCATCGAAGCGCGTTCCGAAGAGCTCCCGTAGCACTGCGAATCCCAGCTCGCTCGTGCAGTGCGCGGGTGCCACCCGTTGGATCTTCAACTCGTCTCGAAGCACGCGACCAACGCGCCGAACCTCAGATTCGGGAGTGCGAACGAGGTGAAAGCCGCCGGTCACCGTGTAGAGCCGCGGATCGATTCTTCTCGCCACCTCGAGAATCTTCTCGACGCCAGGGTGCGAGCAGCCTACGACGACCGCGAGACCTTTGGGCGTGCCGATTGCCAGTGACAACTCATTCATCTCAACGGTGCCAGGCTTTTGTGACTGAACGCTGAGGAGATGAAATCCCGGAAAGATCTCCGTGACCTCGGTGACCATCCTGAAATTCGCTTGCTCCCAAGGCGTGCCAGTGGTCCAGCGTTCCGGCTTCTTGCCCTCGAAGTACTGCAATGTCACCGGCAGGCCGGGTTGGCGCTGCAAAAAATCCAGAGGCAAGGCACCTTTGAAGAAAGCGACTTCCTGGGGTACGTAAATCGGTACGGTTGGATTGACCTTTAGCAGGTAGGTAAGACCGCTGGTGTGGTCGCCATGGCGGTGGGAGATGACGACTGCGTCGAGGCGCTTCAGGTCGACCGCAAGCGCCTCGACATTGCGCTCAAACGTGGCGGCATCATTGCCTGTATCGAACAGGATCCGTCTGCCGTCGTATTCAATGAGTGCCGCGAAGCCCCAGTCTTTGACGAGCATGGCCGATGGCGCACCGAACGCATCGTAGAGATTGGTAATGCGATCGGCCGCCGCGGCACCGACTGATGTGAGGAATCCAGACAGTAGAGCAATGGGCAGGGATTTTGCCAGGGCAGGGGTCTGCATGACGTTGCCTCGAGAAGTATGGCGCCCATCGCTTCGACATGATGCAAGTCAGATCGACATCATGGCGACGGCGCACTCACTTCATCCGTGCTGTTACTTTCGCGCGCAGTTCCGCAAAGGGTACGGGACCGTCCTCGATGATGAGCCGATGAAAAGTCGGCAGATCGAACTTCGCGCCGGCCAGGCGTTTCGCGCTGTCCCGAATCGCTTCGATCTCCATCCCGCCCATGGCATAGGGCACGGCCAAACCCGGTTCCTCGACGATGCCAGCTGCCTTGCTCTGAATTCTCTCCTTTGGCATTGCAGGATGGTGAGCTTGAAGATAGTCGAAGATCTGTTGTTCGCTCCAGCCCAACCCGTGCATACCGATATCGGCGACCAGGTCCGGTGTCGATGAGTCCATGACACTGCCGATGGTGCCGAGCTCGGAGTTGTAGAGCGGGAGCTCTCGCGCAAGTCCCTCGGTATACGTCGCCCAGCCTTCGATCATGCCTGGGAAGTACACCAGACGCGCAATCCGATGAGCCCCCGTACGTACTCGATCGCGAGTGACGAGCTGTTGCAGGTGATGCCCCGGCCAGGTTTCGTGAAGAACCGTTGCTTCGAGTTGCGAGGGCGCCAGATTTTGATAGTCCGCCCGGTAATAGTAAACGGCCTTGCGCGTTCCTTGATCGTCCCCAGGCACGTACTGTCCGCTGGGTGCCGTCGCGGAGGCCGCGTCCGAAAAGGGGATGAGATCGACGTCTGCACTCGGCGGATTCGACACGACTTCGCCTGCACGTGCCCGCGCGCGTGCCACCGTAGCGATGATGAAAGTTCGAACGCTGTCTGCGCTCGAGAATCGGTTTTCCGGATCGGCGCTGAGTGTTTGAGCCAGTGCGCTCAGGTCAGCGAACTTGCGACCGTAGAGTCGTTGCCCTGCTGCGAGTGCGATCGTAGTTTCCTGAGCCACACGAGCTACGCCGCGGTTGTAGAGCTCGGTTGCATCTATGTCGATACTCGTCTCAGCTTTGAGGATTGCCCGATAGCATTCCGCGCCGCCCTTGTTCGCTCGGATGCTTGCAGTCGTGCGTGCCTTGGGCAGGTACTCGTCCCGGAGAAAATCACGATAATGAGCCAAAGCCGGCCGGATCTTTGAGTTTACGATCGCTGTCCACGCAACCACGAAATCCGGCTCTGCGGCCCGCTTTGCAGGACTGAAAAATGGGCTGTCGGCCAGCGGCTCCGCGAGTAGTGAATCGAGTTGGCCTATTACTGTGGTGACCGCCGTGCGCGGCGCGCTGTATCCGAGACGCAGACCCTCGCGCAGATTTGCGATGTGCTGATCGGCAAACTTCGGCAGTTGCGAAAACCGAGCGACGATCTGGGCTCGACCTGCCTCATCTGCCACTGGTTGCAGCTCGGCTGTCAGTGCGAACAGGCTCTGCCACGCAAAGGTCCTGATCTCCCAAAGATAGAACTTGCATACATTTTTCGTGCGCTGCTGTGAGAGCGCCTGCTTGAGGATTGCGAGCGTGATCCATTCCGGCGTGCCCGCGATGGACTGCATGTCTATCGCATCGGCGTCCGCCTGCATCGTCGCGACGAGGGACCACCATGCTGCAAGATCCGCCGGTGAATTGATCGGCAATGAATCGCGTTCGGACGTGGGCAGTCCGGAGTATTCATAGTGGGTCGGAAAGCGTTCCTTGTACGCATTCGCGTATCGGTCAGCAAGCGCAGTGACGCGTTCGGCTGGAGAGTCGTCGGCAGCCTCCGATGAACATGGGCAGCCAAGGCTCACTATCAATGCGAGAGTAAAGAGGCCAAAAGCGCAACGCGTCGAGTGCATGGCATAACCCTCGAGGCCTTAGATGGATTGAGCGATGCAAGATCGCCTGGCAGCGCGCTGGAGAACTATCGACAGTGTCCAGGGAAGTACGGCCGGAAATCCGAATCGTCCGACGAGCCATATGTCGCAATCGCAAAAGCCAGCTGAATCTACTGCTCGAAAGATTATTGTTGTTGACGCGGCAGGTGTGAGGCAAGCGGGTTGGGGATTACAGCTGAGATGTCACCGACGTAACGCTCACGGCCTCGGGACGGCGCTGCCGGGCTTGAAGCGATGCAGCTCCGAGTGGGTGTCCAGAACAGCTCAGAACAGCTCGCGAGCGTATGCATATATATTTCGCCGCGTGCGGCAACGTTGACAAGCCTGGTGCCGCAAGACAACATCGGATCGACACAGCGGCGGTTGAAGTTTGCACGGAACAAAGATTCCAGGGAATGAAGCCCTGGATCCCTGGACACCCACCGATCCCTGGATCCCTGGACACCCACCACACCAGCAGGGTTCGTGTTCGCCGGATTTCTAGCGAATTGCCCAGTTAGTGGAGTTCAAGGGCGTGATGGCCGCTGGAATGATGCGCTCATGGGCTATCCACGCAAGTTGCTCATTTCGCTGGAGGACACGCCGTATTACCACGTCGTTGCCCGCTGTGTACGTCGTGCCTGGCTGTGGGGCTACGACGCGTACGCAAGTAAGGACTACTCGCATCGCAAGGCCTGGGTCGTGCACCGGCTGCGTCACCTCGCTGATATCTTCGCGATCGAGCTGTGTGCCTACGCCATCATGAGCAACCACTATCATCTGGTATTGCGAGTGGATCGGCAGCGAATCGCCGGCTGGAGTCATGCCGAGATTGTGACGAGATGGACTCAGCTCTTCAGCGCGCCGCCCTTGATCGAGCGTTGGCAGGATGGCCGCGCGAGCGCAGCCGAACAAATGATGGCCGAACAGTTGATCGAGCGCTGGCGCCTGCGATTGATCGATATCAGCTGGTACATGCGTTGTTTGAACGAGTATTTGGCGCGGCGGGCCAACGCCGAGGATGAGTGCACCGGCCGGTTCTGGGAGGGACGATTCAAATCGCAGGCGCTGCTGGACGATACAGGCTTGCTGACGGCGATGGCGTACGTCGACCTCAATCCGGTGCGGGCAGGCATTGCGGCGACACCCGAGGAGTCCGAGTTCACTTCGATCCACGCACGTTTACAGCAGTTCCGGCGTGAGTCGTCGGCGCGGCCGCGGACGAGGCAATTCCTAAGAGGCCAGGCGAATGGTCAAGCACCGCCGCCATTGCTCGCCTTCAGCGAATCAGCCGATCCGGATCGATCCCGCATTCCGATGGAGTTCCTCGATTACCTGCAACTGCTCGATTGGAGTGGACGGCGACGCCGGGCAGGCAAGCCCGGAGCTATCGAGCAGGAGGTGCCGCCCGTGCTGGCCCGATTGCAGATCGATGCGGATGCGTGGCTGCGAACGATGCGGCCGGGCGGTAACCTCTTTGGACGCGCGATAGGTCGAATCGAGCGCTTGCGAGCTCATGCTAGAAGAGTAGGCCAGTGCTGGATTCGAGGCGTGGGGGCGACGCGGAGGTTACGCCAGGCATAGTCGTTGCCAACGGCCATGCTCGCTTCAAATCGCGACGTACATTTCCGCTGGAGCTTTCGCTGAGAACTTATCGATCTTGAGCGATGGATTTGCGGATTCTGCTAACAGCAGGAAATGATGGGTGTCCACGTGCCCGTCGGTCCGTGGGTGTCCATCAAAAGGTGTCTATGGGTGTCCATAAAAACGCGTCGCCAAAACGTCGTGTCATCTATGGGTGTCCATCAAAACGTCATCAAAACGTCATCATGGGTGTCCATCAAAATGTCAAAATGGATCAAAATGTGCCGGAAGCAGTGAAGCTCTGGCCGCCAGTCGTGTACGTCACCGTGTAGGTATCTCCGCTGGTTGGGTGCACCGTGCCCGTGCCGCTCATTTGGGCAGCAAACGTGCGATTCGTGCCTGGCCCCAATGTTTGCCCGGCTGACAACGTGTATTGATACGTGATGGTGCTAGCTGTGCTATTGCTGCTCTGGGTAATACTCGAGCCGATGGAATTGTATTGTCCAGAGAAGGCGATGCCGGTAGTGCGCTGAACGGTGATCGTTACCGAGAGTGCGGTCAGCGTTCCTGTGTTTGCGATGCGCAGTTGCTCTTCGACAAAGTATCCGCCACTGCTCGTGACTGCCGGCGTCACGGTGACAGTGCCGCCGTCGCCGGGCGTCGTCACTGTGAGCACTACGGAAGTGGTGCGTGTCGTAGTGCCTGAGGAGCCTGTGATGGTGACTGTAGCTGGGCCCGCTGACGCGGTGCTCGATGCTGCGAGTGTAAGCGTTGAACTGGCACCTGTTGCCGACACTGGATTAAAGCTGGCGGTGACGCCGCTCGGCAAGCCACTGGCGCTCAAGGCGACCGCCCCAGTGAATCCACCTGAACGTGTAATCGCGATCGATACGGTGCCACTCGAACCACGCAACACGGAGAGCGTGCCTGGAGATGCCGCGATGGCGAAGTCC
Source organism: Steroidobacter cummioxidans (assembly GCF_003104955.1). Taxonomy (NCBI): domain Bacteria; kingdom Pseudomonadati; phylum Pseudomonadota; class Gammaproteobacteria; order Steroidobacterales; family Steroidobacteraceae; genus Steroidobacter; species Steroidobacter cummioxidans. The sequence continues at coordinate 76,019 of NZ_LSRW01000048.1, read as the reverse complement.
TGTGTTACGGCAGTGGTGGTTGCGCTGACCGCTGCGCTCGCAGCGGACTGTTTGCCCGACGCGTCCTGAGCAACGACAGTGTACGAGTAGGTTGTCCCTGGCGTTCTGCCAACGTCCGTGAACGTGGTTGAGGTGGCGCTACCCGCCAGGGTTGAGCCGCGGAAGACTTGATAAGCCGTTACGCCTACATCGTCTGTCGATGCATCCCACGCGAGAGAAACGGTTGAGCTCGTCGTGCCAGTCACGCGCAGGTTCGTCGGCGTTGTCGGCGGCTGAGTATCTACGACCCCGCCACCCGGTTCGCTTCCAAATACGCGCACGCCGTTGTCATAGACCGGAATGCGCTGTACGAGCACGGGCGTCGAGCCCGGCGTCGTCGATACGCCCGTGAGTGACCAGTCGTTACTCGCATCCCACGCACCGGAGCTCGCAATCCGGAACTGGACTTCTTTGCGATAGTGCTGCTGTCCTCCCGGATAGATCTTGGTCCCGTTGCAGCTGACCGTTACGTAATAGATGTTGCTCGAGTGTTGCGTGGGGCCTGTCGGAGGCAGGCATTGGTTGTAGTTTGCAGTCAGCGTGATCTGGTTGGGGGTCACGCCAGGTTCGAGCGTGAAGTAGTAGCGGAATGAGAGTTTGTCCGTGACACGGGCAGGCCATCCGGACTGATTGTTGAGGAGCAGCTTGATCTCGGTGAAGTTGGAACCCGAAGCGTTGATGGACGCCTCGGGGAAGACTTCATTGCCGACGACCGGCTCCGGCGTCGGGAAGTTCGCCAGGGGCGTGCCACCGAATTCGCCAACGAGGCGCGCCAGCGCGCTGGTGAAACCGGCGTTGTAGTCAGTGGCGACCTCGTTCATGGTGTAGTCCGACCGATCGTCGGTGTATTGGTCGTTCGGCGACGTTGGGCCACCGACTAGCGCGCCATACAGAATGTGACGGCTGACCGTCGGATTGGTGATCTGATCCGTCCAGGAGCCGTGTGCGGTTCGATGGTGGGGGTTGCGAGGCGGATTCGTGCCGAAGCCCACGACGAAGCTACGGTTCAACGGATTCTGCCCGAGCGCGTAGTTGATCTGGCGCACGGCAAAGTCGTGATAACGGGCTTTCAGAGTTGTATCGGCGATGGCGTCAGAATAGACGAGGGCGGCGAACGCAGTATTCGCCGCATAGCGCAGCGATCCCCAGCGGTCGAGCACTGCCTGTCCGCCCGGGCTGTAGCTCACGCGCGTGCCATCGGCTCCCAGGGCTGTTCCGCCCACTGTCCACCAGTTGAGCCAGCGCTGTGAGTCCTCGTGGTAGCGCGTAGCGCCTGTGAGCTTCGCGAGGAGCACATAGCTGCCATAGGATTTGTCGTCCCACGCGTGTGTCCACTTGTACGACTTGACGTTTGTTTGCTGCTGGTTGGACAGGTTCGAGTAATAGCTCTCCGCTTTGGTGAGGAACTGTGCCTCGTTGGTTGCACGGTATAGCCAGATTGCGCCCCACACGAGCTCATCGTTGAAGCCGCTCCAGGAGTTGTAGAACGACCCGGCGTCAGTGATGCAGTCGGAATATTTGCCTCGGTAATTGTCCGCGAATGAATAGAGCTGCCGCGCGTGCGTGAGCAGCGTGTTTGCATACGTGGGATCGCTTGGCCGAAAAGCGATGGATGCCGCAGCGAGCGCCGCGGCCGTCTCGCCCGCCAGATCCGAGCCCGGACAGGAGGTGGTGATGCGGAAGGAGGGCCGCGCCATCTGCATGACTTCCGCCGGGCCCCACCACGCGTGATCTGTAGCACCTGCGCCAACCTGACCATAAAGTTCGTTCGGCGAGGGGTGCGCTTTGATGAAATAGTCCGTTGCCCAACGCAGTTGGTCGAGCGCCACATCGAGCTGACCGGCCTGCACGTAGTTGGCGCGATACTCGACGATTCCCCAAGCGAGCATCGTGGCGCTGGCGGCCATGGGCAGGCCGAATTTCACGTGGTCGCCTGCGTCGTACCAACCGCCGGTGAGATCGCGTCCGACGTCGGAGCCGTCCTGCATTCCCGAATCACCGCGCCAGTTCACCCGGTTGGACGCGGGTAAGTCGCCGGAGCGCTGTGCCTCATAGAAGAAGAGGGACTTTTGCAACGCCTCCGCGTAGTTGAATGTTTGCGCCAGAAGCGGCGGCGAGAAGAGGACCAGGCACGCGACGATAAAACTCGCAGCGCGCGGCATTGCGCGATGGATCATGTGTCACATCCATGTCTCGACGTTCCATGAGTCTGCGGACGAGCATCGCGAGAACGCGACGCCTCCACTCGTGGATGCAAACATACTCAAAAAGACATCGCTGTCAATGCCGAATTGCAAACGAAACATCGGCAGCGGGCAGCGCACCGCTGGCGAACTCTTCCTGAATGAAATTCTCGTGCCTTGCGGCGTCCCGTGCTCGGGGACGGTGTTTTGGGTTAACACAGAATATTGTTGGTGCCCGATTCACCAGCTTGACTTGCCGATCTCATGTCTGTGTTATTGAGTCCAAAACCAATCTCACAAACGCCGCAGGGGAAAGTATGGAAGCTTTTAGCGGGCGTACACGTGCTCAATGGATTCAGAGCTTGATCGCCACACTGGCGGCCAGTGTTGCCTTCTTCTTCATCAGCACGGCGCGTGCAGATATCGTCATCTACGACGATGCCCTTGCGCCGGGTTGGCAGAATTGGAGTTGGGCCGTCACTGACACGGCTCACGCGGCCACCGTGCATACTGGGGGCGCTTCACTGGCAGTTACACCGACAGCGTGGTCGGCTGCGTACCTTCGATCTGCAGCTGCTCCGGTCGATACCCAAGGGCTGCTCAACCTGACGTTCTGGGTGAACGGTGGCACCACGGGTGGGCAGCGGTTGCAGGTCGTTGCAGTGGTGAACGATGTGGCGCAACCGGGCATTCCGCTCGACGTGCTGACACCGAATGTCTGGCAGCGCGTCGTTGTGCCGTTGAGTGCGCTCGGCGCAGACCGTCGTAACGACGTCAATGGATTCTGGATTCAGGAAGGGGCGGGGCAGGACTCACCCACGTTTTATGTGGACGACATCGTGCTGGAATCCGGCACTCCGCCGACGCCGCCGCTGCGCATCGACGGCATGGGGCTCTATGACGACGCCTTGATAAACGGCTGGCAAAACTGGAGTTGGGCATCGGTCAATCCCGCGAGCACCGCCAGCGTCCATACTGGCTCGACTTCGATCGCCGTGACGGCGGGTCCGTTCGCAGCGCTTTATCTACAGCACAACGCCTTTCCAACTCAGCCGTACGCATCGCTGCGGTTCTGGATCAACGGCGGGCCGCAAGGGGGGCAGACGCTCAATGTCATCGCGCTGTTGAGCGACGTCGCCCAACCCGCCGTGACCATCGGGCCGCTTGCGCCGAACTCGTGGCAGGAGGTTACGATTCCCCTTGCGGATCTCGGCGTGGCGAATGCGGCGGCACTCACTGGCATCTGGTTACAGGAGAACGCAGGCATAAACCAGCCGACCTTCTATGTCGACGACGTGGGACTGCAGTTCGCGCCGCCGCCAGGCGTCGTCAACGTCCGCGTGGATCCGAAGCGGCCGGTGCGTCTCGTGGATCACCGCTTGTTCGGTGTGAACGCCGCAGTATGGGATGCTGCCTTCCACTCTCCGAACACCACTGCGCTACTCAAGGAACTCGACAATAGGGTACTGCGCTTTCCGGGCGGGTCGTTGTCGGACGTGTATCACTGGAGCACGAACACGAGCGAAGGTGAGACCTTCCAGTGGGCTACCAGCTTCGATGAGTTCGCGGCAGTGGCGGTTGCGACGCAAGCCTCCGTGTTCATCACGGTGAACTACGGAACGGGCACTCCCGAGGAAGCGGCCGAGTGGGTCCGATACTCGAACAAGTTCAAGAAGTACTCGTTCAAGTATTGGGAAGTGGGCAATGAGAACTACGGCACCTGGGAAGCCGACAACAACGATCGGCCGCACGATCCGGTGACCTACGCGAATCGATTCCGCGAGTATTACCGGAGGATGAAGGCCATCGACCCGAGCATCAAGATCGGTGCCGTGGTCCAGCGAGGCGAAGATTCGGAGGTCATCTATACCGACCATCCAGTCACGAATCCTCGCACGGGTGAGGTCCATCTCGGTTGGACGCCGGTCATGCTGACGACGCTGCGCAACCTCGGCATCACGCCGGATTTCGTCATCTATCATCGCTATGAGCAGGGGCCGGGCGGCGAGAGCGATCTGTTCCTGTTGAACTCAGCGGCGAGTTGGTCCAGCGATGCAGCCAACCTGCGTCAGATGGTCGACGACTACCTGGGAGCCAACGGCCGCCGCGTAGAGTTGATTTGCACGGAGAACAATTCGGTTTACAGCAATCCTGGCAAGCAGACCACCAGTCTGGTCAATGGTCTGTTCCTGGCCGACAGCATCGGCAACATTCTGCAGACCGAGTTCAAGGCGATGGTATGGTGGGACTTGCGCAATGGCCGCGAAGCCGGCAACAACAATAGCTCGTCGCTGTATGGGTGGCGCCGCTATGGCGACTACGGCATGGTCAACGAGGCGGACCCGGCCGGCCCCGCCGATCGCTATCCGACCTTTTACGTTTACAAGTTACTCAAACACTTCGCGCGCGGCGGAGAGTTGGTCGTACCAGCCCAAAGCGATTACAGCAGTTTGGGGGTCTACGCCGTCCGCGATAGCGGCAAGTCGCTACGGTTGTTGTTGATCAACAAACATCCGAGCGCCACCCTCAATACTTCCATCAAAATCCCTGGGATGAAGAAAGGAGGGAAGGCGCTCGTTTACAGCTATGGCATTCCACAGGACGAAGCCGCGCGTACCGGTGAAGGCTCAGCGGATGTGCAGCAGTCCAAGCTGGTGGTGTCAGGCTCGACGCTGAATTATTCGCCCGCGCCATACTCTGCCACGGTGATCGACCTCGTTCTCGACTAGGGAGCTGGCCGGGCAATCGCGTGGCCCTAGCTGGCCATCAGCCGTTCAGGGCATCTGCGAATTTCCGCATGAGTCGGATGAGCGCTTCGACGTCCTGCGGCTCCCAGGAGTCGAATATCGCGCGGCCCATCCGCTCGCGCGCTGCGTCCACCCGGTTCGTCATCGCTTTACCCTGAGGCGTGATCGCGACCTTGCGTACACGGCGGTCCACGGAGTTTTCCTCGCGTTTCACGAGCCCCAACGCTTCGAGTTTCGAGACTTGCCGGCTCACTGTCGTGTAGTCGCGTCCGGCCCGCTCGGCGAGATCGACCAGACCGATCGGTCCCACTCTCTCGACGCCTACCAGCAACGGAAACAACGCACGGTCCAGTGAGATGCTCGCCGCTCGCACCATGTAGGCATCGCGCTCCGGGCGGTTCATGACGGCCATGATGTCCAGCAGGGATTTGTGCAAGTCTTTGAACTGCTGAGGGGAAATGTGTGCAGATTGCACTCGTCGGGTCCGTGCCATAGGGTGCGCCTGGTTATGTGCATCTTGCAACTATGGAGCAAAGCATGAGCGAGCGCCACGCAACGGACGTATTGATATGTGGTGCCGGCGCAGCCGGACTCACCCTTGCCATCGATCTGGCGCGACGGGGTGTGCGGTTTCGATTGATCGACAGGATCGACGAACCGTTTCGCGGCTCACGAGGTAAAGGTATCCAACCGCGCACTCAGGAGATCTTCGAAGATCTCGGCATTCTCGATCGCATCGTCGCGTGTGGTGGCGTGTATCCACCACAGCGGAAGTATCGTAGCGACGGCAGCTACGAAGACTCAAATGTCGTCGAGCCACGCGAGCCGACGCCCGCTGAGCCATATCACATTCCGCTCATGATCCCGCAGTTCCTCACGGAACGCGTCATGCGCGAACGGCTAGCCGAGCTCGGTCATGCTTGTGAATTTGGATGCGAACTAATCGGCTTTGAAGATGATGGCGATGGCATATCTGCTCGCGTCATGACCAAGCACGGAGAACAATCGATACGCGCGCGCTATCTCATTGGAGCGGATGGCGGGCGCAGCTTCATCCGTCATGCGCTTGATGTCGGATTCTCGGGGAAAACCCTCGGAGTCCGCGCGGTGGTCGCGGACGTCTTGCTGACGGGTCTCGATCGCTGCGCCTGGCACACTTTCAACAGCGATTCGATGGAAACCCAGATTGGAGTGTGTCCGCTGGCGGGCACCGACCTGTTTCAAATACAGGCGCCCATTGCGCTCGAAGGGGATATCGATTTGTCTGCGCTGGGTCTCACCGCGATGGTGGCCGAACGCACTGGGCGAAAGGACATTCGCATCGAGTCGGTATCATGGGCATCGGCATACAACATGAATGCACGGCTTGCGGACCGCTATCGCATCGGACGTGTGCTGCTGGTCGGCGATGCCGCCCACATTCATCCGCCAACCGGTGGCCAGGGACTGAATACCAGCGTCCAGGACGCTTACAACCTGGGTTGGAAGATAGCGGCGGTGATCGGCGGTAGTTTGGATGCGCTGCTCGATACTTACGAAGAGGAGCGACGGCCAGTTGCCGCGAGCGTGTTGGGCCTGTCCACGAAACTGCTCGACTCGGCCAAGCGAGGAGAGGTTCGTCGCGGCCGAGAAGTTCACCAGCTCGATATTGGCTATCTCGCTTCGTCGCTCGTGCTGCAGAAGCCCTCGCGAAATAGCGGCGTGCTTGCTGGCGATCGCGCGCCCGATGCGCCGATCCGCGGCGCTGGCGGTCAATGGAAGCGTTTGTTTGACCTGCTGGCAGGACCGCACTGGACATTGTTGGGCTACGACGTCGATCGAGATCGAGTGCGCCCTCGAGTGGGGCTGCGAGTCTATACATTCGGCACGCACGGCGATTTGATCGATGAGCGCGGCCATTTCAAGGACGCGTACGCTGTGTCTCGCGGCGATTGGGTGCTGGTCAGACCCGACGGGTACATCGGCGCGATCGTGGCGTCACACGAACTGGCAGCCTTGGAGGACTACCTTGATCGGTTGTTGCAGTGACTTCGCTCATGGACATGCAATGTGCGTCAATTCTCATTGCCGCCGAGGAATCTGAGTTAAGTTCACTGTCCAGGTCTAGGAGCACTGTCGAACGGAATGACGCATGTGTGGGGAAGACCGACAAATCGTGCAGGCGGCAGGCCTGATGTTGATCCTGTTCGTGGCGGTAAGCACTGTACTGAGCTTGGTATTGCCCGATAGCGGTGAGAGCTATCCGCCCGCGATGACGATGCTTGCCGATTTCGTCGCGGCTGCAGTGCCTTCGATAGACGGCTTTGCCGCGGTTTCTGCATTCCCCGTCGCAACCAAGATGTTCCTTGCCGTGCAGTGGCTGTTGGTGCCTGCGATCGCGGTGCTGATCAGCAGGTACCCGAGTCTGGTTCAGCCGAATCAGAGGACCCTTCGCCGCTTTTCCCGCTTCAAGGTCTGCTTACTGCTCATGGCGGTTGGAGCGCTATTCGTCATTTATCCCGCGACCATGATCGTGCAGCCGGAGGACTTGGCGAACAGGGTGGGGCGCGCGCGAATGCTTGCTCGTGTGAGCGAGTCCAGGCTGTGGATGGGCTTGATCGGCTCGTCAGTTATCTTTAGCGCGGCCTACTGGATCGCGCTCCTCAACAGTTACGTTCGAGCGCTGTTTTTTGGTCCGCGGTTGCAAGGAGATTAGGGCTTCTGGACCGACCCGGCGAAGGCGCGATCATGAGGTGACGATACGATGACAGGTGGAACCAGTGGTCCGACGTAAAAAGAACAGAGCGACGATCACTGGTCGCCATTCGATATCGCGCAGCATTTCTCGAGATCCTGGTGGTTTGTTCGTGTCATTCTGAATCGCTGACAGAGAGGATTCGTCGCCACGCTCGGTGATCAGTGAATTTCCGTGAGAGGTTTGGAGAAGAGCAGTAACATTTTTCCACCGGGCTGCTGGTCGTAGACGTAAACCGAGTACGCCGCCTCCATTTCCGGGGCAATGTTGATTTGTGTGTGGAGCTTGCCACCGGTCGCGTGCGCCGCAGGCCTCTCAATGCGCGACCGAAAGGGCAGTGCAGGCGGGAACTGAGCCCAGCAAGAAGGATGTCTTCGCTTTATGCGGCAATCGACACGGCGATAAAGTGCCGCATTTCGGCGATACTTCGAGCTAGCGCCCGCGGATGTACGGTCGAACTGTGACGGTGGGGCATGGAGAAGAGGGACGAATTCACTTTGCGTAGTAGTGCTGTGAAGAAATGGCTGGCGAGCCTGTTTCTGATTGCAGTCTGCATCGCGTTGATTTTCCCTCCGGCCTTCTGGCTCACTGCTCCGGGAGTTCTGCTCATCGTGGCAGCCAAAGTTGCTAACTCTTACCGGACGGAGCAGTGGATGTCGTGGGAGAACGAAGGGTCATTGAACTGGTTCGAAGGATGGGCGGCGGCCACCGGCGTAATCCTGGCAATCACGCCGCTCGTACTGGTGCTCATCAGATGGGTGCTGCAGTGATGGATGGCTGCGGATAAGCGAAGCTCTTTGCCGCCGCCGCGGGAACGGTAGGCGAGCGCGGGGAGTTCCTGGCGAACTACCACTTGTGTGTCGAGTTCGTGGTGCGTTGAACTCTGGTGCCGTGCTCCTGAACTGAAAAATATGGCGCCCTTGCCCCGAGCGATTCTCAGTGCGCTGCCTTGCCTCGCGGTGCTGGGAATCAGCGGCTGCTGGACGGCGCCGGTAGCCAACGTGCAACCCAGAGGTGAGCCTGGACTGATTCAGGGCGGCATCCGGGTCGAGTCCGTCAAGGAGCCCTGGATCGTGGAATCGGTTGATGCGAGCGCCCGCCACATTGCATTTCGGGCGCCGGGCGAGGCCGCGCCAAAGAGGTACCGAGTTGCTCCGAGCGTGCCGAACGTGGACTCCATTCGCCCGGGTGACAAGGTGCAGCCAACGATTGCGGAGGACCTCACTGTCTACGTACTACGAGACGGTCAGTTGCAAGGTGCGGGCGAGAGCGACACTGGTGCGGCGCATGCGAAGGTGTTGTCCGTGGATGCCAGCTTTCGTTTGCTGACGGTGGAACACCCGAATGGAAAGCAGGAGACATTCAAGGTCGCTCGCGAGGTGAAGCTCGACCAGATGGAAGCGGGCGATGACGTCGCAATTCAGCCGCGCGAAGTCGTGGCTGTGCGACTGCGCAAGCGCTGATTGTCCTCGCGACTCGACGGGCTGGACGGGGATCTTCACGGCCGGCGCGAGCCAGAGAGGAGGGGTCATGAAGAGTCTCGGCGATTCTCTTCCTTCAGGCTTTGGCATCCTCGCTGTGCTCGGATGTTTCCTGGCCAGTCTGTACCCACCTTCGGCTCGCTGTCAGATCACCCCCGATCAGCAGGCGCAGATTCGCAGCGCGCTCGGCAACCGCGTCGAAGCGCTCACCATCCTCGGGGGAGATTACGGGCTCTCGGGTGGCGCTTTCAGGTCGACGGGTGCATTTCAGCACTCGAGCAGCGATGTGCGCCTGGTCGTGTCCAAGCTTGGCGGCGCCGGCGACTGGGGCGCCCCGCGGCGGCTCGGCAACCTCGACATTGGCTGGCAGCCGCGCCTGCAAGGGAATATGGGCTATATAGAGGCGACCAACAATATTCATTCGCCCCTGCTGGAGGGCGACATCAACGAGTTCCGGACCTTCGGTCTCGAATTCGGCGGCGGGGCGCGATTCTGGATAAGCAACGCCTTCAGTCTGGCGCCAAGCTTGCTTGGGATCTATGGGCGCACGTGGAACAGCTATACGGCCAACAGCGAGTTCATGCGCGCGAATCTACCCACCGCGACTCAGCTCGGGTTGGTTGGCTGGACCGTGGATACGGCAACTGTCGTCGCTGACATGAGTGCCCAGTATCTCGTGAACTGGGATCGCACCATCATCAAACTGATCTTGACGCCGACGTATTACCACACGGAGACCGTTCGCAGCTCCAGCGAACACGTGAGCGTGCACGGCGACTCCGGCTCCCTCGCATTCAAAATCGACGTCGACGTGCCACTCGGTGTCGAGATCTACGGGCACGAGCTGCGCACGGGCGGCTCATACAACCGCTCCGAGCTCTTCGGCGGTTTGAGAGACGGGCTCCAGGAGCAGCACATCAGCGAGGTCCACGGCCGCCTCGTGCTGGACTATCTCAACCAGCTTTGGAAGGTTCAGTGGATCGGGATCGGCGGGTCGTACGTGTGGGGCTCGAACATCACCGGATGGACCGTGGGTGCGGACGTTGCCTTCCGCTTCTGAGTGAATGGTTCAAGCAGCGTGTGTGCACTCAACTAGAAGATGGATGCGCTGCAGCGCGTGCGTGTGTTGCATCGTAGTGCGATCGCGCTTGCAAGTGTCACCTGGCTGAGCGTCAGCCTGACCTTGGCCAGGAACGTCTCGACCGTAGAGTGAACGCGTGATCGCGGCCTCGCGAGAATGGCCAATGAGTCGGCAATGTATGACGCCTGGCGAGCACCCAGGTTACTCGTAGTCCCTGTCCTCATGCTCATCTTTCTCCTCCTTGACCACCTTTCCATCGGCGCGGACGTGCACGCTCTTCTCCTTGCCGGATTTGTCCTTCGCCGTGAGCTCATACTCCTGGGGTGTCGTACCGCTTATGACTCTTGCCTCGGTCGGCGCTGTGCCCAAGGTCTTCTGCGCAGCGTCGCGCGCAGCTGTCGGTACTTCGGCGAGACGTATCGGCTTCTCCTTCGACTCCTCCTCCGACTCCTCCTCGCTTTGGCCAAAACTGGCGGAGGAGAAGACTACGAACAAACCCATCAGTGCGGGAGCAAGGATTCGGTTGACGCTCATGACGGCAGTCCTCGTAAGGAAGCCCTTCCTAGTTCAGTGTCCTTACAAATGGAAGCGAAATCGCCCGCGAGTCAAATACCTGTTTGGGGTGTTTGGTTCCGATGAGCGGTTTCCGGAACGCAGAGACGATCAGTGAACAATCGACTTGACGCCTCTGGCGATCGGGTGGCCCATGGCGATCCGCGAGCCTCATTGGATCGATTCAATGACACTGGTCAGCCGGCGGCGAACTTCGGCTGCGGTGTCTGCGAGCGCCGGGTTTCCTGTTCGTTCCATGGCGACCACAGGATCGATGCTTGCAACCTCGATTCGTCCCTCGGATTGCTCACGCACGATGACGTTACAGGGCAGTAGCACGCCGAGTTTGTCCTCGATCTGCAGAGCGTCGTGCGCGAATGTTGGATTGCACGCGCCAAGGATGCGATATCGAGGCATCTCGGCGCCGATTTTGCTTCTGAGTGTCGCCTGAACGTCGATATCGGACAGAACGCCAAAGCCTTCGCGCTTCAGTTGTTCGATCACATTTGAGAGTACGCGATCGAAGGGACCGGGAACGCTTTTTGCGATGTAGTACGCCATGATGGATCTCGCGAGTGAGTTTGCTAAGACACCGTTCGTGGGGAGGAGCGAGCGCGTCTGCTGACAAACCAATGCTTGGTTGCGCCGAAGACGTGGAGCACGGCGAGCGCCACCAGAATGTTGAACAGTATCTCGTGGATCTCCTCCAGCGTATCTTCGTTCGACAGCGCCACCCTCGGCACGTCGAACCAGTTGAAGAACCGCAATGGCTCATCTTCGACGGAAGACAATGCCCAGCCGGTCAGGGGAATCGCAAACAGAAGAAAGTAGAAGGCGAAGTGCACGCTGCGTGCCACCGTGACTTCGTAGGATTTCATATCGGCCGGCCAAGCCGGCTTGGGGTTGAAGAAGCGCCACGCCAGCCGCACGATTGCCAGCAGCAACACTGCCAACCCGATGGACTGATGCAGTGTCAGCGCGTTGAGCTGCGATCCTGGTACCGGCACGGAGTCCTCATCGGCTTCCGACAGCAGCCACTGAGCCACGAGGGCCAGCACGATGATCCAGTGGAGAGTCCAACTCACCGCTCCGTACTGCGATCGCGTGTTGAGCAGATTCATGCACATTCACCATTGATGAGCGTGCGCTCATTGCACGCCGCGCCGTCGTAATGCGCACTCGTGTGCTACGCGTAGTGTTGCAGGGGCTTCCCTGACAGGCTCCAGAGCTCGCTATGGCTCGGGTGCCAGCGTCGATGTCACGCGCGGTCCGGTCGAGCCGTCTGACCCGCACTCATGGGGCATGTCACTGCAACTGGTGGAAGTCGCGCGAGTATCCTTAGTACCAGCCTGGCCAATCAACGCGAAGTGCAACTCTAAGCTATTCGCAATATTCTATCGCGCATGCTCGAGAAAGAATGGGCACCGTCGCATTGGCGATGAAGTGCGATCGACGTGAAGGCATTCGGACGTTCTTGTCTCTCGAGGACGACATCGCTGAGGATTCCCCCAAGACAAGACATCGAATTGATTTGATCAGCAAGAGTCGGAGTTTTGCACAACGCACGGATGCCTATTCTGCTGCTCAGGTCATCGAATGGTTTCGATGATCCTCCCGAAACTAACTGTGAGGATCTCTCCAATGAGCAAACAAGAGCAGAACAAGGCCGTTGTCGGCCGCTGGTTCACGGAATTCTGGGGCAAGAATGCCAATCTCGCGGTGATCGATGCAATTGCCGCGCCGAATATGCTGCTCAAGTATTCGTTGCACGAGCCTCGCCGCGGCCGTGAGGACATCAAGTCCTTCATGACCGACTTCCGTGCTGCGTTCCCCGACCTCAACTTCTGGGGTACGGCTGACCTGATCGCTGAAGGCGACTATGTGGTCGGTCAGTGGGAAGGTGGTGGCACTCACACGGGGCCGGCATTCGATGACTTCCTGGTCGGTGGTCTGCCTGCCGCGACGGGTCGCAAGATGCGTTTCACCGGCACCACGGTGCTGAAGGTCATCGACGGCAAGATCGTGGAAGAACTCGGCTTGGACGACGGCGTGACCGCGCTAACTCAGCTCGGATTAATCAAGGCGACCGCCATTGACGGCGATGGCTGATGCCGCGGGATGGGAGAAGTCATCACGCATCATTGGCGTGGCGTGACAGCCCCTGCCGTCATTGAAGAAAGGCCCGCATGAAAAAGTGCGGGTCTCTCGGTGGCGCGGCGAGGTCAAACTCAGATGCGCCGTGTGCGGAACGGACTGTGGCATGACCGTAAATCCAGATACCGTGGTCGCGGCAAAACGCGTGCGTAATCCCGGTGGCGAATCAGTTGGCGATGGCCTAACGTGCCTCCCATGCCAACGGTCGTCACGGTCGTAGTAGTAACACTGCTCACGGCGTTGTTTGGTTGCAGCAAGCAACCGAACCAGGCGCCGCCGGCCCCGGAAGTGATGGTCGCGCAGGTTCTGCAGCGAAAGATCGTCGATTGGGACGAATATACCGGCCGCTTCCAGGCGATCGACACTGTCGAAGTACGGCCGCGCGTGTCCGGTTACATCGATCGCGTGCTGTTCCATGAAGGTCAAGCGGTCAAGCAGGGAGAGACGCTCGTCGTCATCGATCCCCGGCCGTACCAGGCAGACTTCGATCGCGCCAAAGCCGGACTCGCCCTGGAGAAGGCACAACGGGAACTCGCGAGCCTCGAAGCCGAGCGCGTGCACAAACTCAAGAACTCAGGTGCGGTTTCGCAGGAGGAATACGACGAGCGGGTGAGCAGGCTCAATCAGCAGGAAGCAAGCGTCGCAGCTGCGCAGGCGGCGCTCGATGCTGCGGCGCTGAATCTCTCGTTTACAAACGTGACGGCGCCCATTGACGGACAGGCGAGTCGTGCGGAAGTCACCCGCGGCAACCTGGTCACGGGCGGCAACAACGGCGGCACGCTCCTCACGACGATCGTCTCCACCGATCCGATATACGTTTACTTCGAAGGCGACGAGCAGGCATATCTGCACTACAACGAGCTGGCACGCGCGGGCGAGCGGCCGAGCTCGCGCCACTACGCGAATCCGGTTCGGGTGGGCCTCGCGAACGAGGACGGTTTTCCCCACGAAGGCCGTATGGATTTCGTCGACAACCAGCTGAACGTGCGCACCGGAACGATCCGCGCACGCGCGGTGCTCGATAACAAGCAAGGGCTGTTCACGCCCGGCTTGTTTGCCCGGGTGCAGTTGCTCGGTAGCGCAGAGCACGAGGCCATTCTGATCGAGGAGCGCGCCATCGGCACCGATCAGACTCAGAACTTCGTGCTGGTGCTCGGTGCGGACAACAAGGTCGAATACCGGCCGGTTAAGCTCGGTCGCGCGACGGAAGGGTTGCGAATCGTCACCAAAGGCTTGAAACCTGGCGAAACCATCGTCGTCAACGGACTGCAACGCGTCCACCCCGGAACTCAGGTCACGCCCAAGCGGGTGACGATGGGCGCCGGGTTGCCTACACCACAGGCCGCCGGCGATTGATGTCGCCGCCATGAGCATTTCTTCGTTCTTCATCGACCGGCCGATCTTCGCGTCGGTGCTTTCGATCATCATCGTCGTCTCAGGTCTGGTCGCGCTACCGCTGCTACCGATCAGCGAATTTCCGGGAGTCGTGCCGCCGACGGTGGTGGTGAGCGGTCGCTACCCCGGCGCCTCGCCCACGACGATTGCTGAAACGGTCATCACACCGCTCGAGCAACAGATCAACGGCGTCGAGCATGCGTTGTATCTCGACTCATCCGCGAATCCCGACGGCAGCTTCGCCATCACAGTGACGTTCGCGCTCGGCACAAACCTCGACGACGCTCAAGTGCAGACGCAGAACCGGGTCAGCCAGGCCGAGCCGCGTCTGCCCGACGTTGTACGCCAGCTCGGTCTCGTGACACAGAAGCGCTCGCCAGATCTCACCATGGTGGTGTTTCTACGATCGCCGGATCGACGCTACGACTCGCTGTACTTGCGCAACTATGCGGTGATTCAGGTGCGCGACGTTCTCGCGCGACTGCCGGGCATGGGCGACGTGCGCGTGTTCGGCTCGGGCGATTATGCAATGCGCTTGTGGCTCGACCCCGGAAAGATCGCGGCGCGCTCGATGACGGTGGAAGATGTGTTGAGCGCAGTGCGCGAGCAGAACGAGCAGGTTGCGGCTGGTCAGATCGGCGGGCAGCCGGCCATGCCAGGGACTCAGTTCGGCTACATCGTGAACGCGCAGGGACGACTCCGCACGGAGGCGGAGTTCGGCAACATCATCATCAAGTCGGGCGACGGTGGCGATGTCGTCTACCTGCGGGATGTGGCGCGCATCGAGCTCGGGCCGGAGACTTACAATCTGCGTAGCATGCTCGACTCGGCGCCGGCCGTCGGTATTCCCGTGTTCCAGCTCCCCGGCGCGAATGCACTCACGCTGTCGAACTCGGTCCGCGCCAAGATGGAGGAGCTGTCACGCAGCTTTCCCGAAGGACTGACCTACGACATCACTTACGATCCGACCGTCTTCGTCCGCCATGCGATTCGGGCGGTCGTCGACACCTTGTTTGAAGCAATCCTGCTGGTCGTGCTGGTCGTCGTTGTGTTCCTGCAGACCTGGCGCGCGAGCGTCGTGCCGCTTGTCGCAGTACCCGTCGCTATCGTGGGTACGCTCGCTGCACTGCTGCTGATGGGCTTCTCGATCA
This sequence comes from Steroidobacter cummioxidans, assembly GCF_003104955.1. Lineage (NCBI taxonomy): Bacteria > Pseudomonadati > Pseudomonadota > Gammaproteobacteria > Steroidobacterales > Steroidobacteraceae > Steroidobacter > Steroidobacter cummioxidans. The sequence goes on along the minus strand of NZ_LSRW01000048.1, from coordinate 60,502 downwards.
ATGCACTGACCCTATTTGGGCTGGTGCTCGCGACGGGTATCGTCGTGGACGACGCCATCGTCGTTGTCGAGAACATCGAGCGAAAAATAGAGGGCGGTCTGGAGGCGCGCGCGGCCGCGCATGCGGCCATGGCGGAGGTGACGCGTCCCATCATCTCCATCATGCTCGTGCTGTGCGCCGTCTTCGTGCCGGTCGCGTTCCTGAGTGGCATTACCGGGCAATTTTATCGCCAGTTCGCCGTCACGATCGCCGCTTCGACGGTGATCTCGACGTTCAACTCGCTGACTTTGTCGCCGGCGCTGGCAGCGCTGCTGCTCAGACCCAAGCACGCGAAGCCCGACCGCTTCCAGCGTGTGATCGATCGCGTCCTCGGCAAACCATTCGCCGTTTTCAATCGATTCTTCGAGCGCATCTCGCATGCCTACGGATTGCGTGTTGCGGACGTGGCGCGCTGGCGGCTAGCGATCCTGGCCGTGTTCGTAGTCCTGCTCGGCTGCACGTGGCTGATGTTCCGGATCGTGCCTGGAGGTTTCATTCCGACGCAGGACAAGCAATATCTGATCGCCGTCATCCAGTTGCCAAACGCGGCATCGCTCGATCGTACCGAGCAAGTCGTGCGGCAGGTCTCCGATCTTGCGCTCGCGACGCCTGGCGTTCAGCACGCCATCGGCTTTCCCGGGCTGTCGGCGAACGGTTTCGTGAACATGGATAACGCGGCTGTGATGTTCCTGCCGCTGCGGGACTTTTCGGAGCGACGAACGAAGGAATTGTCCGCTGCGGGAATCGCCAGCACGCTGTCGGCGAAGCTCGCCAGCATTCCGGACGCCTATATCCTCGTCGTGCCGCCGCCAGCGGTGCAGGGATTGGGAACAACCGGTGGTTTCAAACTCTTTGTCGAGGATCGTGCGGGTGCGGGCTACGACGAGCTTGCGAAGGTCACGGGAGAAGTGCTTGCGACCGCGCGGCAGCAGCCCGAGCTGCTCGCGCCTGCTACGTACACGAGTTTCCAAAACTCCGTCCCGCAACTATACGCGGATGTCGATCGGGACAAGGTGAAGCGGCAGGGCATCGCGCTTTCAAGCATCTTCGACACGTTGCAGACCTATCTCGGCTCGTCCTACGTCAACGACTTCAATCTCTTCGGGCGCACGTTCCGCGTCTACGCGCAAGCTGAGGCTCGCTTCCGCGCGCGACCGGACGACATCGCGAATCTCAAGACACGGAACGCCGCCGGCGAGATGGTGCCGATCGGATCTGTCGCGAGGGTCCGATTCATCACCGGCCCCGATCGAGTCTTGCACTACAACGTTTATCTCGCCGCAGATGTGAACGGACAGGCAGCCCCAGGCTATTCCTCGGGGCAGGCGACTGCCGCCATGGAACGCGTTCTCGCGCAAACGCTGCCGAACGGCTACAGCTATGAATGGACGGAGCTTGCCTTCCAACAGAAATCAGCATCGGGCGCGGCGCTGCTGGTGTTTCCGCTCTGCGTGCTGCTCGTATTCCTGATTCTCGCCGCCCAGTACGAGAGCTGGGCGCTGCCGCTCGCAATCGTCTTGATCGTGCCGATGTGCGTGCTGTTCTCACTGATCGGAGTGAAGTTGTCCGGGTGGGACAACAATATTCTCACGCAGATTGGCTTCATCGTCCTCGTCGGATTGGCGTGCAAGAACGCGATCCTGATCGTCGAATTCGCGCGCACGCGAGTGGAGCAGGGGATGGACGTGATCGAGGCCGCTATTGAAGCGTGCCGGCTGCGGTTGCGGCCGATCTTGATGACATCGTTCGCATTCATCATGGGCGTCGTGCCGTTGGTGACGGCGACGGGGGCAGGCAGCGAGCTGCGCCGCGCGATGGGTATCGCGGTGTTCTCCGGCATGCTCGGTGTCACGCTGTTCGGTCTGTTTCTTACGCCGGTGTTCTTCGTGGCGATCGAGTTGGTGGTACGGCGCAAGCGATCTCCGGCAACGCAAGGCCCAGAGCCGGCGCCTGAGGTCGTCCCCGGAGGACCACAATGAGACTGCACGCGACTGTGCTCGTATTCGGTGCGATGGCAGGATGCGCCGTCGGGCCGGACTATCGCGAGCCAGTGCAGACGACGCCCGATCATTTCAGCGGCGCGACTCAGCCGAATATCAGCGAATCGGAAGTCATTGCGCAGTTTTGGACGCTGCTCGACGATCCCATGCTCGACCGGTTAATCAGCGATGCACTGACAGCCAACAAAGATCTCGCGCAAGCGGCGGGCAATCTGCAGGCGTCGCGCGCGGCGGCGCGGCTCGCAGGGTTCGACTCATATCCAACTGTCACTGCCGCTGCGTTCTATTCTCACTCGCAGATAAGCAGCAATCAGCTGCTCCTGCCGGATGAGCCGCGAACCATCGACAGGTACGATGTGGGCTTCGATGCTTCATGGGAGCTCGACTTCTTCGGTCGCGTGCGACGCTCCAATCAAGCAGCTCGCGCGAATGCCGGAGCCGCTGAGGCTTCGCTGCGTGATGCGATCGTCAGCGTCACGGCGGAAGTCGCTCGTAACTACTGCGTGCTACGGGGGTTGCAGGATCAGCTTGCGGTTGCGAAGCGAAACGAAGTCAATCAGCGTCAGACGCTCGATCTGGTGCAGGTCCGGTTGGACGCGGGGCGCGGCACGCAATTCGATGTTTCGCGAGCCGCCGCTCAGCTCGCAACGACCGAAGCGACGATACCGCCGCTGCGAACTTCGATTGCGACCACAATCCATCGCCTCTCCGTGCTCACCGGGCGACAACCCGAGGTGCTCCGGCCTGAACTGTCCACAGCGCAGCCGATGCCGGCGCTGCCCGCGCTCAATGCCATTGGCGGACCTGAAGCGTTGCTACGGCGGCGACCGGATGTGCGGATCGCGGAGCGCAATCTTGCCGCCGCGACCGCTCGCATCGGAGTCTCAGTGGCCGACCTGTTCCCTCGCATCACGTTCGTTGGATCAGTGGGCTATGACTCGGCTGCGTGGAGCGATCTCGGCACCGGCGCCGCAGAGTTTTATTCGCTGGGGCCGAGCATCACATGGGCGGCATTCGATCTCGGCAGAGTGCGGGCTCGCATCCACATTGCGCGCGCTGAGACGGACATTGCGCTCGCTGCATACGAGGCTGCGGTTCTCAATGCACTCGAGGACACGGAGAACTCGCTAGTCGCCTACGGTGAGTCGCATCGGCGCGAAGCGACGCTCGAGCGTGCGGCGACTCAGAGCACGATGGCTGCAAAACTCGCTCGGCAACGATTCGAGGGTGGCCTCAGTGATTTTCTCAGCGTGTTACAGGCTGAGCGTGACGCGCTCACGGCCGAGGACAGCCTCGCGCAGGGGCGCACGCAGACAGCCACATCGCTCATTGCCGTTTACAAGGCGCTCGGCGGCGGGTGGATGGCGCCGTGAAAAGACGTGCGGCCTTCGTCGATTTGCAAATATTCCCGGCCAGCGCACAATGTCCCCGGTCGGGAACGAGGGCGAACGGATGCGGTGGGCATTGATACTGCTGGCAGTGCTGAGCCTGGTGGCGCTCATGAATTGGATGCGACACAACTCTCCCGATCTCATTATGGCTGCGCAGAAGAAGGCGCCGGACGAACCCCCGCGACTCTTTGCGCAGCAAGTAATCATCGGCGGCGGACTCCAGGAGCCGCCCGTGTTGCCCATCGAAACTGAACAGCAGCGACTTCAGCGGCAGCGAGAATTGTATCTGCAGTTGTATCCACGTCTCGGTGAGGTTCTGGAGATCGATGCGAAAACCGAAGGCGATCTTTACGATCTCCTCGCGAGGCAGAGCATGGATCCGCGCGGCAGCGAATGGGATACCGCCGACGCGCAGGATCAGGTCGCGTCGGAGAAGGACGCGCAGCTCGAAAAGTTGTTGGGTGAGCGGGCGTTCAGCCGCTTCGAGCAATATCGGTCGATGCCCGCTTCCCGCGATGTCGCGCGGCTCAATGCGACCTTCGATGAAGCGAACAGGATCCGCGGTACGGCGATCTGGCAACTCACCAAGCTGATCCATGAGAATTCGGCCCACGGCAGCAAGTCTCCAATATCCTCCTCGTCATACCAAACCTTACCGCCCGATGTGGAGGGCTCGGGGCGCAGTCAGGCGCTGGTCGCGCTGGCTCAACAGCAAGATCATTTCCGCATGCAGGAGGGATGGCACAATCGTATCGAAACGGAGGCAGCGAGCTTTCTGACTCCGCAGCAGCTCGACGCGCTCAAACGCTCGCACGCGGAAACATCACAAAGTTGGCGGCGTGGGATCGAGAGCCTGCGAGCCGAAGTGGGGCTGACGCCGGCGATCCCGGAAACACCGGAGGCGACGCTGCTCGGCATCGTCCGCAGGCGCATTCCAGTGCCCGGAGAGATCGAGTCGGAGCTCACGCTGACGGTCAATGGTGAGTCCGTTCACATCGAGCACATCGGGCCCAATAGTGAGCGCTTCAGCTTTCAAGCGGGCAGCGGCTTGCAAGTGGGAGCAGTAGCCACGCTCTACGACGATGGCTGGCTCGAGATGCTGCTGGCTTATTTTGAAACGCGACGAGGCAAGCCGCGGCAGCTGGATCAGTGGGTAATGATCGGTAGCCCGACGCGCCACAAGGATGGCGAGCGGAGTGCACCTCACGACGCAGGTATGGAAACGCATCGCGGACGAATGGAGTATCGCATTCGGCCGACGGGCATCACCGCAGCTATTGCCGATAGTCCTGTTCGGCGCAGTCAGGATCGGTAAAGCTTTGCTGAGCATAATATCGCGATCGGCTCCGCCGCCATTCACCTTTGGATCAGCAGCATGGAATTGCTACGCCGTTTGCGTCTTGCCGCGAGTTTGATCCTGGTCGGAGTCCTGGCATTGCTTGGCTGGCAACTGCTGCCGGAAACTTTGCAGCCAACAACTCCGGATACGCAGCAGCAGGCACTCCCAACGCCGCCACCGTCGGCGGAAGCGCCGTCCTCGGCATCATCGGCAGTTATCCCGGCGCCAGCTGCCGAAGCTCCGGTAGCAAATGTTCTGCGCGGCCGCGCCTTCGACGCTGTAACCGGCGAGCCGGTAACGAGGTTTGAGATCGTCTGGCGTCAGCCGCGCGAAGAACGGTGGCAATTTTTCAAGTCTCGGGAGCGAACGTTCGAAACAACCGACGGCCGCTTCGAGTACACCGATGTGCTGCCCGGAAAATGGATCGTCACCGTGACGGCCCGCGGCTATCAACGTTTTGAACTGCCGGATATCAGGATCACCACAGGGCCGCAGCAGGAGCTGTTGCTCCCCCTGCAGAAAGGGCACGCTGTGCGCGGTCGCGTCTATGACGAGGCCACTGATGCGGGCATCGCGGCTGGCATCGACGTGCTCAATCCCACCGCTTCAATGGCGCTCAGAGGCACGGGCGGAAGGAGCCCGAACAAGGCCGGCGAGGATGGCAGTTTTCTCATCGACAGCGTGGCTCCGGGACGCACCACATTGGTGGTGGAAGCAAAGAACTACACCACTCGCACGGTTCTGGTGGAGGTAGGGCCAAACACACCGTCGTTGCAGATCGGTCTGTCTGCTGGGGGTGTCATCGCGGGCCGTTTCACAACCGGCGCCGGCAAGCCCATCGGCAATGGTTTGATAACGCTGTATCGGTCGGACGGCGTCATTGCGGGCACCCACAATACCGGTCCGGCCGGCACGTTCGAATTTCGCGGTCTCGATGACGCCAAATATCAAATAGCGGGCAGGCATGGCAGCGCCATCATCACGCAGGACGTCGTGCTTCGCGGGAGTGCCGCGAATATCCAGCTGGCGCTCAAAGCCGGTCGCATTCTTCGTGGCAAGGTCACGGGCTTGCGGTCGGAGCTGTTGGACAAGGTGTCGATCAGCGTGCTTCGCGAGGGGGAAAACATGTATTCCCACAATCGCGTCGACTCGCGTGGTGAATTTGAATTGAACGATGTCGCGCCGGGGCCGGTGCGAGTGGTGGCCGACGTCAACCGCACGCGCGAGGTGTCGAAGGCGATCGAGATGCCCGCGGACGCGGATATCACAGTTAATCTTGACTTTCCCCCCGGTGCCTCTCTGTCCGGGCGCATGACTCGTAACAACAAGCCGCTGGCCGATTTCGATTTCTTTGTTCGTCCACCCGACTCGGGTGCCATGACCGGATGGCATCGCGTGAAGACATCTGCGGCGGGAACGTACACTGTGAGTGACATGGAGCCGGGCGAGTACGTGGCGATCGCCGGTTCATTCGTCAGCAAGCCGGTGCAGGTCAACAACCAGGCGATATTCGATATCGAACTGTCGGGAGGCGATCTCACCGGGCGCACGCTCGACGAAGCGGGCAGCGCGCCGATGGCCGGCGCATTGGTGGATATCGACTTCGTCGAGGGCGAGTCGCCGCCGATTCGGCTGCATGCTCTATCCGATGCATTGGGGCAATTCAAGATTGCGAGCGTCGTGCCGGCCGAGTACACGCTGACTGTTTACAAACCGGGGTACCGGCTATACCGCGAGCGAATCGTATTCGATCCGCAAAGCGACGCACCCGTTGTGCTATTGCGCCAGGATCCTGGCGTCGAGATCCGCGGCCGCGACGCCGCCGGCAAGCCGGTGCGCGAAATCATGCTGATGGAGACCGTCGGCGGGCGCAACGGCATCTTCACCAATCTGCAGCTCGATGAGAATGGCGTCGGCTATCTGCCGAGCGGGCTCGCCGGCAGCCATCTGCAACTCGTCGCGCGCGGTGCAGGCATGGTCGAAATTTCGTCCTGGGATGGCGCCGCGCTCGATTTGAGGTTCGAGACCTTCAAGAAACAGTAGTCAATACCTCGGGGGTTTCGACGGACAGGAGAGGATCGCGTGCGTTCGCTCCTGCTTAGTCCAAATCTGCAGTGTAGAAAGCCGAGCCGGGCAGTTCCTCGCGGCCCCGATAAGAAACAGTGCCGTTACTGAAAAGGATGGCGGGATACTGAACAGCCAGTTTGCGTAGCGCAGTGCTACCCAGTGCGAGAAAAACATTTCGCAAACTTTTGCATCGACGTAGGGAATCGAAGCCAGTGGGCGAAGCTTTGGTGGCCATGGCGAGTGTGCGCAGCTCACTGCACCCTTCCAGAAATGAGACGTCGTCGAGCCGCGTACGACTGATTAACCGGAGTTCCACGAGTCCAGATGCTTCGCTAAGAGTGCGTAAATCGACGCGGTTGCAGGTCTCCAGCGTAAGCCGACGGATCCGAGCCGGCCCGAACCGTCTAAGCCGCTGGCAGGCTTGCAGAAGGGCGTATGACACCTCGATATCGACAGTCTCTACCGAGCCTCTAATCAGGCGCAGCTTCTTCAATGGGGCCGCTCTCAGCGCTGAAAGGGTTTCGACCTTCGCATTTGCGATATAGAGACTCTCTAGCTTCGTCAGGCTGGATAGATCGCCAATCTCTCGTATATCCCGACCGCCGATATGAAGAAACCGGAGATTGGTGAGACGTCGCAAGTCAGGTAGCGTCCGACTGCGAGATTCATAGTCGATCTCCAGGAGATCTATCTGACTCGCCGGTAGTCGTGCGATAACGTCATCGATCCCTGCTGCACTCGGGCGCGCTTTGTAGTTGGATTTGTCGGCAACAATAGCAATCGCTCGAACACCCTTCGGCACCACGCTGTCACCCGGGCGCGTCTCGACGATAGAAACCGTTCGGTCGAGATAGGGATTGGCTTGCCGGGTCATAGGTGATCGATTGCATCATCAGAGACCGCCTGGACAAATACTATACACGACCGGTTTCATGCGAAGCCCCCGATCTCACTGCGCGTCTGCAGGCGTCGCCGCTTCAGCCCTCTCCTGGGGAGCATAGGCAATCGCGTTGCTATCCGGTCTGGTGTAGTCGAGCGGCTCGGACACCAGCGAGCCCTCGAACGGGAGCCAGTTCATGCGGGACACGACGCGCTTGTCGCCCGTCACCACCGTGGACTTGTCCGGCCGGGAGGATTTATCGACCACCGTCGCGTCTTGCAGATCGCGCGCCAGCAATTCGGCAACACCCGCCAGGCCGGCCTGCAGTTCGTTGCGCAGGAGTTCGGCATCATTGGCAAGCCACATGTTCATGTAGTACTCAGCCAGGAATTCCGGCGGATACTGGCGCGCCCGTGCGGTCTCCTTCTTGATCGCCGCCTCGCGTTCGGCGGTGGTCATATTCGCTCTGGAGCGGTCGCGCGACTTGGAAAGATTGGCTTGCGAGTATTTCTCCTTGATCTGCTCGATCTCGGCATCGACTTGCTGCGCCGGTTTTTCCGGGTGAGAGGCGAGCGGCGTCGAGCGGTACTCGAGCCGATTGCGATAGACGATACCCTCGTCGGGCGTGCCCTTCCTGTTGCCACGCTTCCTTATCTTGACGGCGTCTTTACTTACGGCGCTCGCGGTGAGCACCACCTCGAGCGAGCGTAGATCCTGGGTCAACGAGTACTCTACTTTCGCCAGTACTGCGGCCGCCTCGGGGAACTGCCCCGCCTCCCACTTGCGCGCCTCGTCCAGCGCTTGAATCGTCAGCGCGGCTCCGAGCAACGGCGGTTGCCCAAGCTGTGCCTGCAGCGATTCGCCGAACTGCGCAGCCGTCCGCTCATGGTTGAACGACTGCGACAGCCGGGCCGCGCGACTCGAGGCAACCTCGATCCGTGGGGCATTTGCACCTGCGTCGAAGGTCGTGACCAGCACTGCGCCAAGCACGCCCAATTGCGCGCCCAGATCGGAGCCGTCTTGCGCCACGAATTGCACACCGAAGCCCCGCTCGTCGACCTGCGCATAGACAGCGGCTCCGCGCAGTTTGCCGTTGTTGGCGGCATCGAGGGGTCGCTTGGGAGCGGCCTCGCACACCGATATGCCGATGGCTGCCGCCAGCAACAACACTAGCTTCCACATTACTTGTTTTCCCGCAGTTCAAACGCCGCAGATTATGGGGATGCCACGACCCCCTCTGCAACGCAGTTCACGATTCGCCGAGTTGTCCGCTGTACGTCGAGAGTTCTCCCGATGCCGTGCTACAGATAGGAACAGGTCGTCGCGACACATCTTCGTCGAAACCAAGATATCCAAACCGGTGGCGGGCGACCCGGTGAAATTCGCCAGGTTGATCGGCGCCGCTCGGCAACAAAACTGTAGTCAAAGCTTCCTATACTGACGGTTATCGGTCGACGTTCCCAAGCGCCCAGTGCGATCACGCGGGATCGGATCATCTTTTGCCGTGAATGCGAAGCGCAATTTTGGAAGTCTCGTTCGATGCGGGCTACTCACTTGATGGAGCAGCTCTATCTCAAGTACTGGCGCGAGCTGAATCGCTATATTGCAAGACGCTTCGGACCAGGCTCGGTAGAGCCGGAAGACGTCGCGCAGGCTGCCTTCGCCAAGCTGGCGGAGTCGAGCAATGTCGCTGCCCTCAACGATCCGCGAAGCTATTTGTGGACGATTGCCTGCAATATCGCGATTGACGATCAGCGGCGCAGGGGTTACCGAAACGCGGTTCAGCGCGAGCTGTCGGCGCTGGATGCCGATGATGTGTCGGAACTGTCGCCCGAGCGCGTTCTGCAGGACGAGGAACGAATGGCGGTTTTCGGCGCGGCGCTCCGCGCCATGCCAAAGCTTCGACGACGAATATTCCTTCTGGTGCGTGTTGAGGAGCAGTCGCCCAGGGACGTTGCTCAACAGTTCGGCCTGACGGAAGCGGCAGTCTACAAGCACATCCAGCGCGCGCTGCAGGACTGCGTCTGCGCATTTGCGGCGGCGGAAAAGACCAAGTGAGCGACGGAAAGAAAGGAGCGCACGGAGCGGTGGGTGAAATTACACCTGCACAGATCGCACGTGTCTGGTCCGATGCGGCCCGCCTCAAGCAATACCCAGAATATTCCGAGCTGCTGGGCTCACCGACCGTCCGCGAGCGCATCGTCGCCTTTGGGCGCGATTTGACGGGCAATCTACCGGCGCGTTGGGCGCTTGGCTCGACGCTGGCGGCCGTTGTGCTGGTGGCGGTCTGCGTGGCGATCTTCGACCGCTCCGATTACTCCACGCGAGTTGCGGAGATCCGCGAGTTGCCGCTGAGTGATGGCAGCGTCCTCACGCTCGGAGCGAAATCGGAACTCGACGTCCGGCTTACGGATACGGAACGAACCGTGCGTCTGGATCGGGGCGAAGCGTTCTTTTCTGTGGCCCACAACGCCGCACGGCCTTTTGTCGTGATGGCGGGGGACACGCGAATCCGGGTGATCGGCACTCAGTTCAACGTCGCCTACGATGGTCGCCGGGCCAGGGTCACCGTGGTGAAAGGCGAGGTGCAGGTCACGACCGAAGGCGGCAAGATCGCGCGGTTGTTTCACGGCGGCGAGATCTCAACGCCGGTGCGGCTGTTGGCCAATCAACGGATTGAGGCCGAGGACAGTGCGCCGCCTGGCGCTCCCGAGACGTTGCCGGGAACTCAAATCTGTTCCTGGTGCGAGGGGCGGCTGGATTATCAGGATGCGGCGCTGGCGGATATCGTTGCGGACGCGAACCGTTACTACCACGGACGGATCGTTATCGCCACGTCCGCCCTGGGCGCTGAGCGCCTGACGACGTCTTTCGGCGCATCTCAGATCGACGAGATGCTCGATACTCTTTCAGGCACGCTGTCCATCACCGTGGAGCGACGCGCTGACGGCACGGTTGAACTGGCGCGGAAGAACGGCTCGCCTCGCTGAACCGCTGCAACACAAACTTCATAAAAATCCCTGTCCAAATTTCCGTTCCCCCTCGTCCTTTCCAGCAATTGGTCCGCCTTCGCGGACGTTCACATCGGAAATGCGGCCTCGGGGAGATATCGAATTGGGCGGAAGTATCGTTCGGATTGCGTGCACCGGATTTGCAGCGCTGGCGCTGACAGTCGCGGGTTTGCCGGTTCATGCGCAGACGGAAACTCAGAGTGAGTTCGAGGACAAGCGCGATTTCAATATCCCGGCACAGTCTCTGGCCTCGGCGCTCAACGAGTTGTCGCGCCAGAGCAATATCGTGGTGACGGCGCCCAGCCGTCTCACCAGCGACAGATTGGCGCCGGCAATCTACGGCAGCTACACACCCCACGAAGCGCTGCAGGCGTTGCTGGCGGGTTCGGGACTGTACATACGGCGCACGGGGAGTGCGTTCGTCGTCACCGATGAGAAGGAAACCGCGATCTCCGCGGCTCATGGGGAAGGCGTGATTGCCGGTCGAGTGTTCGAGCCGGCCACAGGCCAGTACCTGCGCAATGCCATCATCAAACTCAACGGCCGTCAGGTGACGACCTCGGGCGACCGCGGGGAATTCCGCATCGACGATGTGCCCGCGGGCCCCGTACAGCTGAGCGTGGAGTTCACTGGCTACACCGCCGAGACGGTGGAATTTAGCGTCACCGCGGGCAAGGTTGTGCAGCAGGACATCGAACTGCGCAGCTCGCTGGGCGGCGCAGCCTCTGTGGAGACGGTGCAGGTCGTGGGTGTTCGCGAAGGCGACGCGCGCGCGATCATGGAACAGCGCGCCGCTATGAACATCACCAACACGCTGTCGGCCGACAGCTTCGGTGAAATCGGCGACGGTAATCCAGCCGAGTTCCTCAAGTACATGCCGGGCGTGGACTTCGACGTCGTGGCCGACGACGTTCCGCGCACCATCTCGCTGCGTGGCCTGCCGGCCAACTACACCGGCGTGACCATCAACGGCATCTCCCTCGGCGGCGGCGTGGATGCCAACGCCACGACTTCGCGTTCGTTCAGCTTCGAGCAATTGTCCCTGACGGGTATCGACTCCATCAGCGTCAGCAAGACCACCAGTGCCGACATGGATGCCAATGCTCCCGCAGGCACCATCGACATTCGTACCAGGAAAGCATTCGACCGCAAGGGCCGCGAGATCATCGTGCAGTTCGGCGGCTCCACCCATACCGGCCTGTGGGACAACTACGAGACGGGCCCGATGGAAGGCGGGTACGGCGGCAAGAAGTTTCTGCCTTCGGGCAAGATCACCTACTCAGACGTGTTCCTCGACGGCCGCTTGGGCGTGACCGCCGGCCTCAACGATTCGACCAGTCTGATCGAACACATACAGACCACTGCTGGCCGCAACTACGTACCGACGGCGGCCAGCCCCGACCCGTATGCAGTGACCGAGATCGCCGCAGCCTTCTACGACCGCGAGTACAACCGCCAGTCGGCCTCGCTCGGCGTCGACTTCAAGGCCACGGACGATTTGATATTTTCGCTGGTCGCCTCGGCCAACCGCGGCGACATCGAGCCGAGCACTGTCACGCCCACATTCACCACGAATGCCCGTTCGCGCGGCGTGGTGGGTGGCGGCGATCCCGCGCTCGACTTCACCACTAATTCGACCGAGACGCAGAATACGCTGGGTCTGGCCCACACCTATACCTACAAGGTCGGTAACACCAAGAGCGCGGTGCCGAGCTTCGAGTGGAACTCGGGGCGCTTCAAGCTGGATGGCAATCTGTTCTGGTCCACTTCGGACAGCCGCTACGATTCGGCGGACAAGGGGCAGGTTTCCGCGCTCCTCAATCCGGTGACCTCACGCGGTAACTTCAGCGCCAGGCGCAGTGGCCTGCGCGAGCAGGACTGGCAGATCCAGCAGATCAGCGGCCCGGACTGGTCCGACCCGGCGAGCTTCACGTTGGGAGCCTACAGCGCGACCGGCCAGAGCGCGGCCACGGCGCGGCCGGTTATCCGCACAACCACCGGCTCCACGGCGGAATCGGAGTTTCGCGGCGGCGGTCTGAACTTCTCGTTCGACCGCGCCATCGGCAGCCTGCCGGTGACGTGGAAGACGGGCTTCAAGGTCGCGCAAACCGGCTACGAATTCGGCAACAACAGCGACGCGCTCATGTGGACTTACAACGGTCCGCTGACCAATGCGCAGTTCCTCGAGGCGGTCCGCAGCGCCAACGAGAACTCCTTCGCCCATAGCGGCATGCGGGTCACCACTCTGAGCGGTGGCGGCCTCTACGATTACAGCCTGGCCAAGATCTTCGACATGATGCGGGCCAATCCGGACGAATGGACTCACACCATGAGTGCGGCCAACTGGTACAGCGCCAATGTCGCCAATGTTCGCGAATACGATGAAGACATTCATTCGCTGTACGGCATGGGCACGTTCGACTTCACCGCCCAGCTGAAAGTACAGGCTGGCCTGCGTTGGGAGCAGACCAGGAGTGCGAGCCACGACTTCAATCCGCTCGGCGCGGCTGAGGTCGCTGCGGCAGGTTATGAGGTGAGCGCCGCCACGGGCCGCGCCACTACGATCGAGGGGCTGCAGTATCAGTACCTCACCAACGGCAGGATCAAGCGCAAGAGCGACTACAGCAATTTGTTTCCTAGCGCATCGGTCAAGTACAGCTTTACCGATAGCTTCGACCTCATCGCCGGTTACAGCCGCACCATCCAGCGTCCGGAAGTCAGCGTGCTGGCGGGGGTCTGGTCGGCCTCGATCGGCGCGGAGGAAACCATCGTGACAGCGCCGAATCCGAATCTGGAGCCGGAGTTCTCGGACAACTTCTCCCTCCGTGCCGTGCAGTACTTCGAGCCGGTCGGCCTGGTCGCCGTGAACTACTATCGCAACCGGATCAAGAACGGCATCGTCACCGAGAACCTCAGCGCGGACGAATTCGGTTACACCGGCACTGAATACGCCGATGCGACCTTTGTCACTTCGGTCAATCGTTCCGACGAGACGATCGACATCCAGGGTTACGAGTTCGAATTCAACCACGCTATGGACTACCTGCCTGGCGCGTTGAGGGGCACGACCGTGCGGGGTTCCTACCTGTACGTCGACACGGATCGTGCGTACCGGATCACCGCCAACCGCGTTGCTACGAAGGTCGCGCAGTTCGGCCTCGGCTGGAATTACAACGCTGTGAGCCTGAAGCTCAACGCCGTCTGGGCCAACGAGAAATCCCGCGGCCTGACCGGAAACATCGCCATCCCCAATCCCGATGGCGATGGCACCGTCAACATCAATCAGTGGCAGCCCTTCAAGCCCTATCTGGAAGTTAACATGTCGGGCAGCTACACGCTGGTTCAGCGTGGCAACAACAGCTTCCTCAAGGGCCTGGAAATCTATTTCAGTGCCAACAACCTCTTCGGCAATCATCGGGGTACGTGGTATCGCAACTCCGAGGCCGGACTGGCGGGCAGCGGTCACCACAGCCAGATCGATATCTACAGCGGTCAGAAGGCGACGCTCGGCATGCGTGCCCGCTTCTGAGCTTTACAAGGGTTGAGTATGAAAGCGAGCTTGTTTGCATTCGCGCTGTTGGTCATGGTGTTCGATGCCGACGCACAGGCTTCGGATGTTGGAGTCGGCGGACCGCTTCCCGCATGGAAGAGGGGTGAGCTCGATATCCATCACATCAACACCGGTCGCGGCGAAGCCCAACTGCTGATCCTGCCGGACGGCACCAGCCTGCTGGTGGATACCAGTGGCAAGACTGAAGAGAAGCCGCCGTTTTCTCTGCCCACCCGGCCAGATGCCTCGCGTGCGCCGGGCGAGTGGGTGGCTCGCTACGTCCAGCGCGTCTTGCCGAAGCCCGCGAACAGGATCGACTATGTCTTGCTGACGCACTTCCATGGCGACCACATGGGCGCAATCGTCCCGGAGTCGCCGCGCGCCTCGAACGGAGCCTATCGACTGAGCGGCATTACCGAGATCGCCGAACACTTGTCTATCGGCAAAGTGATCGACCGCGGCTGGCCCAACTACGACTACCCCACGACGCTGAGCAACCCGACCGTCGACAACTATCGTAAGTTCCTCGACTGGCAGTCCGCGAACCGTGGCCTTGCGGTCGAGCAGTTTCAGCCCGGCCGCAACGACCAACTCGTGCTGCTGCGTGACCCGAAGGATCATCCGTCGTTCGAGATCCGCAACCTTGCCGCGAACGGCAATGTGTGGACGGGCGTCGGCACCGTCACGCGCAGCATTTTTCCGCCCATCGAGCGCTTGGCAAAGGACGACTACCCGATCGAGAACAAGCTGAGCATCGCGTTCCGGGTGTCCTACGGCAGCTTCGACTATTTCACCGGCGGCGACCTTTCCTCGAGCGACGAGGAGACCGCGTTCGCCCCGGCACCCTGGAAGGACATCGAGACTGCGGTGGCCCGGGTGTGTGGCCCAGTCGAAGCGATGAAGGCCAATCATCATGGCAGCTGGGATGCGAACAGCATTGCGTTCCTGGCCGCGCTGCGGCCGCGTGTGATCGTGGTGGGGACCCGCGCCGACGGACATCCTGCGATCAACACTTGGAAGCGTATGACCTCGCAAAGAGTGTGGTCGGGGCCGCGCGACATCTTCGCCACCAATGTTTCACCGGCCACCGCCGCGACCAGCTACGACATCGAAAAGATCGCCAAGAGTACGCAGGGTCACGTCGTGATCCGCGTGGAACAAGGCGGGGCGAGCTATCGCGTGTTCGTGCTGGACGACAGCAACGAGGAGATGCGCGTGAAAGCAGTCTTCGGGGCATACGCCTCGAACTGAAGTTGCTACATGGGACCTCGGAAGTTGTAGGGAGAATCAGCAGAGGTATCGATTTCGAACGAGGAGCACACGACACCCCTTCACGCTACCCATTGTGGCAAATAGAATTGCAGAAGGTGTCAGAGTACTTTCCAACCGACGTCTGCCGATCGGTGCGCGTCCTGAGGTTCAGATATGAAGCTTTTCTACTTGCAAGGTGCGTGCTCGCTGGCTTCTCTCATTTCTTTGATTGAGGTGGGAGCAAAGTTCGAGCCTGTGGCGGTCGACCGCAAGAGCAGAAAGCTGCCCGACGGCCGGAACTATGCCGAGGTGAATCCCAAGGGATACGTTCCAGCGTTGGAGCTGGATGACGGAGAGATTCTCACAGAGAACACTGCCATTCTTCCATACATTGCCGACCTGAATCCGGGCGCGAACCTTGCTCCGCCTGTGGGAACACGAGCGCGCTTTCGTCTGCAGGAGTGGCTGGGATACTTGAATGGCGAACTGCATAAGAACTTCTCTACGCTATTCAATCCGTCGGCGCCTGAAGCGATGAAGCAGATTGCCAAGGAAAATATCGTGCGACGTGCCGCTTTCATCGAGGCGGAGCTCGGCGATAAGCCGTTTCTGATGGGGGAGAGCTTCTCGGTCGCGGACGCCTACCTGTATGTCATCTTGAGCTGGCGTCAGAAACTCGGTGTCGATCTCAGCAGTTTTCCCAAGGTCACCGCATTGTATGAGCGCGTTCGTGCGCGTCCTTCGGTTCAGGCCGCGAGAAAAGCTGAAGGATTGGACGGCTAAAGCAGAGCGCGCTGGAACTCGCCGCAGTCGACGCGCGCTTCAATTGAACCCGCTCACACAGCTGTGCTGAGCTGATTGTTTGCACCGAGCCCTGTGAGGAAATCATGATAGTGCGCTTGTCCGCTCTTGTAATCGCTTCGTTGCTATTCGCTGCCTGTGCCAAAGAGCCGGCTAACTCCGATGGCAATGGTCCGGGCAACGCCGATGGGATCGGTGGGCGTGAGGGTCCCCCAACGGTGACGCCGCCCGGCATCCCACCCGGTGGCCCTACGGCGCCTCAGTCATCAGACAGTGATTCGGCGCCCGCGGAAACGCCGCCTCCCGCTCAGTAAGTACTGTTTGCTCATCCGGTCTTCTGCCCGTCGGGCGATGGTGGCGGCGGCCGCCATCATTCCTCGGGCTCTTTAACGCTGCAATCATTTCGGATCGCTGTGTTGATAGTCTCGGCGAGCTGTGAAGCTTGCTACTTGCTGGATAGCGCTGCTCCACCGGTCAATCGTCGGTCTGCGCGCGTAGAGAAGGTAGCCACTCATGCTCTGGATCGGTTCGCAGCAGCGTGTGGCGTAACCATGCGCGTGCGTTGGAGTCCATGCGAGGTGCGATGTGATCGAAATCCGCTTGGTCCTTTGCGCGCCGAGATCGCGCCTTGTATAGGAGTTGAATCTCTGGCGAGAGATATGGAATGCCCTCTGGGTTCCACCGAATCACCGTGGCGAGAGGTCGCTGGATCTCGGGTTGCCGACGGAACACCCACCGGTCATCGTCGGCTGCATCGAGCATCAGCTCCATTGCCCACAGCGTCGTGCCGGCCGGTCGGCACCACAATGAATTCACTTCAGCTTTTGGTAGGGTCCCGGTCTGCAGTCGAGTGAGTCGGCCCTTGTGGGCCTCGAAGAACTCCCACGATGACAGCGTTCCAAGAACTTGCGCCACATCACGTCGGAGTACACCGATATCGAGGTCGCCGTGGCGACGGCTTTGCGTACCCCCGAATAGATCGAGCGCCCACCCGCCAGCGATCCACCAAGGGCCGGAAACCCCGGCCAGCCAACTGGCGCCGTCCGCTGGAGATGCTGCCCGCCATTCTGCGAGTTCTGATTGATCGACTGCGGCCATGGTAGAAACCGGAATTGGATTGGTGGAAAGGGAGGGGCTCGAAAACGCCATAGGGACTGATTTGATTCGAGTCCAAGTCCCCCTCAATTCCCGTCAATCCCCCAATCTGGCACTGGATTTGGCACTCGATAAAGGACGTCGAGCCCGCCATGAGCGCGAGAAAGATCTCTTACGTGCATTGCAGGCGAGGGCGAGAGGATGCGCCTTGGGCCGCAGCCAATATATTTGCCGACTTTCCCTCTTCGATGATAATAAGGCACAAAGCAGAATTGATGGAAATCAGCCAACACGAATGGCTATATCTGAAGCAGCCCGCGTTGGAGGCATTGGCCAAAGTCAATGCCAATGGCACATAACAAACGCGTGCAGCCGCCGCTCGGAAACCCTCGCGCCGTGACGCGTGGCGTTGGGCGGCAATCTAGGACGGGCTATCGCGATGGGTTTGACATGCACTCTCCATGCCCTCTCGGAAGAGGATGCCTCGTTTCTGCTGGCAGGTAACCGCGAGCATCAGCCGCGAATACTAGATAGTTGCGAACTCGACAAGGCTTGGGGAGCAATTCACTACTTCATCTCGGGCTCCAGTGCTGTCAATCCTGGTAATCCAGAGGCGAAGGATTTCCTTCTGAGCGGAATGACCATCGAGGACATGGAAGGAGTAACCATCCACACCTGCATCGCTGTCGCCGCTTTTGCCAATCAAGTGACCTCTATAACGAGCGAGCAGTTAATGAGTCGCTTCGATCCAGATCGAATGAATGAAGAGAAGGTCTATCTGGAACCGTGGGATGAATCCGGCCGCGAGTATGTCTTGCAGTTTATTGAGCCTTTCAGAAGATTTATTGTTGCCGCAGCCGATGCGAAGCGCGCGGTTCTAGTCGTCATATGCTGATTGAGGGAGCGAATGAGGCTGGCGGGAAGGTCAAGAACGAGCATCTGTTCTTCCGTGCGATGGCAGAGCGTTCGGGCTTCTCAGGTGAGCATAACGAACAAGGGGCGGTATCGCAGCTGATCCCCAACTTGTGGGGCCGAAGAATGGAGCATCTCGAAATGGGGACGACGAGGCGTTGAGCAGTCGTCGTGAGAAAGTGGGGGCCAGTATGTTCCTCGCCGTCTTGTTTGCGGCGATTGGTGTCGGAGCAACCATGGACGGGCATCTCGAAGCGATACCGTTGCGTTGATCTTCGGCGCGTTCGCTGCGTACTGCGTCATGAGGGCTGTTCGAGTCCTCCGCAGCAAGCGCTGAAGGAAGCAATCGAGCTGATAGTAGGGCTGACTCGACTACTCGTGCGCTGCTGGTTCCCTCCTCGGGTTCCCGGTCTGCGATGATCATTGATGGACTGCGGCGGTGGTGTCTAGCGGAGACCTAGAGTGCAGGCGGCGGGAGCCGCTGAGCGCCGCTCGAGATCAAACAAACGAGTGTCTGGTGCGCTGCGGGTCGTCGGATGCGTCCATAAACGGTCGAGAAATCGATCGCTAGAATATATCGTCGATGTTTCCGATAAGCGTGATTCGATGGAGACGCTGGACGTATGTACATCTTGACGACGCCGAAGGACGCTCGACAATCGCTCAGCCTGGCCGTGCGATAGCGCGGGCCAGGCTTGCATTCCAGCCGTACCCGCCCGTTCTCGCAACCAGAAGAAGGTACGATGATGCCGCCTCGCTCTCACCTTGCGATTCTTGCGTGCCTCCTCGCGATGGTTTCATCGGCATTCGTGCCGCGTGCCGCGCTCGGGCAGGAAATCTCCGTGGCCGTCACATGGCAGCCGATCCCGCTGAATGGTTATAAGAGCTGGTCGCTGTTTCTGGTGTGCAATCCGCAATGGGCAAAACCTCAGGAAGCTCCCAAGCTGCGCGAGTTGTATCGTCAGTTTCTCGAGTTTGGCCAAGCGATCGGCGACACGCATCTTGCGGTCTGGTTGGTGGCCTCACGCTCGGCGCCTGCCCGCATCGACACGGCGCGCAGTGTGCGCTTTTGTGAGAATCTGAATCTGCCGCTCGCCGACGGGCCCTACGTGGTCGTGACAGGACGATACCCCGGAGCCGCGCTCACCGAGCAGCCCGATACGTTCGTCTCGGACCTGGGCAATCATTTGGTGGTGTCATTGAACGGCCTTGATGCCGAGCAAACGACGCACCTGCTCGAAACATTGGCAAAGCAGCTCGAGGCGAACGACCTTCAGCAGCGCACCGTGGACTCCGAAGCCTTCTGGCAAGCGCTGCGATCGCCCTTCGAATCGACCAGCGATCCGGTGTTGCGCGGAGTGAGTGCTACGTTCAAGACGAGCTATTTTTCGACCGCGATCGCCCAACCCTCTGCCGCGCTCGTCACGGCCGCGATCCCGGGCGCAGCCGCGATCGGCTCGGGCTCGACGTGGACGAGCATGAGAGCGGATCGCACGCCGGTGCGCCTCACCGCCTTCGTGGTGGGCCGAACTGGACTGACCTTCGATGCCGCCAAGAGCAGCTACAAAGGCACGTTCGCCGTCGCGCTTCAGAATCTCGATGACAGCTTGGATCGCGGCGTCCTTCATGATGCGGTGACGATCGCAGTGATCGCCGCCGGCGCGAGTGCCTTCAACCCGAGCCCGGTCAAAGTGGCGCGCCTGTCGGAGTGGAGCGACGTAGAGGTGTGGGTCGCGGATCCGCCGCCGAGGAAATATCGCGTCTCGGTGAGCGCCGGACCGAACGATCCCGGTAACTCCCTCGAGCTCGACGTTAGCCGGCCTCGGGCGGCGCTGCGCGCCGCGAGCACCAGCATTCTTGGCTGGGGCTTGGGCACGACCCGACTGTACGTGGCCTCGCGTGGTAATGGCGGTGCCTGGGTGCAGCTCTCTACGGACAATGGTTCTTTGGATCCGGCATCCATCCAACTCGATAGCGCGGGCAACGCGGTGACGACCTTGCGCTCGGATGTGTCGGGCAACGCGAGCATCGCGGTGGATCCTTTGCTGTGGGACGCCGAGCACGTGGTGATCACATTTCGAGCGCCGTATTACTTTCTGCTCGCCGCGATTCTGGGCGGGCTGCTCGGTGCGTTCCTCCGAGGACGCGGACGACGCAAATGGGTGCAGGCGCTTGCGATCGGGATCGGGACCGCTCTGTTGATGACCGTCGGCCAGGCGGTGGGTTTCAATGCGTGGATCGCGACCGCGCTGGGATCGAATACGTTGGCGACCTCAGGTGAAGCCGTGGTGTTTTTCCTGGGCGCGATTGCGGCGCTGATCGGAGTGTCGGTGTTGTTGCGTCCTGCGGCAAAGACTGAGTGAGCGCTGGTCGCTGGGCAAGGGCTCGTTTGGATCCGGGGATCGCTCAGGCTTGGTTGCCACGATCCCTGTCGGCGAGCCGACGTCCGCCTCAATTCCCCTTGATCCCCCGATTTGGCACTGGATTCGGCAGTAGACGTTGTTGCTAAAGATCATTGCTTAAGCATGGAGAGCGGCGCGGACCGCATCACGCGCGGGCGGTGACTCAACCGCAGCTAGTGCACTCTCCCGAAGTGACTCAGCGATCTCCATTTCACCAACACCGATGAATACGTCGAGGAGTAGGCGTACCTGCGTCACGTAGTAATCGACGTAGGCGTCAAATCGTGGGGCGTTGCTGGGAGGCTCGTTGGCGAGATCTGCAATGTCTTCGTTCAATATTCGACTCCACCTGCGAATCGCGCCGTCCGGGTCCCGAACGAGTTTGCGGGCGAGGTCAAAATCCTTGGCGCTGACTATCGATGCCATCGCGAGGTCAGCGCATTTTTCTGCGAGAGCCGGGTAAGTTTCTTGTAGGCGGACGAACAGTTCGTGAGTTAATTCTTGCTGGCCCAGTTGCTCATTGATCGCCCTGACGTCGTGAAATAAGCGCCGATCGCCATCGCCTCGCGCGAGCCGGTCCGACTTTGCGTCGCGGATTGCCTTCAGTGCCACCAATGCAGGCGGATACCGATTGGCGAGCTCGACCCAGTCACTCAATGCATACGAAAGGCGGACGCCGTAGAGCGATGGCTGCTCCTCCAGTGCGTGATCGTGAAACCATATGTGCTCGCGGAGAGCCTCTTCGTAGCGGCCGGCGGCGGTAGCTGCCAGAGCAGCGTGGTATCGTTCCTCGGCTTTCACATAAAATCCCAGCGGCGAGCATTGCTCGATATCGTACTCGAAGCTGTTTCGCTCTATCGACTGCCAGTAGGTCGCTAATCGCTCGGGTTCACGTGGTAGGAGTGACGTGTGATCCTACGCGCTTAGTGGACGCGGATTGGCACGGCCACCGGCGGTAACGGCTCAGGTGCTTCCAGCATCAACGGTTCACAACCCACTACATGTATCGCTTCACGAACCCATCCCTGCGGCTCTTTCCGAAGGACGAAGGCGTACGTTGGGATACATCGGTCGCTGACGTGCTCGATTGTGCAGACTGCGACCCGCCCTTGCTCGTCGTGAAACCAGCGATACGCCGATACGAGCGTGCGCCTGGGTCGAAAATCCTTGCTGCCAGGTGCGCCATAGTGAAGCCCTTTCGAAGCAGCGCGTCGCAATTCTAGCGAGTTGGTAGGGGGCTGGGCATCAAGCGTCCAAGTGAACTCGGACTTCCCGATTGCCTCGCGACATCGGTGTTCGCCACTTGCTGCAAGTACAACTTCAGGAGATGTACACGCCTGGATGGAGAGGAGCGGCAACAAGAGCAAATGCCTGCGCATAATCGATTTCCCCATCCGCAAATGGCTGCCTCAATATTGACTGCGAAAGCGGCAAAACTCACGGAATAGGTCGGTTGACTCTCGATGCCTCATTGCCGCTGGTTCATTTTTCTCGCACGACGCGGCGGGGCGTCGGTCATGACGAACATCTGACCGACGAGCGTCCCGGCCGAATCAATGCGTCAACGCCCGGGAACAGCGCGCCCCAAGCGGCTGATTCTTGAAGAAGCTCACCTGAAACCCCGCACCCACATCGAAGATATTGCTCCACGCAGCGTTCTGTGGATTCGAAGCGCTCGCGGTAGAACTCCAGTATCCGCCTGCAAGACAATCGGTTCCGGCCGGTGGAGTGCATGAGGTAGAAGGTGTGGAAGCGCTCTGGTCGCCAATCAGGAAAGCCAGATGGCCCGACATGCCTTGGGTCTGCGCAGGACAGGCGCCGTTCGCCGCATCGAGCTCGCAAACCGCGGGCAAATACCAGTCGGAGTAGCCACTGATCGTCGCCGTGCATAACCCCGCTGCGTAGTCTGACGAGGATGACGGACCAGACGAAAGCGTAAAGGGCGAAGCGCCGATTCCATATCCCGTGCGATACGAATGGTAGAGCGCCAGGATGTTGTTGGAATTGCACGCTCCATCAATTGATCCATTGCAGGCAGCGAACTCGCTCACTGGCGGAAAAGGAAAGGTGCTTGAATTGGAGTAGGAGCTGTCGAACATCCCCTTGGCCTGAGCGTAAGAGTCGCCCGCACCGGGGACTTCTGCGATCAAAGGAATGATGTCGAAGCTCACATTTGCGGGGGACGATCCACTGCCGTTGGAACTCCAGATGGTGCTCGTCGCCTGAGGGCCCGAGCCAATGTAAGGTGCAGCCTGATCCACCAGGGAGACCACTTTGCCGCCGATACTGCCTGTGTTGGCCGTCGTATCGTCGATTGAATAGACAAAGCCACCCTGGTATTGGCACCCGAAAGTCAAGACCAGTACGTTGCTTACGAGGGTGTTGGAGTTGTCCGCGCTGACGGTGATGGTGCCTGGCGTCGGGGCGATGCCTGCTGAGCACGAAGAGCTCGCGATGCTTCCCGGTGTGATCGTGATCGCGCAGCTGCCGCCGGGCGCAATCGATCCCGAACAGGTCGAGGATGAAATCGAAGTATCGGTGGGCAGACCGGCGCTGGCCACCGAGGTGTTTATGGCTGGACTGATTCCTGTGTTTGTGACCGTGATTATCCTGGGGGTCCCGGTCAGAGCGCTGCTCTGGGTCGTGCCGCAAGCACTCGAGGGCGCGCAGTTGGTTGCCAGCGCCAGGTTGCTCACCGATAGCGAGAGGGTCGTCGGATGGTCTACGCACGTGACGGCGACGTCGGTGACATCCGCGCTTCCCATGATTCCCGAGCCCCTGGCAATCGAGCAGGTTTGAGTTGCCGGTTGCGCCAAGACAGTCACATGGTAGGCAGCGCTTACGTCGATCGGGTTCGAGAAGGTGAAGCCGCCATTGCTGGCGATCGAGAGGTCGTTAGTGCCGTTGTTCTGAAGCACTACAGTTCCTGCCAGGCCCGCAACAGTCCCGCCGACGTGGTGAGTCGCGATTTGAGCGGCGGCATTGAAAGTAGCCGTGATGGTGGTCGACTCGCTCATCGTCACGACGCAAGCGCCGGTTCCTGAGCAGCCACTGCCGCTCCACCCAGCAAAGGTGGAATTGCTATCTGCGCTGGCTGTCAGGGTCACCTCGGTTCCGGGTGCATAGTCTTCGTCACAGTCATCCCCGCAATTGATTCCCGTGGGAGCAGTCGTCACGGTTCCGGATCCGGTACCCGACTTGGAGACACTCAGGGTGTGAGTCAAAAGGCCGAAACTAGCCGTCACGGACTTCGCTGCGTCCATCGTCACGGCACAAGGACCGGTTCCCGCGCAGGCTCCGCTCCAGCCTAAGAATTCAGAGCCGCTGCTTGCGCTCGCAGTCAAGGTCACTACCGTTCCGGAGGGGTAGGCCTCTGCGCAATCAGTTCCGCAGTTCACGCCGGGCGGCGAGCTCGCCACCGTGCCGGCGCCGACGCCATCTCGTGAAACCTGTAAAGCAAAGCGGGTGTCATCCGGCTGCGGGCGGCCATGACGATGATCGCTGCATGCACTCACCATCGTGAGCAATACGAGGGCGCACAACGGGATTTTGTTGTAGTTCATGTGAGGCCGAGAAAAGTGCCAGTGTGTGTGCGAATGCCCCCATCGGATTCTTCAAATTTCAGCGACGCGCAGATATCTCGCGCCGATTCCGATACAGCAGGTGCTCCGCTCGGTGGCCGCGAAGATTGTCGCCCGGAAGGTCGAGAGGGAGCGCGACGAGGTTCACATAAAGTGATTGCCGTCCCTTCAGAGCCTGTCGGACCGCGTTGACATGCCATCAGAAGGGAGTTGTCTGACCGCGTCGACGCTTGCTGCTCTCGATTCAGCCTGCCGGCCGCATGATCCGTACGAATCGAGGGGAGTCCAGAATTGCCGCCAGCCAGCGCGCTGTGTTGGGCAGCGGCAGACTTGCGAACCAGGGTAGATCGACCGCGGAGAACTGGCGGACGAACGGCGCGATCGCCATGTCCGCCAGGGCTACTCGATTCCCGAACAGGTAGCTCGATGATTGCAGCCGCGACTCCAGCAACTGCAGGCTGATTACCGCTTCGCTGCGGCTGAGCTCTCGATCCGCTCCGACGAATCGATTCGGATACTTGTATCGATCGAGATGCCCCTTGAAGTGTTCATCGAAATGGCGGATCAGCGAGCTCATGGTTGCGAAATCGTCGAGCTCCGGAGCCAACCATTGCTTCGGGGTCGTTTAAGGCGCAGAGCCCAAGAGCATGATGTCGAGGCTTTTTTCGTTCGATCACCGTGCCGTCGGTGTCGATCAGGACTGGCACCGTGCCCTTCGGCGACGCACGTAACATGTCGGCTGGCTTGTCGCGTAACGCGACTTCTACTACTTCAAAGGCTAGGGAACTTACGTCGAGTGCCAGCCGCGCCCGCATGGCATAGGGGCAGCGCCGAAATGAGTACAGTTTGGGGAGCTGCGCCTGCATGGGGCGCGAAGTATACCCGGTGGCTCGTCAACCCGCGCGCATGCGCAGAATCGTCGGGATATCGATCTTGCCGCCGTACTCGCTCAGCTCCTCATTGCCGCTCTCGACAGCGAACATCGCCATGCGATCCGCGAGCTCATTGCCTTGCGTGCCCACATGGGCGCTGACGTGAGTCAGGTGCACCTTGGATTGGATGCGACTGTAGACCGCGTAGGCGGCTTGAATGATCTCGAGGTTCTTGATCTCTCCGCCTGCCTTGCGCCAGCCTTTCTTTTCCCAACCCGCGGCCCACTTCGAAATGCAGTTGATCGCGTACGTCGAATCGCAAAGGACCTGCACTGTGGAGCCGGCGGTGATGGAGACTTCCGCCATGACCAGCGCGCGATGCAGAGCATTGAGTTCGGCTGTGTTATTGGTGCCAGCAGGGTTGTAGAGGCCGTACCAGAGCTGCGCTAGCTTGCCATTGTGGTAGACCGCGAGCCCGGACCCCGCCCGGCCAGGATTGGGATCGCAGGCGCCGTCGCAGTAGATCCGAAAGTCGAACGAAGATGAGTCGGCTTGCACCGGAGCCTGCTCGCTTGCCTTGTTTGCAGCCCGGCGCGCGAACGTGGACCTAGGCGCACCGCCCGCGAACGCGCGCTCCGCTTCCGCACGGGTCGCAAATGACTTGTAGCGCGCGCCCGCGAATCTATCGACCTGTCGATGCGTGGTGGGCCAGTCCGTAAACACACCCGTCTGCCGTCCCGCCCACACCACATAGAATTTCTGTGCCAACGCGCTGCCTTCGTTCGATCGGATGATCAGCGGCCAAGTCTAAAGCACGCGCCGCGTGATGAGTACGGCGCGCTTTCGACGGGCAAGTCGAATTCGCCACGCACAGCTCAGAAATGCAGAACCTGTCTGGCTCGTAGCAGCGTCGCCTTGGCGCCGGCGCGATAGAGCAGCGTCAGCCACCTTTGCACGATGGCGACGAACGCCTGATTGTCGGCCAGTTCGCCGAACAGCGAGGAAATCGCCAGCAGCGGCCTCGGATCAGTCCCGCCTTCGATTGCTCGAGAGCGCAGCAGCGAGGCGAGCGGATGAACGACAGGGATGGGTTGGCCCGACTCGTCCTCGCCACGCACCCGCCGCATCCAAGCCGCTAGTCCCAAGGCCAACAGCTCGACCGTCTGCGCTGCGTCGAGCCGGTCGCGAATCGGGTCGAGCAAATAATTCAGCGGCGCATCGTTGGTGACGCGCTCGACCGTGTCCTTGATCTTGGAGTTGGCAAAGCGCTCGAGAAGTTGCGCTCGATACGCCGGCAGGTCGACCCCGGGAACGGGCAACAGCGTCGCACCGGTCTCGCGCTCCATCAAGGCTGCCATGTAGGCCCGCAAGGCTGGATCACGAATGGTTTCGTCGATGTAAGTATAGCCGGCGAGGCGGCCGAGTTCGGCGATGGCAAGATGGCTGGCGTTGAGCAGGCGCAGCTTCATGAGCTCGTAGGGAGCGACATTGGGCACGAACTGCGCGCCGACCTCTTCCCAAGCGGGACGGCCAACCACGAAATCGTCCTCGATTACCCACTGCCTGAAAACTTCGGAGAACATCGGCCAGCGATCCTCGATTCCGAAGTGGGCGGCAAGGTAGCTCACATTCTCCAAGGTCGTGAGCGGAGTGATTCGATCGACCATGGTGCTCGGAAAGCGGCCATTCTTTTCTATCCAATCCGCCAGATGCGGGTCGCGGAGTTTCGCGAATGCGAGAACTGCACCCCGCAGCACGACGCCGTTGTGCTGAATGTTGTCGCAGCTCAGGGCGGTAAATGCCGGAAGGCCGCGCTCCATGCGCCGCCGGTACGCCTCCACGATGACGCCAATGGTACTGCGAGGGCGCGCGGGGTCGGCGAGATCATGCTTTACCAACTCATGCTCTGCGTCGAGTTGCTTGGTGGCCGAGTCGAGACAGTAGCCGCTCTCTGTGACGGTAAGACTCACGATACAAATGGCGGGATCGTCGATCGCGTCCAGCACGGCAGCCGATGATTGGCCGCCATAGAGAATGCCGGCAAGCGAACCGATCACCGTCGCGCGCTCATCGGAATCCTGACGTTCCAGCAACGTATACAGCGCGTCTTGCGGCGCCAGTGCTTCATGCACGCGCTCATCGGCAGGCATCAGCCCGACACCGATGATTCCCCATTGCAGGGAGTCGGCACGCCGACTCATCAGGTCATGGGTATATCGAGCCATGTGTGAGCGGTGAAATCCACCCAGGCCCAAGTGCACGATGCCGGCGCGGACGCTTGCGGGATCGAAGGCTGGCCGGTCAATCGCCGCGGGCAATCGAGCGAGGGAGTGACGACTGAGCTGAATAGTGGGGCGCATTTCTTTCCCTGGACTTACTTTGACCCGTAACGTTGGGCGCCCATCAACTTTCCCATGTCCGCGAGCCGAGGCAGATCCGCACCGCGTTTTTCGCAGGTCAAGCTGGCAGCGAAGCTCGCGTAGTGCATGGCGTCCGAGATGGCGGTTCGATCGAGAGTCGACAACGCAGGTAGCGTCAACAAGCCGTTCTGCGCCAGTCGCGCCAGCAAGGCTGTCTGGAAACTGTCGCCGGCTCCTACGGCGTCGAGTACTTTGACCGGCGGAGCCGGAACCGTCACGCGCCCGGATCGATGCCAGGCGGTCGCTCCGCGCGGCCCGTGAGTCATGATTACAAGCTTCACGCCGAGCTCGAGCCAATGTGCGGCTTGATCGTCTGGCTGCGCGCTGCGGCTCCAGCCACTCGCGAAGTCTTCGTCACTGAGCTTGATGATAGAGGCGCAGCGGGCGAAGCGTTCGATGCGCTGCCGCCATGAATCAAGCGAGCCCACTAGCGCCGGCCGCAGATTGCAGTCGAGTGCGATGACGATTCGCTGTGCTTCGCGCTCCGCCAGGGCAAGCAGCGCGCTTCCCACGGGTTCCACCGCCAGAGCGTAGGAGCCCAGCGCAATCGCCGCTATCGAAGCTGGCAATGGCCGCGGTACATCGGCAAGCTGCACGTCCTGGACCGCCGAGTCGTGAGCATAGAATGTGTAGCTCGGATGACCCTCAGCATCCGGCGATACGAGAACCAGAGGCGTCGGCCGCCCGCAACGCTTTACTAGAGATGTATCGACTCCCTCCTTCTGCAGGGTGTCGACCAGCAGCGCACCGAAGTAATCGAGCGACATGCCTGCAAAGAAGGCCACGGGGATTTCGAGCCGCGCCAGACCAACAGCAACATTGAAAGGCGAGCCGCCCACGGTTCCCTTCAGTGTCGGTCCGGAGGCGCTGTCCGATGTAGTGAACAGGTCGATCAGCGCTTCGCCGCAAACGAGGATCATGCTGGCACCAGCTGCGACTGGAGTGTGTTGCGCGCGAGTGCACGGCTGGTGTGTACGATGGCGCGCCCAGGTCCGACGAACACGATGAACTTACCCTCCGAGATCTGCAGGCTCAGATCATTGATGACATCCACGGAGGTATAACGCTTGCAGACGTTGTGAAGTTGCAGGGTCGCTATACGCAGGCCCTGTCCTGATCTCCTCTGTGCCAAGCTGTCCGCAATAGCATCGATCGCGGATGGGATGAGTCCGCAGGCAGCCACGACACAAGGGCGCTCGGGCGGGCTTCGGCAAGTGATGACTGTAAACGACACGATCGCGCTGGATAAGGTGCTGAGAAACGTGAGGCCGCCGAAAGCACAGTTCGCCCATGACCAACCAATGGTTGGCTCGATTGGCATCGGTGGGGGAAATCTACTCAATCCGATTGCTGGGATGATTCCTGAGAGTGATGCGACCAGCTTCGCTACTTGGAGTGATATCGAGAGATGGAGTGGATACGCCGGCGAAGCACCGGGGTTGGCGAGCGCAGGATTGCTTTATCTTGCGAAAAGTGACGCGCAAGACATTCTGCGGTCTGCATTGTCGCTACAGAGGGAACGTATGGTTGGCGTCGCTGTTGCTGACACTTTGGACGATGCCGCAGGAGTATTTAGAAACCCGAACGGCAGGGCGGCCTTGTCTTTGGCTGAGGCAGCTGGAAGATACGGCACTGCGCTGAGTGGATTGAGCGTTGCAGGTAACATAGCTACTGTCGCTGAGCAAGGCGCTTATGTGATGTCTGTGCCAGACAGTCAAAAACTTCTGGCAGCTGGAGCGGCTGTGACCAACGTTGCGGGCGATATCAGTAGCACGTACTTGGGCGCGCAGGGAGGAGCGGCAGTTGGTGCGTGGCTTGCGCCGTGGACGTTTGGCCTAAGCATTCCGGTAGGTGCAGTAGCGGGCGGAATTATTGGCCACTACACTTACTCGGAGGTTGCCACTGAACGTGTACGTGAAGGCTGAACGGGAATTAAGAAGAATGAGTAGAGCGGGCAATAAGTCATATCGGCTTCCAAGCAAAAGGGTGACAGTTTGTTCGTTTGCAGCGGCTGTTTTGTGGTGGGTTTTGATGGTCACCGGGATGCGGTTGCCGTACTTGCAGACCCATCTGGCTTTTCAGCTGCGCGTGTTTGTACTGTTCCCTCTGTTTGCCTCGGTACTGGCCTATTTTTCGTTCTTTTTTAGAGGCAAGCTGTTGTCGTCAGGATATGAGTTGCGGATGGGGCAGCTCGCAACTCGAAAGGATCGAGTTAAAAGCACGTTGTGGGGGCTGTTTGGTCTGGTTCTGATTTCTGGCGGCGTTGCGTGGACGAGTATTGGATTTCCGGCTTGGGCTACGGATCTTGTGGCTAAGGAAGTTTATTCCCGTGAGTATATTATCGAGAGCATCGAGGTGAGAGGTGGGCCTTTGTGGAGCACAATGTATCACTTGCGCCTACGAAGGCAGGGCGCTGATGAGACAGTGATGCTGCCTTTGAAGAGAATGATCTATGAGCAAGCTCGCTGGAAAAGGGGGCAATCTGTTTGTGTCCACGGGCGCTCGTGGATTTTGGGGACGATCATTGATGACGTTAGCCCAGACACTGAATCTTGCGCCAATCGGTAGTCGCGGACTGGCGTCCTACGAGAGGCAGCGCTCACCTGAGGTAGCGCTCACCTGGACACCCACCACCACTGCTGGAGGCTCCGACCGGATTGCTCCAGCGGTAGCAAGCACTGTATGCCCACCACACCAACAGCAGTTCGGTCTGCTTGATTTCTAGCAAATTGCCCAGTTAAGTCGCAGAAGATACTTGGACACCCATCAATCTTTTGCCGCATGGGCGCCGGCCGGGGCACTCTTGACTATCTTGCGCGGCAGACGTTGCGCGGGATCGCCGCGACTTCTCTACCCGCTCGGTAGCGGCCGGGTAGGGGAAGGTTCGAATTGCCGCGTGACCATCACCGCGCGGACCGCGCACATCCGAGCGGTGGTAATTGATGGGTGTCCAAGATTGTCCTCACACCAAGGACTTGATCAAAGGCAACGCACGTTCCTGGGAGGTGGGGCATGCCGACGATCAAGGTTAACGCCCTCGGTGGGAAGCCTCTGTTTGATATTTCGAGCCACGGTCGGCGCGGTCCAACGCAGCGGGTCGGCTGTCGCCCGCTGAGATCGCGCTCATATCCCGCACGGTTCATCGGGTGCCAGAAGTGATGGTCAAGGTGACCAGCGGTGCAGGCGCGTCGACCGCTCGGGGCGTCAGCGCTCAGCTACATCAGTCGGAAGGGCGAACTCGAGCTCGAGACCCATGAGGGCGAGCGGCTGTCCGGCCGCGGCGCGGGGCGGCAACTGATCGAGGAGTGGGATCTGGATCTGGAGGAAGCTCGGAAGCGGTCAAATCTGTTTGCAGTTGATCGACGAAAGGCCCCCAAGCTCGTTCAAAGCCGATTGTCAGCTCTGGAGGATCAGCACGAGCTCCTGAAACGATTCGGTATTGACGGAACGGTCTAGGTCGAACTTACATAGTCATCTCGTGAAGCAAACAGATCAATGGATCGCGTCAACCGCGGTCGAGCTTTCAATCTATCAAGGTGCTAGAAGCAAGCGAGACGATGGGAAGGGACCGAACGTTCTTTACTGCATTCAACAGCCGTTCCTCCAGGTCTTGCGGCAGATCGCGCAGTGACTCGTCCTCAAAGTAGGTTAACGCTTTCAGGCACTCCTGCGGCGCGAACGCCGGAAACAGAATCCGTGCGCCCGCCAATCCGGAAGACAAGCTCAGCCCGTTCCGCAGCAGTGCGTCGACGTCTAAGTAGTCCAAGGTCAAATGTGTGAAGAAATCGAACTCCACCGACTCGCGGTGTCCGAGATACAGTGCGACTGCAGAGCCGCCGTATAGCACAAAGGAGTCTCGACTGGCGTCCGCGAGATGCGGCCACAACGTGTGTTGCGAGGCTGGAAGAATGTCGAGCCTCGGGAAAGCACTCAAGACAGCTGCCTTCGGGGCAAAGGCGGAATGGCATGGGGCTTGGCCATTCCGAGGACCAACTGCCAGTAGTGCCACGAGCGTTCGGAAAACTCTCCTGCTCGCGCCTCACGGAGCGCGTGCTTGAACTCTTCGTCGCCCAGCGCGGCGCGCAGTGCCTCCACGTCAGCATGCGTTCCGATATTCATGACCTGGGCGATCAATCGGCGCCGGTCGCGAAGCGACCGCTCCGGAGGTTGCCACCAAATGTACTTGCGGGCGAGGGGTGTCAAGTCCATAGATGGGATTTTACAGGGTTCCGCAGGATGGCGCAGTTTCCGCTTCGACTCCATGAATGCGTGACGGGCGGTGCTGGTGCTCGGGCGTCCGAAACGATCCGCACAACTGGTGCACGCGTTTCTTGTACCAAGTTTGTACTAACCGTGGGCCGCCAACCCCAACGCTGCATGCGAAGTTGCTCGCGCGGGCAGCGAAATTGCTGCAAATACAAGGTTTCCAGATCGGGGGCGCTCAGCGGGAAATGACCTTGATGTCGTGTTAGGCTAAACTGGCGATCTCCTGAAAAGAGCTTATCGATGAACGAGTTAGATCGCCGCATCAGCGTGGCCCCCATGATGGACTACACTGACAGGCACTTCAGGTTTTTCCTACGCCTGCTCAGCCCGAACACGCTCCTATACACAGAGATGCTGACCTCGGCCGCCCTGGTCCGAGGGGATGGAGCGCGGCTGCTCACTTATGACAATGCCGAGCATCCCGTGGCGTTGCAGCTGGGTGGCAGCGATCCCAAAGAGCTGGCGATCGCGGCGAAGATGGGCGAGGACGTCGGTTACGACGAGATCAATTTGAACTGTGGCTGCCCGAGCGATCGAGTGCAGAGCGGGCGCTTTGGTGCTTGTTTGATGGGCGAGCCGTCGCTGGTCGCGGAGTGCGTGAGCGCGATGCGTAATGTCGTGAAGGTGCCGGTGACTGTGAAGTGTCGCATCGGCATCGAACCCATGCCGCAGGCAGGCGATGAGTTCGAGTTCCTGCGTAACTTCATTGCGACGGTCGCTGCGGCGGGGTGCGATGTGTTCGTCATCCACGCGCGCAAGGCCATCCTCAAAGGATTGAGCCCGAAAGAGAACCGCGAGATCCCGCCGTTGAAGTACGACGTCGCGGCCGCCTTGCGCGCCGAGTTTCCCGATCTCACATTCGTGTTGAACGGTGGCATCCGCACTGTCGAAGAAGTGCAAACGCATTTGCAAACATTCGACGGCGTGATGATCGGGCGCGAGGCGTATTCGAATCCGTATTTGTTAGCGCAGCTCGAGCAAGCCGTGTTCGATCCGAGCTGGAATCTGCCGGCGCGTGAGCTGGTGATCCAGCAATACGCAGACTACGTGCGCACCCGACTCTCAGAGGGCCATCGGCTGCGAAGCATGGTGAAGCACGTGCAGGGCCTGTATGCCGGCCTGCCCAGAGTGCGATCGTGGCGTCGCTACCTGTCCGAAGGCGCAGGCCAGCCCACCGCCGGCGCGGACCTGCTGATCGATGCGCTACGCATCGTGCAGGCCGCGGCCTGAGCTCGAACGCTTTACGGCTGATGCAGCGGAGTGCGCAGCCCGCGTTCGACGAGCACGCGCCAGGCGTCTTCCGCCGAGTCGACATAGTCGAATAGCTGCAAATCATCGGGACTAATCATCGCCTCTTCGAGCAGCACGTCGAGATTCAGCAGGCGCTGCCAATAGCTGCGATCGAAGAGCACGATCGGGATTGCGGGCGCCTTGCCGGTCTGACGCAGCGTCAGCAGCTCGAACAGCTCGTCCATGGTGCCGAAGCCGCCGGGGAAGATCACCAAGGCGTTGGCGCGCATCGCCAGATGCATCTTACGCATCGCGAAGTAGTGGAAGCGGAAGCTCAGCTCCGGCGTGGAGTAGTGATTCGGAAATTGCTCGTGGGGCAGGCGGATGTTGAATCCGATGCTCGGAGCGTGTGCCTCGGCGGCGCCGCGATTGGCGGCTTCCATGATGCCGGGGCCGCCGCCGGTCGCAATCACGTTGTCTCTCCACCGGTCCTTGGGTGCTTTGGCGCCGCCGCGTTCGCTGGCGATGCGTCCGAACTCGCGAGCGGCTTCGTACCAGGCGCATTGCCGCTGCAGGCGTTCCAGTTGCGGGCCGTCGACCGGCGTCGCTGCCTGCTGCAGGGATTGCAGCCGTTCTGGCGAGGGGACCCGGGCGCTGCCGAAGACAATGATGGTCGAGCGGACGCCCCAGTCCTTCAGCAGCAGATCTGCCTTGGCGTATTCCAGCGCGAAACGGACCGCCCGCATCTCATCGCGCAATAGGAAATTGGTGTCCTCCACCGGCAGGAGGTAGCTGGTCGATTCGATCTGCGCGTTCGCGCCGGCTTCGTCGTTCATCAGGTCTCGGTCATTGATCGTGGAGCACCGATTCTCCGAAACAAAGCGCTGCAGTGCAAATCCAGGGGCGCCGCCACGGTAGAATCGCCGAACGCTTTCTGGGCAAGCCGGCACAAGAACGAGGGAAAGGAGATGTGGCGATCCGTAGTCATGGCTGCCGCGTTGATGCCTGCCATCGCGACGGCGGCGACCACCAACATCGATGGAGTGTGGCAACGGGCGGGCGAGGCGGCACTGGTGGTTGCCGAGCAGGAGCGTGCCGCTCACGATATTCCGTCCATCATGGTCGGCGTCGTTACGCGGGACGGTCTGGTTTGGTCGGGCGGCGTCGGGCACGCGGACGCTGCAGCGAAAGTGCCGGTCGATGCGAACACTATCTATCGAATTGGTGGCTTGACGCAGGCGTTTACTGCCGAGCTGGTGCGATCGCTCGCGACGCGTGGTGCGCTAGATCTCGATGCGTCCGTGACTCGCTATCTGCCTTCGTTTCAACCGCGCAATACATTCGGTGGCGAGATCACGTTGCGACAGTTGCTCGAACATCGCAGTGGCTTGGTACGCATGCCGCCCAAGGGAAACTACGCGGACCTCGAAGGTGCGACGCTCGCTGAAACGGTCACGAGCTTGAATGCGACGGCGCTGGTTGCGCAGCCGGGCTCGGTGGTCAAGCATTCCGATGCGGGCTACGCCGTGCTGGCTCATGTACTCGAAGTGGTCGGCGGCAAACCGTTCGATCAGCTGCTTGCGGAGACAGTCTTATCTCCGAAAGCCATGACGCACACGTCTGTGCGAGCGGACAAGCAGTCATTGGCTCACGCCACCATGGCACCCTTCGACGGCGAGCGTTTCGCGCCGGCAGTGTTCGATACGGGTGTTGCGGCTTCAATCGGTGCACAGTCCAACGTAAAGGATCTCGCGCGATTCACGCAGGAGTTGATCGGGCGCGAAGCTGCATCGCTTGCCGGTGAGCGAGGCGTGTTGGATCGGCACGATGTCGTCTCGTTGAGTGGCAGCGTTTACGGCTACACCTCCGATCTCTCAGTGTTTCCTGCTGACGGCTTTGCCGTTATCACATTGATGGCAATCGACAGCGCGCAGCCTGTGCTGAAACGCGTGCGCGATTTCACAGCACGGCAGATCATTGCCGCGCGAGCGAAGCAGCGTCAGCCAGCATCGGAGCCGAGCAACAGAGTAGCCGTCGGGCTCGCGCATCAATTGCA
This sequence comes from Steroidobacter cummioxidans, assembly GCF_003104955.1. Taxonomy (NCBI): domain Bacteria; kingdom Pseudomonadati; phylum Pseudomonadota; class Gammaproteobacteria; order Steroidobacterales; family Steroidobacteraceae; genus Steroidobacter; species Steroidobacter cummioxidans. Next base: position 25,339 of record NZ_LSRW01000048.1, on the reverse strand, counting down.
AGGCCATTACAGCGACAGCGCTCGCAGCCTCGACATTCGCATCGTCGATCAGCGACTGTTTCTCGAAGCGCCGGGAGTGGCGGGNGAGTTGCGTCAGCGCGGCAAGCGCCTCGTTGTCGACGACCTCGCTGTCGCGGGCGATGAAGTGCAGGCCGACACCAAGTCACGCGCGATTACTTTTCGTGGCACGACTTATCGGCGTGCGAATTGGGAACAACCGCCAGAGCCGCGCGAAGATCTTGCAGGTCTCATTGGCGAATACGGCTGGCCGCACAACATCCTGCGCGTTTACGAGCGCGATGGTGAGGCATATGCGCGCGTCGATTGGTCGCAGCACTTCAAGCTCGAACAAGTAGGGGAGGACGCTTATCGGTTCCCGGCTGCGGGATTGTTCGCGAATGAAGAGCTGCGATTTATGCGCGACGAGCGAGGCGCCGCTGCGGCAGCGAACTTGAGTGGCATGGTGATGCCGCGCCGAGATCTTGGAGCTGAGACTGAAGTCCGCAGCCGCGCGAATGCGCCATTCATTTCGGGCTTGCTGGCCGGCGCGCGCAAGATGTCACCGCCGTCGCAATCCGGTCGGCTGCGCAAGCCGGAGTTGGTCGAAGTCAACAAGCTCGAGCCGGGCACGAAGCTCGATGTGCGTTACGCGACGGCTGAGAACTTCATGGGCGCGCCGTTCTACGATTCGCCGCGTTTCTTTTTGCAGCGTCCGGCGGCGAGCGGTTTGATTCGTGCGCATCACAAGCTGGCCGAGCAGGGCTTTGGCATCGTGTTGATCGATGGCTATCGACCTTGGTACGTGACAAGGATGTTCTGGGATGCCGTGCCACCAGAGAGCCGGCCATTTGTCGCGGATCCTTCCCAGGGCTCGCGACACAACCGCGGCTGCGCGGCGGACATCAGTTTGTTTGATCTGGCGAGCGGTAAAATCGTGGAGATGCCGGGCCGTTATGATGAGCCGTCGGCGCGCTCGTCGCCGCTATATGTAGGCGGCACTTCGCTGCAACGATGGCGCCGCGACTTGCTCAAGAATGCGATGGAGGCCGAAGGCTTCGATGTCATTGCCAACGAGTGGTGGCACTTTGACTACGGAGAATGGCGGCAGTATCCCGTCATGAATGTGGACTTCAGCGAGATCGGCTCCAGCCAATCTCGCTGAGTCGTACAATCACCTCATCGATTGAACGGCACCGGCGCGAGCCGACCGAAATCGCCTTGCTTGGTCGCGGCCAGATAGGCGGCGACCGCATAAGCCGCGACGCTCTGGTCGAGTGCCTTGGGGTCTACCTTGGCGAGCGTGTCGTTCATCGTGTGGTGCACGTCGAAGTACAGGCTGGCATCGAGCACGGGATCGAGCACCGGTACGCCGAGCGAGCGCAGCGGCCCGAGGTCGGCACCGCCCGAGGCGTTATTGGGGCCGCCTTCGATGGGCAGCGGCAGCATCGCGGCACGCATCTTCTCGATGGCGCCCAACGATTCCGGTGCCACTTGGGTCTCGAGGCGAATCACCGGGCCAGCGCCGGTATCGGCTTCCATCGCCAGCACATGCTTGGCATGTTCATCGCCGATCAGTCGCGCATATTCCCTAGCGCCCGACAGGCCGAACTCCTCGTTGGCAAACAACACCACGCGAATCGTGCGTGACGGCTTGCGATCCAGGCGCGAGATCAAACGCGCCGCTTCGATGACGATGGCCACGCCGGCGCCGTCATCCAGAGCGCCTTGGCCCAGGTCCCACGAATCGAGGTGGGCGCCCAGCAGCACGATCTCGCTGGCGCGGTCCGTGCCCGGAATCTCGCCGATGACGTTGGCCGACCAGGCCGGCGGCATTTCGCGGGCCGTGGACTTCAAGCGCAGTCGCAGTTGTTTGTTTGTTTTCAGTTGCCGCGACAAGGTGTCGGCGTCCGGATTGGACAGCGAGAAGGCCGGAATGCGGGGCGCATTTACGTCGTAGATCATGCGGCCGGTGTGGGCGAAGCGCTCATCCGACGTACCGATCGATCGGATCACCAAGGCGACGGCGCCGAGATTCCCGGCCACGCTCGCGCCTTGTGCGCGGTTCTTTACGGTTTTGCCATAGCCCGAGCCGTCCTTGGTCCGCTCCATGCGCTCGTTGATGAAGACGATCTTGTTCTTGATGTCACCCGCCTGCATCGCGCTCAGTGCGTCCAGCGAGGCGACCTCGATCACCTGCGCTTCGATGCCTTCTTCGCCGGTGCCGATGCTACCGCCCAAGGTGGCGGCGACCAGCGGCTGTGGAGCAGGGCCCAACAGCGTGACCTCGGTGGAGCCGCGGACCCAGCGGGGCACCAGCACGTCCTGGGTGCGCACCCCCGTGAAACCCAACTTGCCGAGGCGGTTCATGGCCCACCGCACCGCGGCCTCATCGCCGGGGGAGCCGGCGAGGCGGGGGCCGACTTCCGTGACCAGCGAGCTGACATGGTCGTAAGCGGAGGTGCCTTTGAGGGCGCGGTCGCGCAGAGCGCCGGCGGTGGCCAGTTCCGCCTCGCTCCAATCGGCGATCTGCGTGCCTTGCGCGAGCGCCGGGGTGGCGGAAAGCTGAACGGTTAGTGCCAAAAGCGCCAAAAAGCTGGCGCTGCGGATGGCGCTGGCCGGGCGGCGCGGGGCGCCGGTGGGAAGCATTTCGAGCATCCGAACTCCTTTTTCTGTCCCTGCGGCCCCCCAATGTGTAGGGATCCTGCGGGGTTATGTAGCGTTGTCGTATATACTGCCGCCCGTACCCGGCCGTTCGGGTGCGGGCCGGCAACCTCAAGCGGAACAGCAAGGATACCAATGGGGCGGCGACGAGGCGGGAGACGACGATGAGCGCCAAGGGGTCATGGGAAAGGACATCGAACTAGCCATTCTGTTTGCCGACGTCGTCGGCAGCACGCGAATCTACGAAGTCATGGGCGACCTTCGCGCCCGAGACATGGTGCTGACCTGCGTGGAGATCATGCGGGCCGCCACCGAGCAGAATCACGGCACGGTCATCAAGACCATTGGCGACGAAATCATGGCGACGTTCCCGACCGCGAACGACGCCATCAACGCCGGCAGCCGCATGCAACACGACATCCGCATCCATGCGGAGTTGAAGGTCGAGGGCCAGCCCATCGCCATCCGCATCGGCGGCCACTTCGGCCCGGTGGTGCTCGAGAACCGCGATATCTTCGGCGCCGCCGTCCACACGGCGAACCGCATGACCAGCCAGGCCAAGGCCGGGCAAATCATGGTCACCAGCGCCATGGTCGATCGGCTGGCGCCCGAGTGGCAGTCGGCCGTGCGTCAGATCGACGTGGCCACCCTCAAAGGCAAGACCAGCGAGGATGAGCTGTTCGAAGTGCTCTGGCAGAAGGAAGATGCCACCAGCAGTTGCCCGCCATCGCGCTCGGCGCCGCGGCCTCGAGTCGCGACAAACAGCGTGCGCGTCGCCTGCGGCTGCGATTTCAAGGACAGGAAATCGTCGTCGACGAAAGCCGTGCCAACATCGCCATCGGCCGCGCCGAAGAGAATGACATCGTCGTGAAAGGCAATCTGATTTCACGCCTGCACGCCAAGATCGAGCTGGTCCGCAACAAGTTTCAGCTGGTCGATCAAAGCACCAACGGCACGTTCGTCACCACGCGCGAGGGCGAAGAGGCTTTCGTTCGTCGCGACAGCATGCAGTTGAAGGGCGAAGGCCTGATCGGCTTCGGTCGTGTCCCCGAGAACAATTCGTCGCTGACTGTTCGCTACGTTTGCGAAGAGTAAGACCGCGGCTGCTCTCGATCGCAGCTGCCCTCAATAATAAGTAACAGTCGCGCCCCTTTCAGACTCGTCTCAAGGATTGAGGTTTGCTGCGCTGTGAATGTTGCAAATATTTAACATTCACCTTCGATAAGCCAAACCGCAACGTTACTGTAGTCTGACTGAAATATTCGCCCCACAAACTACACACATTCCTTCAGTGTGTCGTCGTCGGGAGCGACTAGATGAGAACATATCAGTGGATTATCGCCAGCGCGGTCGCGATGGCACTTGCTGGCTGCGGTGCGGACGAGATTTCCTCGGCGGGCGCGGGCGGTCCCATTACGATCAACAATCCGCCGGCGCAGAATCCTGATCCGGGTAACGGCGGCGGCGGCGACGGTGTCCAGCCTGCTACCGGCTGCCCCACCATCGACAACCCTATCGGCCTGACCGACTCCGGCACGATCACCGGACCGACGGGTACCTATCGTGTTTGCGATCTGCCGGCGCGTTTCACCGCGAACTCGCGGCTGCCTCGCGTCCCCGGGTTGCTGTACGCCCTGCATGATCGCGTTGACGTCGGCAACGACCTCGGTCCCGCAGCTACGGCCAACGAAGCGTCGGCTACTCTGACCATCGATCCGGGCGTCGTGATCTTCGGCAAGGCCGGCACCTCGTGGCTCGCTGTCAACCGAGGCAACAAGATTCAAGCAGTCGGCACGGCTGAGCGGCCGATCGTCTTCACCAGCCGTGACAACATCCTGGGTCTGGCGACCGATGACTCTCAGGGTCAGTGGGGCGGTGTCGTGTTGATGGGCCGCGCGCCGATCACTGACTGCCGTACCGCGGCGACGCCGGGTGCTGTCGATTGCGATCGACAGACGGAAGGCTCTGCGGCTCTGGCGCTCTACGGTGGCGCGACTGTGAACGACAACAGCGGCACGATGAGCTACGTGCAGATCCGCTATTCCGGATATGTGCTCGGCGCCAACTCCGAGCTGCAGGCGCTGACGCTCGAAGGCGTGGGCAATGCCACGACCATCAATCACATCCAGATGCACAACAGCTCTGACGATGGCTTTGAGATCTTCGGCGGCCGTCCGCACATGCGCCACATCGTGGTCACCGGCGCGGATGACGACAGCATCGACGTGGACACCGGCTACAAGGGCACGCTCCAGTTCGTGATCGCTGTACAGAAGACCTCGGGTGCTGCTGACTCGATGATCGAGCTCGATTCCGCGAATACGCTCGAGGCTCAGACGCCGCGTACTCACATGAAGCTCGCGAACTTCACCTTGGTTCATCGCAATCCTGCCACGGGCAACCAGGCTGCCATGCTGTTCCGTGGCGGCGCTGATGCGACGCTGGTGAACGGTGTGGTGACGAGCCCGATGGCGTGTCTGCGCCTGGCTGGCGCGAACATCCTCGCGACCGATCCCGCCATCGACAAGCTGGGTCCGCCGTCGTTCACCTCAGTCGTCATGTCGTGTGGCACCACGGCTACCGTCGATGGTAGCGGCGTGAACGCGGCGACCGCGCTGAGCACATTCGAAGCGGGCACCAACAACAACGCCACGTTCTCTCCGACGCTGACCAACACGTTCGTCAATGGCGCGAACGAGGCGGCCGTGACGGCGGTGAATCCGCAGACGATCGATCCGGAGTTCGATGCTCTCACCACGCCGTACATCGGCGCGGTCCGCGATGCTTCGGACACGTGGTACGCGGGTTGGACCTGCAACTCGGCGACTGCGAATTTCGGCACCACCAGCGGGGCCTGCACCTCGCTGCCGTCGCTCGCTGAGTAACTGCTAGCACGGCGTGCGGCGGGTTGCGATGACGAGTCGTGACCCGCCGCATTCAAGTTTTTGAAGTTCGAAAATCTCTACAGAATGGTAGGAATAGATATGGCCAAGCCGCGCAAGTGGGGCATGTTGCTCGCCGCTACCGCGTTTTCCACCCAGGCATTTGCCGAGGCGCCGGTCGAGGTTGATGCTTCCCAGCCAGCGCAAGCGGCCGACACTGCCGCGGCCTCGGAGCCTCGCGCAAGAGAATCTGTCGATGTCGCCATGCCTGGCGGCATCCCCACCGTAACTGTCGTCGGTCGCCGCGAGCGCGAAGTGCAGCGGGAAACGACGCAGGTCATCACAGTGCTTTCGAGCGAAGATATCGCCCGCACCGGTGAAGGTAACATCGCCGGCGCGCTCGGCCGTGTGACGGGATTGAGCGTGGTAGGCAGCGGCTTCGTTTACGTTCGCGGTCTCGGCGATCGTTATTCGCTCGCGCTGCTCAACGGTTCCCCGCTGCCGAGCCCCGAGCCGATGCGTCGCGCCGTGCCGCTCGATTTGTTCCCCACCGACGTGATCGCGTCCTCGTTGGTGCAGAAGACGTACTCGCCGAACTTTCCCGGCGAATTCGGCGGCGGCGTGATCAACCTGACCACGCTCGCGATTCCCAGACAGCCGTTCCTGGATGTGAATCTCGGCGTCAGCGGCGATACCGAGACGACCGGCCAGCTCGGCTACGATTACTACGGCAGCAAATACGATTGGACCGGTTACGGCAATCGCGACACGCCGTCGGCGCTCCGGGATTTCTTCAACAGCGGTCAGCGCATCAGTCAGGGTGGCGTAGACACCGGTGCAATCGCCAGTCAGCTGGTGGGTCGCAATAACGGTCTGGTGCAGAAGGGCAATGACACTGCGCCGAACTACTCTGGAACCATCACCGGCGGCACCACGTGGCAATTGGGCGAGTCGGATCTCGGCGTGATCGCCACGGCCGGCTTCAGCAACAGCTGGCGTACCCGTGACAACCTCCAGCAGACACCGGCCAACGCCGACCTGTCTGAGGTCGACCGGGATTTCCGCCAGGTTGCAACGGAGAACCGCGCTGTCGCCAACGCGCTGGTCGGCGTCGGCTACGAGTTCGGCGAAGGCAACACCCTGCGCTGGACCAACGTGTACATCCACGACACGCTGAAGCGCAGCAGCCTCGCGGAAGGCAGACAAAACAACTCGCGCCCGGGCGCGGACTTCAACGATCAAAGCACCGCGCTGTACGAGCGTGAGCTGATCAGCACGCAGCTGACCGGTGGGTTCAATCTGAATCCGCTCAAGGTCAGCACGCGAGCCTCTTACTCCACCTCCAAGCGTGAAGCTCCGTACGAGCTGGGCATCGGCTACATACGCACGAACCAGCCCTCGAGCCAGTTCGGCGAGTACTACATCAACCGTCTGGACAACGGCAACATGGGCCATGCCGAGATTGCCTTCTCGGATCTGCAAGAGGATCTGTGGTCGGCGGGCGTCGACCTCACCGCGCAGATTCTGCCTCGCCTGGCGCTGTCGGGCGGTATCGACATCACGGACACAAAGCGCGATTCCACGCGTCGTGAGTTCCAGATCGTCGCGCCGTCGACGTTGCCGAACTCCATTGCGATGCTCCGGCCCGATTTCCTGTTGAGCCGTACGATCATCGAGCAATACCGCATCGGGCTGATCGAGACGACCGAGGCCGACCCTGCATTCACCGCGACCCTGCGTACCGAGGCGGCCTATGCGCAGTTCCAGACGGAGCTGATGGATGGGCTGGAGCTCAGTGCCGGCGCCCGCTACGAAAAGGGCAAGCAGGAAGTGCGTCCGTTGCAGGTCTTCACGAACCCGATCACCTCCGGCGCCAACACCAACATCGAGAACGATTATGTGCTGCCGGGTGCGACGCTCACCTATAAGTTCAACGACGCCATGCAGCTGCGCTTCAACGCGTCGAAGACCATCGCGCGTCCGCAGTTCCGCGAGCTGATGTTCCAGTTGTACTTCGATCCCGAGTACAACCGTTACTATCGCGGCAACCCGTTGCTGAACGATAGCGAATTCGTCAACGCGGAAGCGCGCTTCGAGTGGTACTTCGCTCCCGAGCAGCGCTTCTCGGTCGCCGGCTTCTACAAGACGATCGACGATCCGATCGAAGCGTACACCGGCTTCACCGACAACACGCCGGAGACCAGCTTCGCCAATGCGCCCGAGGCTGTGTTGTATGGTGTGGAATTCGAAGCGCAGAAGTACTTCCCGCTGGACGGGCTGTTCTCGAACGAGTTCCTCGGCTCACGTCGTGCGGTGGTGATCGGCAACTACACCTTCACGGACTCGAAGATCAACGTCAAAGCTGGCGATACCGTGCGCGTGTTTGGCGCGCCGACGCAGCCGGCGAGCAACGTCTTCAGGGACGGCAGCCAGCTGACGGGTCAGTCGGATCACCTGGTCAATCTGCAATTCGGTCTGGAGAGCCCGCAGCGGTTGTCGCAGCAGACGATCCTGCTGTCCTACGCAAGCGACCGCGTGACCAGCCGTGGCGCGACCGGTCTGCCGGACATCTACGAATCGCCGGGCCTGCGAGTCGACTTCGTGGCGCGTGAGGCGTTCAGCCTGTTCGATACCGAGCTCGAGGGCAAGCTGGAGGTCCGCAACATCTTCGGTCGCGGTTACAGGGAATTCCAGGAGCGCGGTCCGAACACGGTGTACTACAACAAATATGATGTCGGCACGGTGTTCTCAGCGTCGCTGACGATGAGCTTCTGACGCAACCAGCGGCGCGCCACTCGGCTCGCCGCTTTGATGGTGCAAATAAAAAGGGCGGCGAGGTCAAAAAAACCTCGCCGCCCTTAAACTTAAAACGAACGTCGTCTTACGCCGCGTTCGCCGCTTCCAATCGCTTCGCCACGCTCTGCAGCTCTTCACGCAGCTGGCTCGGCACGCGGCTGCCGTACTCATCCAGGTACTTGCCGATAGCATCGACTTCCTGACGCCACGCGGCAGGATCAATGGACAGCAGGGTCTCGAGCGTCGACGCGTCCATGTTCAGGCCGCTCACGTCGAGGTCTTGCTTGCGGGGCACGAGGCCGATCGGGGTTTCGACCGCTTCGGCTTTGCCTTCGCAACGGTCGGCGATCCACTTCAGCACGCGCAGGTTTTCGCCGAAGCCGGGCCACATGAACTTGCCATTGCGGTCCTGGCGGAACCAGTTGACGTGGAAGATCTTCGGCAGCTTGCTGGCGTTCTCGCCGCTGCCGAGCTTGAGCCAGTGGCTGAAGTAGTCGGCAAAGTTGTAGCCGGCGAACGGCTTCATCGCCATCGAGTCACGACGCACGACGCCCATCTGACCGACGGCGGCAGCGGTTGTCTCGGACGCCATGCCGGCGCCGACCAGCACGCCGTGTGCCCAGTTGCGCGCTTCATAAACCAGCGGCGCAACTTCGCGACGACGGCCACCGAACAGGATCGCGGAAATCGGCACGCCTTCCGGCGCGTCCGCGAGCGAGGAGTAAATCGGGTTCTGCTTCGCCGACACGGTGAAGCGTGAGTTCGGATGAGCAGCGGGGCCGTTGCCGGTGTACGGCTTGCCTTGCCAATCCAGGGCGGGCTTGCCGGTCTCCAGGCCTTCCCACCAGGGTTGATTGTCTTCGGTCACCGCGACGTTGGTGAAAATCGTGTCGCGCTGGATCATGTCGTAAGCGTTGCAGTTGGTCTTGCGGTTCGTGCCGGGCACGACGCCGAAATAACCGGACTCAGGATTGATGGCGCGCAGCTGACCTTCGTCATCGACGTGCAGCCAGCTGATGTCGTCGCCCAGCGTCCAGATCTTCCAGCCGGGCATGGAGTTCGGCGGCACGAGCATCGCGAGATTGGTTTTGCCGCACGCGGACGGGAAGGCTGCGGCGACGTAGTAGGTCTTGCCTTCGGGGCTCTGCAGGCCCATGAGCAGCATGTGCTCGGCGAGCCAGCCTTCTTCGCGAGCCTGATAGCTGGCGATGCGCAGCGCGTGACACTTCTTGCCGAGCAGGGCGTTGCCGCCGTAACCCGAGCCGACGCTCTTGATGGTGAGCTCTTCGGGGAAGTGCATGATGAAGCGGCGGTCGGGATTCAGGTCGCCGATCGAGTGCAGACCCTTCACGTACTTATCTTCGCGCTCGATGCGCTTGAGCGCGGCTTCGCCCATGCGCGTCATCATGCGCATGTTGACGACGACATACGGGCTATCGGTGATCTCGACGCCGCAGCGGGCGAACGGCGAGTCGATGGGGCCCATGCAGTATGGGATCACGTACATCGTCCGGCCCTTCATGGCGCCGGCGAACAGGTTGTCGATCTTGCTATGGGCCTCGGCAGGCTCCATCCAGTGGTTGTTCGGACCCGCGTCCTCTTTATTGCTCGTGCAGACGAAGGTCAGGTGTTCGACGCGCGCCACATCCGACGGATGGGAGCGGTGCAGGTAACAATTGGGATGGGTGTCCTGGTTGAGCTTGATAAGATCGCCGCTCTTGAGCATCGCTTCGATCAGCGCGGTGTTCTCGGCATCCGACCCGTTGCACCAGTGGATCGAATCCGGTTGGGTGAGGCGGGCGACATCCTCAACCCAGCGTTTGAGCGATGCGTTAGACGTGGTCATTAGAGCGGCAACCTCGCGGCTTCATGAAAACTCATAGATGTATTAGTGGCGGTGATTATACCCAGCGCCTTTCGCGCTGCATGGCTTGTCGAGTTCCTTGACGCAGGCGGGCGACAAAATGCAACGCCAAACTCAGGAAGCGACGCCAAAAATTTACGTATCTTGATGAAATTCCTAGTTTTAATAACTGTGTGGCTGACAACGTTCGCCACGCTTGCCAAAGCCACCGAGGCGGTCGAGCTGCGCACCCAGCTGGTCGCGGAGGTGCGCGAGAGCGCCGGGACAGCGGAGCGCTCGACCTTTCGCCTCGTGCCAGCGGACCGGCTTTCGCAGGGGCAAGTCGTCTACTACACAGTACGAATCACCAACCCAACGCCGGTATTCGCCAATAAGGTCCAGGTCAGTCAATTGATTCCAGCCAATACCAGCTATCAGCCGGGCTCGGCGGCCGGGCCGGGGGCGCAGGTCGATTTCTCGATCGATGGCGGGCTGACCTTCGCCCGGCCCCAGGACTTGAAGCTGGCCGACGGCACGCGCGCTCCCCCTGAGCGCTACACCCACATTCGCTGGACGCTGCGTAATCCGCTGGCGCCAGGAGCCACCGCGCTGGCGCGGTTTAGAGCTACCTTCAACTGATGCAGGACTTCGAGGAAATCTTTGGCGCCGAGGGGCCGCTGGCGGCGGCGATCCCTGGGTTTGCGACGCGCGACGAGCAGATCGCGATGGCCGAGCATGTCTGGCAGGCGTTGCGCTCGCAGGGGCGGCTCATCGTCGAAGCGGGGACCGGCACCGGCAAGACGTTCGCGTATCTCGTGCCCGCGCTGTTGTCCGGCCGGCGAGTGATCATTTCCACGGGCACGCGCAATCTGCAGGATCAGTTGTTCCATCGCGATTTGCCGACCGTGTCCGCGGCGATCGGCCGCCCGGCGCGCGTTGCTCTGCTAAAAGGTCGTGCGAATTACCTTTGCGTGCACCGGCTCGAGATGGCCGAGCAACAAGCCGTTTCTCGCGGCCTTCGGCGTGAAGTCGCCGCCGCGTTGTCGCGTGTGCGGAGCTGGGCGCACGTCACCAAAGAAGGCGATATCTCCGAGCTGACGCAGCTCAGCGATTCGGATCCGGTGTGGCCGTGGGTGACGTCGACGCGCGATAACTGCCTCGGCCCCGATTGCCCATCGTTCGATCGTTGTCACGTCGTCAACGCCAGGCGCAATGCGCAGGGCGCCGACATTGTGGTCGTGAATCATCATTTACTGATGGCCGATCTGGTGCTCAAGGAAGAGGGCTTCGGCGATCTGCTGCCGGGCGCCGACGCCATCGTCATCGACGAGGCCCATCAGTTGCCCGAAGTGGCCGCGAACTTTCTCGGCTTCACCGTATCGAGTCGTCAGCTGCAGTCATTGGCGCGCGATCTGGCCAGCGAGCTGATGCTCGCGGGGCCTCAGCAAGCCGTGTCTGCGGCGTTTTCGCAAACCATCGATCGACAACTCATCGATCTGCAGGACTCATTGCGCAGTCAGCGGGATCGGTGCGAATACAAAGATTGGCCGTCGCTCACGATCGAAGGGCTCGCGAATCTGCGCGCCTCGCTGGACGATCTGACTCAATCGCTGGTCGAGGCTGCCAAAGACAATACGGGCCTGGCAAATCTGCGACGACGCAGCTCGGACCTGGCGGATCGCTTGAATTCGATGATCGAAGAAGAGGGCAAGGCTGTTGTGCCGAGCGTGCGTTGGGCGCAGAGCTCGGGGCAGGGCGTGTCGTTTCATCTGGTGCCGCTCGACGTGGCCGAACAACTCGGCAAGCTGGTGCAAGCGAATGCCGCGGCCTGGGTGTGCACGTCGGCGACGCTCGCGATTGGTGAGAGCTTCGACCATTTCATGCAACGTATCGGCATGCGTGACGCGCGGACCGCGCGCTACGGCAGTCCGTTCGATTACGAATCGCAGGCCCTTTTGTATCTGCCGAAGGGATTGCCGCCGCCATCCTCGCCGCGACACACGGTGAGTGTCGTCGATGCCGCGTTGCCGGTGTTACGAGCAAGCGGCGGACGCGCGTTCATGTTGTTCACGAGTCATCGAGCACTTCGTGAAGCGGCCGATTTGTTGTTGGCGCGCTTGGGGCCGGCATTGCCGTTCCCGGTGCTGGTGCAAGGCGATGCGCCCCGCGAAGCACTGTTGAGCAAGTTTCGAGAGCGAGGCAATGCTGTGCTGCTGGGAACGAGCAGTTTCTGGGAAGGCGTGGACGTGAAAGGCGCGGCACTGTCGGTCGTCATCATCGACAAGCTGCCGTTCGCTGCGCCAGATGATCCTGTGCTCAAGGCGCGCCTGGATGCCATCGAGCGTCGCGGCGGCAACGCGTTCTTCGAAGAGCAGATCCCGCAGGCCGTGATCACCTTGAAACAGGGCGTCGGCCGCTTGATGCGCGATCCGAATGATTTCGGCGTGATCATGCTGTGTGATGAGCGCCTGCGGACCAAGGGTTATGGCCGCATTTTCCTCGACAGTCTGCCGTCCATGCCGCGTACCGATAATCTGGTCGACGTGCAGCAGTTCTTGTATGAGCGGTTGAGCGCCATCGGGCTCGCGCCCGATCCCGATGCGATGAATCCTTCAGCCGTGATTGATTGGTAATCCCATGCGTTTGCTTGCAATTGATACGGCCACTGAACGTTGCTCCGTCGCACTGCGCCTCGATGGCCGCGTGGTTGAGCGTAGTAGCGAACAGCCGCGAGGAGCCGCGGATTTGGTGTTGCCCATGGTCGAGGCGGTGCTGAAAGAGGCCGGTGTGCGACTGGCCGATCTCGACGGCATTGCCTACGGACGCGGGCCAGGTGCGTTCACCGGGGTTCGCATCGGCGTCGGTGTCGTTCAGGGCCTGGCATTCGGCGCAGGCCTGCAGACCGTCGGCATCTCGAATCTGGCGGCGGTGGCTCAGCAAGTCGCCCGGCCTGGCGATCGAGTGCTGGTGTGCATGGATGCTCGGATGGATCAGGTGTACTGGTCGAGCTTCGTGCGCGAGCCTGGTGCAGAGTTGGTCACGCCGCTAGCAGCGGAGCGGGTGGATTCGCCGGATAACGTTGCTGACGGTGACTACACCACTTTGGCCGGAACGGGCTTCAAGGCATATCCCCATTTGCGAGCACGATTGGCGAGTGGCGCTCGCATCGTTCATGAAGCGGCACTGCCGCACGCCAGCGACATTGCGTTGCTCGCGGAAGCGGAATTTCGCGCCGGTCGGGCCAAGCCGGCGACAGAAGCCGAGCCTGTCTACGTGCGCGATCAGGTCGCCCACGTCAAAGGCGCTTGAGACGGCGCAAACCTGTCAACTGACTGCAATAACCCGGGCAAACCGTGCCGGGTTCGCAGCTCTGTCATCAATCAGGCATTTTCCCAGGCCCGCGTCATGGGACTGTAATACTGGGTTGTTGTAATGTGCCCCGTCACCCATGTCATTGAATTGAAGGCGACTTCGCTTACTCATGGCAACCAAGCAAATTCTGATCGTCGAGGATGAGCGGCCCATCCGGGAGATGATTGCATTCGGATTGCGACGTAGCGGCTTCGAGGTCAGAGAGGCGGCAGACGTAAGCGCGGCACGCGCCAGCATCGCCGATCAGCGGCCCGATCTGGTGTTGATCGACTGGATGTTGCCCGACATGAGCGGCCTGGAGCTGACCCGCGCGTTGAAGCGCGACAAAGAGACCCAGGAAGTGCCGGTGATCATGCTCACCGCTCGCGCCGAAGAGCAGGACAAGGTCATGGGCCTGGACAGTGGCGCCGACGACTACGTCACCAAGCCGTTTTCGCCGCGCGAGCTGCTGGCGCGCATCAATGCAGTTTTGCGTAGGTCGACCAACGGCAGCGGCGAGGAGCTGATCGAAGCCGAAGGCCTGGTGCTGGATGCGGCCGGGCACCGCGTGACCGTGGGGGATCGCACAGTTCAGCTCGGACCCACGGAATACAGATTGCTGTCCTTCTTCATGACGCATGCGGAGCGGGTGTACAGTCGCGCCCAACTCCTTGATCGCGTGTGGGGGGGCAATGTTTATGTGGAAGAACGAACGGTCGATGTGCACATCCGTCGCTTGCGTAAGGCGCTCGAGGCTTTCAATTACGATCGTTTCATTCAGACCGTGCGAGGCTCGGGATATCGATTCTCAACGCGCGCGGAGTAGCCGTTGAAGAAAATACTCAGCGCTTTTTCGCCGTCGGGCTGGCGATCGGTGTCCCGGCTCGGCCTTGCGCTGGCAGTCGCCTTCCTGATCGGCCTCATGTTCGGCCGCGTCGCGCTAGCGCTGGCGATCACGCTCGGCATCTATTCGTTCGTGCAGCTGAAAAACGTGCTGCGCGTGGAGTATTGGCTGCGCCACCGCCGTGTCGAATCGCCACCGGACATCAGCGGCGTCTGGGGAGAAGTCGTGACCATCATCAGCCGCATTTATCGACGCAAGCAGTTCCATCGGGCCCGAGTCACCGGCTTGCTGCGTGAATTCCGCCGGCTCACCAGCGCGATGCCCGAGGGCGCCGTGCTGCTCGGCCTGGATCATGAAATTCTCTGGTTCAACGGCCGCGCCGGTGAATGGCTGGGGCTGCGGCGCAAGCGCGATGTCGGCATCCGCATCGAGAACCTGGTGCGTCATCCGGCGTTCGTCGATTACTTGAAAACTGGTTACCCGAGCGAGGGTCCAGTGGTGCAGGACCTGGAGACCGATCGCTGGCTCGCGTTCAACATCGTGCGCACCGGCACCGCGGAACGGCAGTTGCTGATGGTTCGCGACGTGAGCCAGGAGCAGCAGCTGCAGTCGATGCGCAAGGACTTCGTCGCCAACGCGTCGCACGAGCTGCGTTCGCCGCTGACCGTCATCAGCGGTTATCTCGATGCGCTGGCCGATGACGACGAGCTCGATCCGGCCTGGAACTCACCGGTGCTGGAGATGCGGCGGCAGGCCGAGCGCATGCGGACCATCATCAAGGATCTGCTCGAGCTGTCGAAGCTCGAGTCCGGCGAGCACACGCAGGAAGAGCACGCAGTCGACATGGGCGGCATGCTCGCGCTGTTGCGCAAGGAAGTCATGGCGCTCGATGAGCACCCGCGCAACGTGCGCTTGAACCTGGAAACCGATGCTCTATTAAAAGGTGTCGAGTCGGAGCTGCATTCGATTGCGTCGAACCTGATCACCAACGCGGTGAAGTACACGCCCACGGAAGGCGAGATCGAGTTGCGCTGGTGGGCCGATGAGACCGGCGCACATCTGTCGGTCCGCGACACCGGCGTCGGCATCGCCGAAGAACACATTCCACGTCTGACCGAACGTTTCTACCGCGTCGATCCCGGCCGGGCACGCACCATGGGCGGCTCGGGACTGGGGCTGGCGATCGTCAAACATGCTTTGCAGCGTCACGACGCCTTGCTCGAGATCAAGAGCAAGGAAGGCGTCGGCAGCACATTTACCTGTCATTTCCCCCGTGCCCGTGTGATTCCACGCAGCACCGGCGTTCTCGCCACCGCTTGATCTGCTTGCCAGCCCGGTCGGTCGCACCGGGCTTCGGCCTCCACCCTGACACCGTTTCGGCCTTGCGGTCACTCGCAAGGCGCCGGCGCGCCGGTCGCTTGTAACATTGCTCCTGCCGCCGTAATGCAATTGACATGAACGGTGTCCGGAAACGGCCTTCTGCAACATTACTGTAATAAGTCGGCCGTATAACGCTCCCCGTTCAAGCTCATTGGGACGATGCCTGCAGGTCGCAGGCAGGTTTTCCCCAACCACGAACGGAGAGCAACGTGAAGAACCTCGTCCTCGCAGCCGCGTTGGCGACTGCACTGTCCTCGGTGTCCTCGGACGTCCAGGCCGCCGACAGTTCCAGCGAGCTGGCGCAGATCCGCGAGCAGCTCGAAGCGCTGCTGCAGCGGGTCGACAGGCTGGAGAAGGAGAACAACGAGCTGAAGTCGCAGAATGAATCGCTGCGGGCCACCGACGAGAAGCTGCTGGCCAACGACGACTATTTAAAGAGCGAGGCTCGCGGCCTGCGCAAGGAGACCGCGCAGCAGGCGGTGGAGGTCAACAAGACCAAGGGTGCGGACTGGGCCAGCAGGGTCGCGATTACCGGCGACATGCGTTATCGCTACGAAATGATCACCGATGACACCTTGAGCAACGGCCAGAAGACGGCGGATCGTTATCGCGATCGCATTCGGGCGCGCCTGGTCGCCACGGCCAGACCGACGGATACTCTCACCGTCGGTATCGGCATGACCACGGCCGAGAACGGCGACCCTCGCTCCGGCAATCAGAGCCTGACCGGCGTGTTCACCAAGAAGCCGTTCGATCTGGATCTGGCGTACTTCGACTGGCGCTTCGCCGACTGGGGCAACCTGATCGGCGGCAAGATGAAGCAACCGTTCGTCAAGCCGGGCCAAAGCCTGTTCTTCGACAACGACATCACTCCGGAAGGTCTGGCGGTCAACGTCCAGCGCGGCATGTTCTTCGGTACGGTCTATAACTACTGGCTGCTCGAAGCGTCCGGTCCAGAGAACACTCGTACCGCCGACACCATGCTGCACGGGGTGCAGTTTGGCGCGCGCATGCCGATGGGCTCGAGCAGTTTGTTGATGCTCGCCGCCACGTACTACGATCTGAGCGCGGCGGTGGGGCGTTCGCCGTTCTACAACGGCAGCGGCAACGTCAACAACGCCAACGGCAATACCGTTATCAATCTTGCGCAGCCCCCCGCGGTCAACGCTGTGCTGGTCTACAACTACGAGGTCGTCAATCTGAGCGCTGAGTTCAACACCCTGTTCGGCGCTGTGCCGTTCCAGGCGTGGGCGGACGTGGCGCAGAACCAGGATCCGTCCAACCACAACAACGCGTGGGCCGCGGGCGTGCTGTTCGGCAAGGCCACGAACTATCGCACTTGGGAACTGGGCGCCGGCTATCAGAAAATCGAGAAGGATGCATTGTTCGCGCAGCTGATCGATTCCGACTTCGCCGGCGGCTTCTCCGACAACAATGGTTGGGTGCTGCGCGCGGGCTACGCGCCGGTGCGCAACTGGATCCTCAACGCCACGTTCTTCTTGAACCACCGCAACGTCGATGTGGCCAACAGCGCCGGGCAGACGGAGGTCGAGTACCACCGTCTGCAGGTCGATTTCAACGTCAAATTCTGATTGCGGCGAGCTGGGAAAATGGGGCGGAGAGCGCGGCTCGCTCTGCGCCCTTTTCTTTTCCCAGTCCGCAGGTTATACAGCCAAACGATCGCAAAGGTGATGTCATGGAAAAGTCCGACCTCTCTCATCACATCCTGAGTCGCTACAACGACGATCTGGAGCGCGTGCGTAGCAACGTGCTGCAGATGGGCGGCTTCGTCGAGGAGCAGCTCAAGCTGGCCGTGCAGGCGCTGGTTCAGGGCGACAGCCGCCTGGGCGAGCAGGTCGCGCGCGGCGATCAGAAAGTGAATGCCATGGAAGTGGCCATCGACGACGATTGCAGCCGAATTCTGGCAACGCGCGCCCCGGCCGCGTCGGATCTGCGCCTGATCGTCGCCGTGATCAAGACCATCACCGACCTGGAGCGCATCGGCGACGAGGCGGAGAAGATCGGCTACATCGGTTCACGCCTGGCGGCGGTGGAGCGACCAGCGGATCGCTATCGCGAGATCAAGCACCTGGGCCGTCTGGTCGGCGACATGGTGCATGAAGCGCTCGACGCGTTCGCGCGCCTCGATCCGGAAGGCGCAGTGGCGATCGCGAAAAAGGATCGGCTGGTCGACGAAGAGTTCGAAGCCATCCAGCGCCAGTGCATCACCTTCATGATGGAAGATCCGCGCACCATCCGTCGGGCGCTGGACGTGCTGTGGGTTGCTCGTGCGCTGGAGCGCATCGGCGACCATGCGAAGAACGTCTGCGAATACGTGGTTTACATGGTTCACGGCAAGGACATCCGCCACCTGTCCATGGAAGACGTGGAAAAGCATCTGCAGTCGCGCTCGCAGCGTCAGCAGGAACTTCCGCCTCCCGCTCGCTAATCCATGCTGACTATCAATCGTCGCGTCGGTAACGCGCTGGGTTTCATCGCTTGCGCGGTCCTGATGGCTTACGCGCTGTATGCGCAGCACGTGCTCGGATTGGAGCCGTGTCCGTTGTGTATTTTTCAGCGCGTGGCCGTGGTCTCGGTCGGCGTCTTGTTCCTGCTCGCCGCGCTTCACAATCCTGCATCAAGCAAAGGAGCGCTTGCGTATGGGGTGGTAATCAATCTGGCTGTGCTCGCGGGCATCGGCATTTCCGCGCGTCACATCTGGATTCAGGCGCAGCCGCCGGGGTCGGTGGCGGCTTGCGGCGCGGACTTGAACTATCTGCTGGACATCCTGCCGTTGACCGAAGTGATCAACAAAGTGCTGTTCGGCTCGGGCGAGTGCGGCAAGGTCGATTGGACCTTGCTCGGTCTGTCCATGCCCTGGTGGGTGCTGATCTCGCTGGTCGCGCTGGGCGCGTGGGCGGTCCTCGTGAATATCGTGGCCCGCCCCCGGTAACTATCTCGCCAGCATCAACTCCATCACACGCTCATACATATCGGTGAGCGCGATGACGTCGTCCACACGCACGTTCTCATTCACCTTGTGAATGCTGGCGTTGAGTACGCCGAGCTCGACGACTTGCGCGCCGGTCGGTGCGATGAAGCGACCGTCTGAAGTGCCGCCCGTGGTCGACAGCTCCGGGGTGCGATTCGCTTTCTCCTGAATCGCCTGCACTACCGCCTTCGACAAGGCCCCGGGGGCAGTGAAGAAGGGCAGGCCGGACACGAACCATTCCAGGGTGTAGTTCACCTTGTGACGGTTCAGGATCTCGGTGATGGTCGCCTGCAGCTTCTCGACCGTCTGCTCGGTGGAGAAGCGGATGTTGAAGCGCGCCTTCAGATCGCCGGGAATCACGTTCGGCGCGCCGGTGCCGGCGTTGATGTTCGAGATCTGGAAGGTCGTCGGCTGGAAGAACTCGTTGCCCTTGTCCCAGGTGCGTGCCGCGAGCTCCGCCAGTGCCGGCGCAACGGCGTGTACTGGGTTGTCCGCCAGATGCGGATAGGCGACGTGTCCCTGGATGCCGTGCACAGTCAGCTTGCCGGACAGCGAGCCGCGCCGGCCGATCTTGATCACATCGCCCAGCTTCTCGGTGCTGCTCGGCTCGCCGACCACGCAGTAGTCGATCTTCTCGTTGCGCGCCTCGAGCACTTCCATGACGCGGCGGGTGCCGTCGACCGACGGGCCTTCCTCGTCGCTGGTCAGTAGATAGGCGAGGGTGCCTTTGTGGTCGGGATGCTTGGCGATGAAGCGCTCGGTCGCGACCACCATGGCGGCCAGGCCGCTCTTCATGTCAGCTGCGCCGCGGCCATACAGAATGCCGTCGCGGATGACTGGCTCGAACGGATCCGTGCTCCATTCCTCGCGCGGACCCGTCGGGACCACGTCAGTGTGTCCGGCGAAGCACAGCAGCGGGCGCTCCGTGCCGTGCACCGCCCACAGGTTCTCGACCGGACCGAACGGCATGCGCTCGATACGGAAGCCGGCGGCTTCCAGGCGCTGCGCGATGATCTGCAGGCAACCCTGATCCTCGGGGCTGACCGAGGGACGACGGATGAGGTCCTGGGTCAGGAGCAGAGTCGGGTCGTCGGCATGGGGCGGCAAGGGCGTGAACTCCAGGCAGGGCAACGGCGAGGCGGGAAGTGGGCGCGGTCTTATATCCAGGGTTGCCGCGGCTCGCAAGTGCTGTCGCTAAGTAGCTGCACCATAAGCGAATTCGTGCGACCCGTCGCGGCTTGTTACGTCTAGATGACGAAATTGCAGCTGCGGCACGTCGGCTGTAATACGACTGTCATCGAAGGCCGTCAGACTCCGCGCCAGCCAAGTGATGCGCCGGTCACGAGTGACCGCAGCGGATCTCGGTCCTCACACCCGTAACGAGGTCAAGTCAATGAAGTTGTGGCACAAGTTGGGCGCGTCGATGCTCCTGACGAGCTTCGCGGTCGTGGCCGCGCCGCAGTTCGCACACGCCCAGAGCGTCATCAAGATCGACGGCTCCAGCACTGTGTTCCCGATCGCCGAGGCGGTCGCCGAGGAATTCCAGATCAGCAAGAAGGGCAAGGTCCGCGTCACCGTCGGCATCGCTGGCACGGGTGGCGGGTTCAAGCGCTTCTGCCGTGGCGAGACCGACATCTCCAACGCTTCGCGCCCTATCTTGAAGGAAGAGATGGAAGCCTGCGCGGCTGCCGGCATCAAGTACATGGAGCTGCCGGTGGCGTTCGACGCGCTGACCGTCGTGGTCAACCCAAAGAACGACTGGGTCAAGTCGCTGACCGTGGCCGACCTGAAGAAGATGTGGGAGCCGAGCGCGCAGGGCCGCGTGACCAAGTGGAATCAGGTGCGCTCCGACTGGCCGGCCCAGCCGCTGATGCTGTTCGGCCCGGGCGCCGACTCCGGCACTTTCGACTACTTCACCGAGGCCGTGAACGGCAAGGCCAAGGCCAGCCGCGGCGACTACACCGCCAGCGAAGACGACAACGTGCTGGTGCAGGGCGTGGAGAACAACAAGAACGCCATCGGTTACTTCGGCTACGCGTACTACATCGCGCACAAGGACAAGATGCGCGCCGTGCCGATCCTGAATCCGCAGGGCAAGGAAGTGGGCCCGAGCATCGCCGCCGTGAACGATGGCAGCTATTCGCCGCTGTCGCGCCCGCTCTTCATCTACGTGCGTGACACCGCCGCGGCCCGCGCCGAGGTCAAGGACTTCATCCAGTTCTACCTGAGCGACGGCGCCGAGCTCGCCAAGGAAGTGGGTTATGTCCCGCTGCCGGCCGAGGCTTACAAGCTGGCGTTGAAACACTTCAGCGACAAGAAGCTGGGCACGGTATTCGGCGGCGTGCCGGAAGTGGGCGTGACCATCGACGCGCTGCTGGCGCGCGAAGGCAAGCTCTAAAAATCCACTGGTAGGGCGGGATTCTCGGGGCTCCCCTTGCCGAGAGTTCCGCCGCTTTGCCCTAACGTCTGGGATCGGGAGCGCCGGGACACTACAATGGCGCCCTTTCGCAGCAGGGCCGGTGCACCCCCAAGAGGCGTGCACAACACGGACAGCGAGTAGCGGGTATCTATGGTTTCCACGGCGGCCACAAAGTCAAACGATCTGGTTTTGCGCAGCGGTCTGCGCTATCGCAAGATCCGGGACCGCATCATCGAGACCTTGCTGCTCGCGGCCGGTCTGGTGGCGGTGTTCACGACGCTCGCCATCGTCGTCATCCTGTTGAGTGAGTCCTCGGCGTTCTTCGAGCACGTCTCGTTGAAAGAATTCCTCACCGACACGATGTGGACGCCGCTGTTCGCGGACGCCCACTACGGCATCCTGCCGCTGGTCGCGGGCACGCTCACCACCACCATGGTGGCGCTGGTCGTCGCGGTCCCCGTGGGCACCATCATTGCGATCTACCTGAGCGAGTTCGCCTCGCATCGACTGCGCGAAACCGTCAAACCCATTCTGGAATTGCTCGGCGCGGTGCCGACCGTCGTGTACGGCTACTTCGCGCTGACGGCGGTCACGCCGTTGTTGCAGAAGCTGATGCCGGAGCTGCCGGGCTTCAACATGCTGAGCGCCGGCCTGGTGATCGGCCTGATGATCGTTCCTTATGTCGCGTCGGTCAGCGAGGACGCGATGCGCTCGGTGCCGCGTTATATGCGTGAAGGCTCGTACGCGATGGGCGCGACGCGCTTGCAGACCGCGCTGCGCGTCGTCGTGCCGGGCGCGTTCTCGGGTCTCGCGGCCGCCTTCATTCTCGGCATCTCGCGCGCCGTCGGTGAGACGATGGTGGTGGCGATCGCCGCCGGCATGCAGCCGAATTTCACATTCGATCCGCGCGAGCAGGCGGCCACCATTACCGCGTACATCGTGCAGGTCAGCCTGGGCGATCTGCCCCACGGCAGCATCGGTTATCAAAGTATTTTCGCCGCCGGTCTGGTTCTGATGTTGATCACGCTGATCTTCAACGTCATTGGCTTCTCGCTGACTCGTAAGTTCCGGGAGGCTTACTAATGGCCACGTTGCCCAATGCCGTTCCGGAGTACTTGAAGCCGGACTCGATTCGCACCGGCCTGTCCCGTCGCAAGATGCTCGATCAGGTGTTCGTGATCGTCGGCCTGGTGCTGATGTTTGCCTGTCTGGGCATCCTGGCGATCCTGTTCATGAACCTGGTGATGGACGGCTCGGAGCGCTTCGGCTGGGACTTCTTCACCAACTTCCCGTCACGCCGTGCCGAGCGCGCCGGCATTCTGGGTGCTTGGGTGGGCACGTCGCTCATCATGCTGGTGACCGCGTTCTGCGCCGTGCCGGTGGGTGTCGCGGCGGCGATTTATCTCGAGGAATACGCGCCGAAGAATTGGTTCACGGCGATCATTGAAATCAATGTCACCAACCTCGCGGGCGTGCCGTCCATCGTCTACGGCCTGCTGGCGCTGGGCTTGTTCGTGTATCAGTTCGGCCTGGGGCAGAGCATTGCCGCGGCCGGCTTGACGCTCGCATTGTTGATTCTGCCCATCGTCATCGTCGCGACGCGCGAGTCGATTCGCGCCGTGCCGAAATCGATTCGCGAAGCGGCGTATGGCTTGGGCGCGACGCGCTGGGAAGTCACGAAGGATCACGTGCTGCCGTATTCCACGGGCGGCATCCTCACCGGCATGATCCTCGGCCTGTCGCGTGCCATCGGCGAGACGGCGCCCATCATCACGATCGGCGCACTGAGCTTCATCGCCTTCCTGCCGTCCTCACCGGTCACCAGCGAATTCCCGTTCATTTCCTTTGCGTGGTTGAAAGATCCGTTCACGGCGATGCCGATCCAGATGTTCAACTGGGTGTCGCGTCCGGACCAGGCGTTCCAGGCGAACGCAGCGGCCGCCGGCGCGATTCTGCTCGGCATGACGCTGCTCATGAACGCGGTGGCGATCTGGATCCGCTATCGCTTCCGCAAAAAGATCAATTGGTGATCTATGATCGACACCACGAGCACACGGGGCACCCCGGAGAGCACATTGCGTAACGAAGAACCTGCACGCTCGAGCCAGCCGCCGGCGGGAGCCGCGACGCCTCGGGTCACCATCGCAGTGGATGACACTCGTCAGACACGTGCGATCACCAGCGTCAAAGCGCAGGTCGACAATCTGAACTTCTATTACGGCCAGAACCGCGCGCTGAAGAATCTGTCGATTCCCATTGCGGACAAGCAGGTCACGGCGCTGATCGGTCCGTCGGGCTGCGGCAAGAGCACGTTCCTGCGTTGCTTCAACCGCATGCACGATCTGCAGCCGGACACGCGTTACGAAGGCAGCATCACGCTGCATCCGGACAACATCAATCTGGTCGGCTCGGGCATCGATCCGATCGAAGTGCGCATGCGCATCGGCATGGTGTTCCAGAAGCCGAACCCGTTCCCCAAGACGATTTTTGAGAATGTGGCCTACGGATTGCGCCTGCGTGGCGTGCGCAATCGCGCGACGCTCGCCGAGGAAGTGGAGAAGGCTCTGCGTGGTGCTGCGTTGTGGGATGAAGTAAAGGATCGCTTGCAGGATTCGGCGCTGGCGTTGTCCGGCGGTCAGATGCAGCGTCTGTGTATCGCCCGCGCGCTCGCGACCACACCGGAAATTCTGCTGTTCGACGAGCCCACCTCGGCGCTCGATCCCATCGCCACCGCGAAGATCGAGGAGCTGATCTCAACGCTGCGCGATCAGGTTACGGTGCTGATCGTGACTCACAACATGCAACAGGCCGCGCGTGTTTCGGACTACACCGCCTTCATGTACCTGGGCGAGCTCATCGAGTTCGACGAGGCCGCCAAGATCTTCACGAACCCGAGCAAGAAGGCGACCGAAGATTACATCACCGGCCGTTACGGCTAAGCCCGGTCGACCATGAGCACCCTGGGCGGACCCGATCCGGTGGAAGGCCACACCGCCAAGGCATTCGATGCCGCGCTCTCCGACCTGCGCCTGCAGATCGTGGGCATGGGCGGACTGGTAATCGATCAGGTGTCCTCCGCCGTGCACGCGCTGCTCGATGGCGATGCCGCCATTGCTCAGCTGGTGTTGTCGCGGGAAGCAAAGGAAGGTCAACGAGCTGGAGCGCTTCGTCGATCGTGAAGCGTTCCGTCTGATCGCGCTTCATCAACCCATGGCCAGCGATCTGCGCATGGCCAAAGCCGCTTCACGCATCACTGTCGAACTGGAGCGAGCCGGTGATGAAGCGAAGAAAATCGCCAAGTTTGCAGGCCGTGTCGCCACGGGCGAGCCACAAGGGCCGGTGCTCGCAGTCGCACGGTTCCTTCGCCACATGGCCGAGCTGACCACCGGCATGCTTCGCGACGCTGTTCGTGCGCTCGACGAATCGAATGCAGACATGGCCCGCGCGGTACGTGCACGCGATTCAGAGCTCGACAGCGAATTCGCCGCCGCGCTCCGTCAGATCCTGACGCNCGTTTCCATGCAAGACGCTCGATACCTCGGCGCGACCATCGACACCGTGTTCGCGCTCAAAGGCCTGGAGCGCATCGGCGACCACGCCAAGAACATCGCCGAGCAGGTTCTGTTCGTCGCCAGCGGCGAAGATGTGCGGCATACGAAGAAAGGCGCTGCAGCCGGCACTCCCGAGAAATAATTGCACCGCGCTGCCGTCGTCAGATGAGTTGAGTAAAGAACTAAATCTGTCCCTCTCGTCGCGTGCGGTAATCGAACACATCGACTACGTATTGCAAAGCGCTCTCCCCGATTGATCCTGTCACGATTGGCGGTGTAGGCTCGGTCTGCATTCGGATACAACAATCATCTCGGCTCAGGGACGGCGCATCTACCCCTGACTGGTTATCGCAAGGGGTACCTCGATATGGATTTCGGCCGCCGTGTTCACTTCGTCTGTTTGTTCCTTTCCTCACTGCTCTTTCAGTCCCTCGCGTTCGGTTCTTCGATTCTTCCGGCGTCGAAAAGCGATTGGATCTACTTCGACAAGTACATCCCTTCTCTGGGCTGCTTTTCCAGTGACACTGAAGCGGCGCAGGCGCGGATCGACTACGATGACGCCGGATCGACCTACGTTGTGCAACGCGAGGTTTTTTTCCGGATGGACGACGGCGTGGCCC
>NZ_LSRW01000047.1:0-35194 GCF_003104955.1 Steroidobacter cummioxidans | reverse complement strand
GGCTCGGAGATGTGTATAAGAGACAGGAATACAGCTGTAAACGCGGGATAGATTCGCTGCAGCCGTCGCGTGAAGAAGTGCAGGAAGGATTGCTGGCGCGTCAGCAGCGAGCCGTAGATCAGGTAGCCGCTGAGCACGAAGAACAGATCGACGCCGCTATTGCCGATGATGCGCAATGCCCCGGCGACGACGCCAAGCGACGCATCTGCTGCGATCCACGGCTCGAGCAGCGATTCGTAATGAACCAGGAACACCAGCAGTACGGCCAAGCCACGCAGGCCCTCCATGGGCCTGACGTTATGGGCACTTCCGCCACGCGCCAGTTCGAAGCTTTCCCTCAGCCAGTGCAACAAGATGTCCGTCCCGTCCCGCCGTGTTCTTATGAATTTGTTTTTGCTGTTTTGTGCGGTTTGTACCTAACCTGAACGCTGCACTGCAACTTTTTCAAAACGGACTGTAGCCCCATCCGACACTCGTGCTGTGAGCGCGGCTGGCGGCGCGGCTGCCGCAGAACGCAGTGAGCAGGGCGCCTCGCTGTGAAATCCAGGGTTTCACGCAATTTGCGCAATTGCCGTGGCCCGCCAGATCTGCATAGCAGTGCTGTGGGGCAGCAGGGCAGGTACAATGCCCCGCCGGTCATAACAGCGGCGGCCGCACAGCCGCAGGCCGATTTCTCAGGCGATTTCAGGGCAATTTCTATGACAAATGCATCGAAGGTGTATCCGAGCGCCCGCGCGGCTCTCGAGGGGGTGGTGCGTGACGGGCTCACCGTCATGTCCGGCGGCTTCGGCCTGTGCGGCATTCCGGAGAACCTGATCCTGGCGTTGCGCGACTCGGGCGTGAAAGGCCTGACGGTGGTTTCCAACAATGCCGGCGTCGACGACTTCGGCCTGGGGATGCTGCTGAAGACCCGCCAGATCAAGAAAATGATTTCTTCCTACGTCGGCGAGAACAAAGAGTTCGAGCGGCAGTATCTGGCCGGCGAGCTGGAGCTGGAATTCAATCCGCAGGGCACTCTGGCCGAGCGCATTCGTGCCGGTGGCGCTGGCATCTTCGGTTTCTATACGCGCACCGGCGCCGGCACGCTGGTCGCCGAAGGCAAGGAGTCGCGCGTCGTCAACGGCGATACATACATTCTGGAGACGGGCCTGACCGCGGACCTGTCGATCGTGAAGGCGTGGAAGGGCGATACCGAAGGCAATCTCATCTATCGCAAGACCGCGCGCAATTTCAACCCGATGATGGCGAGCGCCGGCCGCGTCACCATCGCGGAAGTGGAGGAGCTGGTCGAGGCGGGCACGCTGGATCCGGATCAGATCCACACCCCGGGCATTTTCGTGCAGCGGATCGTCAAGGGCACGGATTACGTCAAGCGCATCGAGCAGCGCACGGTGCGCAAGCGCACGGCCGCCTGAAGCTCGATCCCACCCTCAGAATTCATAGGTTACTCAAATGCCCTGGACTCGCGATCAAATGGCCGCCCGCGCGGCCCGTGAACTCAAAGACGGCTTCTATGTGAATCTCGGCATCGGCATCCCGACGCTGGTGGCCAACTACATTCCGGAAGGAATGAAAGTGGTGCTGCAGTCGGAGAACGGCATGCTGGGCATGGGACCGTTCCCGTTCGAAGGCGAAGAGGATCCCGACCTGATCAATGCCGGCAAGCAGACCATCACCGAGCTGCCGATCTCTTCGTATTTCTCCTCGGCCGACAGCTTCGGCATGATCCGTGGCGGCCACATCGATCTGTCCATTCTCGGCGGCATGGAAGTGTCCGCGAACGGTGACCTCGCGAACTGGATGGTGCCCGGCAAGATGGTGAAGGGCATGGGCGGCGCGATGGACCTGGTCGCGGGCGTGAAGCGCGTCGTGGTCGTGATGGAGCACACGTCAAAGGACGGCTCGCCGAAGTTCAAGCAGCAGTGCGACCTGCCGCTGACCGGCGCGGGTGTGGTCGACATGTTGATTACGGAACTCGCGGTGTTCGCGCGTCCGGACCGCAAGTCGCCGTTCAAGCTCGTCGAGCTGGCGCCGGGTGTCACTGCTGAAGAAGTGAAAGCGAAGACTGGCGCGGCGTATCAGTCGTAAGTCGGCAATTTCTA
Source organism: Steroidobacter cummioxidans (assembly GCF_003104955.1). Classification (NCBI taxonomy): domain Bacteria; kingdom Pseudomonadati; phylum Pseudomonadota; class Gammaproteobacteria; order Steroidobacterales; family Steroidobacteraceae; genus Steroidobacter; species Steroidobacter cummioxidans. The sequence continues at coordinate 33,092 of NZ_LSRW01000047.1, read as the reverse complement.
TTGTTTGAAACAAAAGGCCCTCTCGCGAGGGCCTTTTTTGCGTCAGGCGGTCGGTGGCCGGCTGACCAGCGTGATTGCCGCGTCGACCGCAGGAATGAGCGCCACCGCTTCCATGGTTTGACAACGCTGCTTCAGCGTCTCCAACTCGAAAATCGTTTGTGGCGTGATGATGTTCTCACCCACGTCAGCCAGCAAGCGGGCACGCGCGCTCTGTAGATCCGTCGGCGCCAGGGGCTCGGCAGCCGTGTATGTGGACAGGTCATTGGCGTAACGGCGCGCCGCCTGCCAGGCGCTTTGCTCGATGCTCACTTCCATCGCGTGGTGATAGAACTCGAAATAGCTGTGACTGACACAGCCTGAGGCGAGCACGGTTTCACCTTCTGCGAGCGCGGCTGCACGTTGCGCCGGATCGGGCGTCAAGCGCGCCAATATTCCCAGCAGCGAAGCTCCGCAGTAGGACATGCCCAGTTCGCGGCTGAGCTGCAGGCCTTCCGCGACCAGACGCAGGGCTTCGTCGCGACTCTCCGGGGCCGTCATGCAACTGGCGAGGATGCCCAGGCATTCGGCATGAAAGCGGCGCGCGCCCAGTTGTTTCGCCATCCGCATCGCTTGTCTGGCCAGCTGGCTGCGCTCCTCATGCTTGCCTTGCAGGATCAAGCCGGACGTGAGGCACAGCACCGAAATCATCTCGCTGCGCAAATCGCCGACGCGGCGTGCGATCTCCCGGCACTCTTGCAGGCTGGCGCGCCCGGCAGCGACTTCGCCGCAATAGACGTGAGTAATACCGACCATCGGCAGGTTCGCGAGCAGCACGCTGATCAATCCGTGTTCGCGCGCTTCCTTCACACATTGCACGAAATGCTGGCGCGCCGTCAGCAGGTTGCCGCGCTGATAGTGAGCATCGCCGAGCCCGCCCAAAGCGCGGGCCAGTTCGGGCGGAGAGTTGGCTTGCTGCGCGTATTGATAGGCCGTCTGGTGGGCTTGCAAACAAGCATCGAAGCGACCGAGAGGAAAACAAAGATTGCCGTGCAAGGTGCTCATCCGGGCCCGGGTTTGTGCATCGGCGGTTTCGCCAAACAAGGTCTGTGCGCGCTCCAATGCATCGAGCGCCTCTTCATGGCGATCCATCACGCGCAAGGCCGAGGCGACGCCGAGCCACGCCGTGCCATGACCGGTCTGCTCGATGGCGAAATCCAAAGCTTCGCGATATGCCGCCAGCGCGTCGTGAGTGCGACCCAGATGCAGCAGCAACTCACCGAGCAGCATGCTGGTCCGATGCAGCATCATCGGCTCTCGTGCGACGGCGCTCGCCTTGTTGGCCAGGTTGAGCGCACGTTCGTATCGAAGGGCCGTGCGCTCGGCTTCGGCGGCTTTGATGTAAGCCTCGGCGGCGTTGTCGTCATCCGCCGCGGCCAGATGCTCGGCGTGGAGCGAGAGATCGCGAGATGCAAACCACTCCGAGGCCACACGATGTAGCGCTCGTCGCTGCGACTTCAGAGTCGACTCATAGATGGCGTCACGGAACAGCGCGTGAGCGAACTCCAAATCGATGCCATCGCTGCGCACGAGCGCGGTGGCAATGAGGTTTGCGGGCTCGTAGCTGTCGTCTTCGAGCATGCGACGCACAACCGCCAGCTCGGTCCGCTGACCCAGCACGGCGGCGGCCTCCAGAGCCCGATGATCTTGTTCCGACAGACTATCGGCGCGTGACAGCACCAAGGAGCGCACCGATCCGGGCAATGTATGTTGGCCGGTGCTGGCCGAGCGCAGTAGCTGATCGAGAAACAGCGGATAGCCATCCGCTCGCACGATACATTCCTGAATGGTCTCGCTCGACAGCGCGGGATAATGCGCCGCCAGTTCCTGTGCTTCGTCTTCGGCCAGCGGTGCGAGATCCACCGTCGTTACCGGGCAACCGCGAGCACGAGCGCGCCAGCTTGCGCTGATGGGATCGCCCTCCGGACGCGTCGTCATGATGAACAGGATCTGACAGTTCGCGACCACGGCTGCGATCTCGCCGAGTCGCGCCAGCTCATCCGTGTCTGCCCAGTGCACGTCTTCGACGACCAGCAGCTGCGGTGAGCGCTGCGCCGCCGCTTCGATGATCTGCGCCAGCGCCAGCGTGCGACCGCGCTGACGAGTGGCGACTTCCATCGCTTTCTCCAATGCCGCCAACTCCGGCTCCAGGGGCGCGTTGATCAGATCGCTCAAGAAGATGATTTGATCGATGCTGCCGCGCCTCAGCGCAGCCATGCGTTGCGCGGCGGCTTTGCGTTCAGCAGCGGGCGCATCGGTGTGGATGCCAAGCAGGCTCAGGGCCAAGGTCGTGATCGGGCGGCGGCCGGGCGACTGACCGAAATCGAAAATCTGAGCCGAATGAACGCCGACGCCGCGCTCGACGGCTGCGCTTCTAACGGTATCGACCAGCCGTGTTTTGCCAATCCCCGCTTCACCGCGCACGATGATCGCGCGACCGTGCCGGCTCGACATGCATCGATCCAGCGACGCGAGAATCATCGCCAGTTCCGGACGACGTCCAACGAACGGTTGCGTGGCCGTGGCACCGTCGGCGCCAATGGCATTCAGCGCGCGCATATCCTCCGAGATCAACACTTCGCCGTCTCGCGCCTGCGCCGCCAGCGTATGCGCTTCGTGGGTTGGTCGTCCGCTCAAGGGAAACACTTCGCTGCCGCAGAGGACCTGCCCCTGGGCGATGCCAATGCGCAGTGCCAGCTTGCAGGGCACGGGCCACGGCTTCGCGTTCACTACGTCACGTAACATCGACGCGGCACGCCCGGCGCGCTCGTTTTCATTGCCATACGAATGAGGGATGCCGAACACCGCCATGACATTCGAGCCGACCCGGCGATCGGTGAGTCCGCCGAATTCCTGAACCGCACTTTGCACGCGGCGTTGAAACTCGTTCGAGAGCAATTGCGCCTCTTCGGGGTCGAGTCGTGCTTCGGTTTCCAGCAAACCCTCGAGCCGAGCGACGAATATCGTCGCGTCGCGCAGGCTGGGCCGCAACTCCTGACGTGCGGCAGGCGCTGGCGCGGCGTCGACAGCCTGGTCAATGAATGGCTCGCTATCGGCGGCCCCGGCAACTGCCGCACGTCGTTTGCGCATCAGTTCGCGATACAGCTGCTCGGTCGCTGCTTCGGGTGAAACATCCAGCTCTCGACGCAATACATCGCGACACACACGATACTGACGAAGCGCTTCGGCATATGAGTTGCGCTTGGCTTGCAGCTCCATGATGCGACGGTGCGCGGCTTCATTGAGCGGTTCCAGCGATACGAGCTTGGTGCACGCTGTCAACGCGCCATCGTTGTCCTTGGCCGCCATGCACAGATCGGTGAGGCGCTGCAGGGTATCGCCCATTTGTTTGCGTAAGGCGCTGCGCTCGCTGCTCAGCCATTCATCGAAGGCGGTCGAGCGTGCGTCGAAGCCGTCTAACAAGTCGCCGCGATAGTGGCTGATTGCGTCTTGCAACGCAGTGCGTGTGCCGGCGAGCAGGGCGTCGCGAAATGCTGCGATGTCACTTTGTAGCAAGCCGGCATCTATACCGACGCTGTCGGTGTCGGCGAGCAACGCTGTCTGCGCTGCGGTCGGCAGGGATTTTCTCAGCGCGGCCAGCGCCTGACGCAAGCTGGTTCGCGCCAATTCCTCGTCGGCATCTTCCCAAAGCAAATGGGCGAGGCGATCGCGGCTGTGAGATTCACCGGGACGCAATGCGAGATAGGCGAGCAGGGCGCGACCTTTGCGCGAAGCAATGCGGACTTCGCCGCCGCTCGCGTCGCGGACGTGAAATGAGCCCAGGACTTGTAAAGTCAGTGCACTCACGGGCGAATCTGCGCGAATTTGTTTGCCGCATTTTCACGCATTTTTCACGGCTGTCGAGACCTTCAACTCACGAGGGCTGCGTACAAATACATCCCATGGCCGGCCCTCTTTGTCGGCCTGCCTCACATCCCGCAGGAGGAAGGTCATGTCTCTACGAGATTTACGCGGTTGCCCGGTTTCCGCCCGCAGCACCGCATCGATGGCGCAGTTCGAGCAGGCGCTGGAACTGTCGGTGAGTTACCGGCTCGATCCGCTGGCGACGATTCAATTGGCCCTGGAGACCGATCCAGACTTCGCCATGGGGCATTGTCTGCGGGCCGCGCTCATGATCATGGCGACAGATCGCATGGTGGTGCCACTGCTGACGGAGAGCATCGAGGCCATCGAATCGTTAGGTCGCCGGGCTAACGATCGTGAGCGGGCGCACGCTGCCGCAGCGCGTACCTGGCTGCAGGGCGACTTCGCCGGCTCGGTGCATCGCTATGGCGAAATCCTGTTGGAATATCCGCGGGATCTGCTGGCGCTGCAGGTGGCGCACGTCGGCGATTTCTTCAACGGCTCCGGCACCATGCTGCGCGATCGCGTGGCGCAGGTGTTGCCGGAGTGGGACACGAGCGCGCCGGGATATAACTATGTCCTCGGAATGTATGCGTTCGGTCTGGAGGAGAACGGGCTGTATTCGCGCGCCGAGGACGTGGGTCGCCGGGCGCTGGAAATCAATCCGGTCGACGCCTGGGGCGTGCACGCCGTGACTCACGTGATGGAGATGCAAGGTCGCATCCGCGAGGGCATCGATTTTCTGACCTCACGTGAGCGGGATTGGGCGGACAACAATGGTCTGGCGTGCCACAACTGGTGGCATCTCGCCTTGCTTCATCTCGATGCGGGCAATGTGTCGCAGGTGCTGGATCTGTATGACCGCCGCGTCAGGCCGGCGCCGTCGCAAGTGCCACTGGAAATGCTCGACGGGTCGGCGATGCTCTGGCGATTGCAGTTGCGCGGTGTCGATGTAGCCGATCGCTGGCGCGCTCTGGCCAGTTGTTGGGAGCCGTTCGTCGATCACGCCTATTACGCGTTCAACGATGCGCATGCGGTCATGGCATTCGTCGGTGCGCAGCGATTCGATCTGGCGCGACAGACGATCGCGGCGATGGAGCAGAAGTGCGCCGGTACGGACACGAACGCGATGATGACGCGCGACGTGGGTTTACCGCTGGCGCAAGCGCTTGTGTCGTTCGCCGAGGGCAACTATGACGATGTGGTGCGTCGGTTGCAGGCGATCCGGACCATTGCGAACCGCTTCGGGGGTAGCAATGCGCAGCGCGACTTGATTCATCTCACGTTGATCGAGGCGGCACTGCGTTCGGGCCAGATCCGGCTGGCGCGGGCATTGATCGCAGAGCGGACGCAGTTGAAGCCGTCGAGCCCGTTCAACTGGCAGCTGACTGCGCGAGTGATGGAGCAGGGCGGTGACATGGGCGCCGCGGCTCGGGCGATAGAGAGTGCGGAAACGCGTCGCAAAGCGCAGTTCATGCCGCAAAGGACGATGGCGCTGTCGGGCTGATGCTCCGGTCGATGCTCAGGGCTGGTGCGGTCGCGCGAGATACTCCTGCGACTGCATCTCGATCAGACGGCTCTGCGTGCGCTCGAATTCGAACTTGAGCTTCGCGCCGTGATACAGCTCGGTCACCGGCTGGTCGGCCGAAACGATCAGCTTGACGGCGCGGTCGTAGAACTCGTCGATCATGGTGATGAAGCGCCGTGTCTGGTTTTCCGACTCCACGCCGAGCGAAGGAATATCGCTGACGAACACGGTGTGATAGCAGCGCGCGATCTCGATGTAGTCGGCCTGGCCGCGCGGCCCGTCGCACAGTTCCTTGAATGTGAACCAGATGACATCGCCGGCGTGGCGCTTCGCATGCAGACGGCGATGGTTCAACGTCAGTGTCGCATCGACCTCGCCAGGCTCGCCTGCCATCGCTTCGAAGAGACTGACCAGCGCCGGCGTGGTCTTGGCATCGTGCGAATCGAACCAGGTTGTCGCCTTTTCCAGCAGGCGCAGGCGATAGTCGGTTGTGCTGTCGACGTGAACGACCTGTGTGTTTTCTTTCAAGAGCTTGATCGCGGGCAGAAAACGCGCGCGCTGCAGACCTTCCTTGTAAAGGTCGTCCGGCGGCACGTTTGACGTTGCCACTAACGTGACGCCGCGATCGAACAACGCTCGGAACAAAGTGCCGAGCAGCATCGCGTCCGCGATGTCGGACACGAAGAATTCGTCGAAACAGATGATGCGGGTCTTCTTGGCGATCTTTTCGGCGACCAGCTCCAGCGGGTCGGCGCGGTCCTGATGTTTCTTCAGCTCGTCGTGCACCGACTGCATGAACCGATGGAAGTGGCTGCGCTGCCGGTCCTTGAAGGGCAGCGATTGATAGAACAGATCCATCAGCCAGGTCTTGCCGCGGCCCACGCCGCCCCACAGGTACAGACCCTTCTGCAGCTGATGTTCCTTCCGCGATGACAGCAGGCCTTTGAACAGCCCCCCCTTGGGTTGCGGTGCCAGCAGGCGCTGCCGCAAATCATCCAGATGCGCGACCACACGCTCCTGCACGGGATCGCGTTGATACCCGAGGCGGGTGCATTCGATGTCGTAGAGGGCGGCGACGGTGGTCGCGGGCGTAGGGTGGTCGGGCACTGCTGGAGCTTTTGAATCGTCCTGTCGGCGCCAATAGTAACCGCAAGCGGCGTTCGGTTCAGTCCTTCAGCTCCGGGCGGTGCTTGAAGAAGGCCAGCGAGTCCGGATTTGCCAGGGCCGCCAGGCTCTTGGGCACGCGGCCATGGACCACATCGCGGACCGCCAGCTCCACCAGCTTGCCATTGAGGGTCCGGGGCAGGTCCGGCGCCTGAATGACCTTGGACGGGACGTGGCGCGGGGAAGTGTTGTCGCGGATGGTCCGGCAGATCTTGTCGCGCAGCGGCTCATCGAGTGTCAGGCCGTCGCGCAGGCGGACGAACAGCACGATCCGCACGTCGCCCTTGAGCTCCTGAGCGATGGCGACCGCTTCGACCACCTCGTCGACTTGCTCCAGCTGGCGATACAGCTCGGCTGTGCCGATGCGTACGCCGCTGGGCTTCAGCACGGCATCGGAACGGCCGTGCACGATCAGGCCGCCTCGGGAGGTGATCGTGGCCAGATCGCCATGCCACCAGACATTTGGATAGCGGGCGAAATAAGTGGCCATGAAATGATCCGCCTGCGTGTCGCCCCAGAAACCGACCGGCAGCGACGGGAACGGGTGAGTGCACACCAATTCGCCCTGCTGACCGATCAGTGACTTGCCGGAGTCGTCGAACACTTCGACTTTCATTCCCAAGCCGAGCGCCTGCATCTCGCCTTCATACACTGGCAGCCAGGGGCAGCCGGTGCCGAAGCACGCCATGATGTCCGTACCGCCGGAAATGGAGGAGAGCTGCACATCGGGGTGCACGTCCCGATAAACGTATCGATAACTGGCCGGGCTCAGCGGCGCACCGGTCGATAGCACGGTTCGTAGCGCGCTCAGATCGAATTCCTCGCGCGGTCGCAGACCAAGTTGTTCGCAGGTCGTGAGAAACCTCGGCCCCGTGCCAAAAATCGTGACGCGCTCTTCGGCGGCCAGACGCCACAGAATTTTCGGGTCCGGCTGCAACGGCGCGCCATCGAACAGCACAATGGTCGCACCCGTCGCCAGGCCGCTCACCAGGCTATTCCACATCACCCAGCCGCAGGTCGTGAAATAGAAATAACGATCCTCGCGCCCCATGTCCGAATGCAGAATGTTTTCTTTCATCTGCTGCAGCAGCGCACCGCCGGCGCTGTGCACGATGCACTTGGGTGCGCCGGTCGTGCCGGACGAATACAGAATGAACGCTGGCTGCTCGAATGGCAGCTGCAAGAACGACAGTGCTTTCCTGCTCTTGCCGAACAGACTGAAGGTCACGCCCTGCGGCAGTCGATCGGTGCGCGCATCGGGGTTGAGATAGGGTACGAGCACCACCTGCTCGATGCTGGGGATCTGTTTGCACACCGCGGCGACGGTTGGCATGCAGTCGAAGTTCTTGCCGGCGTACCGGTAGCCGTCCGTAGCAAACAATACGCGCGGCTTGATTTGTCCGAAGCGATCGACCACGGCGCCGGTGCCGAAGTCCGGCGAGCAGGAGGACCAGATCGCGCCCAGGCTGGTGGTGGCCAGCATCGCGATGACGGCTTCGGGGATGTTGGGCAGATAGCCGGCAACGCGATCGTCCATCCTGACGCCTGCTCGTTTCAGGCCGTCTGCGACCCGCGCGACTTCGGCGCGCAGCTGATATCGCGTCAGCTCCCGCCGCTCGCCGCTTTCGTTACGGAAGATGATGGCGATCGAATCGTCGCCGGCCGGAATGAGATTCTCGGCATAGTTCAACAGCGCGCCGACGAACCAGCGGGCGCCGGGCATGCGAGCGCCGTCTTCGATGGTTTGTTGTGCTTTTTGCGAGCAGCGGATCTCGCAAAAATCCCACAGCGCATTCCAGAAGTGCTCGGGGAACTCGACCGACCAGCGGTGCAGCGAGGTGTAGTCGTGTATCGGCGCTTTGTAGCGCTCTTGTACGTAATGTGAGAAGCGGGTGAGCGCCGCGTCGTGCGTACGCTCGGGGGAGGGCGTCCAGATCGGCTGCGCGGCGGGTTCCATATCAGCGACCCGCCGCGCGCCAGTAACTACATGTTCTGGTAGTTCGGGCCCGAGCCGCCTTCCGGCGTGGTCCAGTTGATGATCTCGTACGGATCCTTGATGTCGCACGCCTTGCAATGTACGCAGTTGGCGGCGTTGATCTGCAGACGCTTGCCGCCCTGGCCGTCATCGACCATTTCGTACACGCCGGCCGGGCAGAAGTTCTGGCAAGGGTTTCCATATTCCTTGGTACACCGAGTGACGCAGATCGACGTGTCCAGCACCTTCAGGTGCGCCGGTTGCGCCTCATCGTGGACGTTACCGGCAAAAAACACCGACGCCAGGCGGTCGCGTGGCGGCAGCGTGCGATCGCTCCAGCCGCGATCCGGCGACGCATAGTCATCCAGTTTCTCCAGTGCCGACCAGTCCGCCGTGTTGCGCAGGGTCCAGGGCACCTTGCCCTTCAGCAGCGCTTCGATGCCGGCATTGAGCATCGCAAAGTACAGCCCGCGCTTGAATGCCGGCTTGAAGTTCCGCACCGAGTGCAATTCTTGATGCCCGGCGGAGTTCCGCCAGCGGGCATCGAAGCCCACGCTCTTGCCTTGCTCGGCCAGGTGCTCGGCGGCCAGGGTGCCGGAGCGGATCGCCTGGTGAATGCCCTTGATCTTGAAGACGTTGAGCGTGCCGCCGGCGTCGCCGATCAGCATGGCACCCGGCATATCGAGGCGGGGCAGGGATTGATAGCCACCCGCCGCAATCGTGCGGGCACCCGCCGCGAGAATCTCGCCGCCTTCGAGCAGCGGCTTGATGCGCGGATGATTCTTGAACTGCTGAAACGCCTCGAACGGCTTCAGTCGCGGATCCTTGTAGTTCAGGCCCACGACATAGCCGACATACACGCGATCGTTGTCGAGGTGATAAAGGAAGCTGCCGCCGTAGGTTGCGGTATCGAGCGGCCAGCCGAACGCATGCTCGATGCGGCCCGGCTGCACGCGACCCGGCGGCAACTGCCAAAGTTCCTTGAAGCCCAAACCGAACGTCGGCGGATCGATGCCATCGCGCAAGTTGTATTTGGCGATGAGCTGTTTGGACATCGAGCCGCGCGAGCCTTCGGCCAGCACCGTCGTGCCCGCATGGATCTCCACACCCGGTGTGTAGTTCGGGCCGGGTTCGCCATCTTTCTCGATGCCCATGTCGCCGATGCGCACGCCTTTGACGGCGCCGTTCTCGTCGAACACCGCTTCAGCGGCGGCAAAGCCCGGGAAGATGTCGACGCCGAGCGCCTCGGCCTGCGACGCCATCCAGGGCGTCAGCTGGCCGAGCGAGACGATGAAATTGCCATGATTGTTCATGGGCGAGAGATTCACCGCCCAGTTCGGCAGCTTGAACGACCCGGTGCGCGTCATCAGCCGCACGTCGTCTTCGGCCGCCGGCACTTTCATGCCGGTGTACTCGGTGCGCCAGTTCGGCAGCAGCGCTTCCAGTGGGCCGGATTCCAGCACCGCGCCCGACAGCGAATGCGCGCCGACGGCCGAAGCCTTTTCCAGCACGCAGATGTTCAGATCGGGCTTGAGCTGCTTGAGCCGGATCGCGCACGCCAGCCCCGCAGGGCCGGCGCCGACGATCACGACGTCATACTCCATTACTTCACGTTCGGTCATGGCTTGAGTCTCGTGGGCTACAGCCGCTCGCGTGTTGTCGTTTTGTCGTCTATGGGAGCGAGGTACTTATTATTTCGGCGCCATGCGGATGGCACCGTCCAAACGGATGACTTCACCGTTCAGCATGGTGTTCTCGCAAATGTGCGCGACCAGTGCGGCGTACTCTTCCGGACGGCCCAGGCGCGGCGGGAACGGCACTTGCTTGCCGAGCGAGTCCTGCGCTTCCTGCGGCAGCGACGCCATCATCGGCGTCTTGAAGATGCCCGGAGCGATGGTCATGACGCGAATGCCGGCGGTCGAAAGATCGCGCGCCATCGGCAACGTCATGCCGGCGACGCCGGCCTTGGAAGCGGAGTAGGCGACCTGGCCGATCTGGCCGTCGAACGCAGCGACCGACGCGGTCATCACGATCACGCCGCGCTCGCCTTCTTCGTTCTGGCCGTTGGTGCCCATCGCAGCGGCAGCGGCCTTGGCGACCAGCAGCGTGCCGACCAGGTTGATCTCGACCACCTTGCGGAAGAAGTCGCCCGGCATGGCGCCTTCCTTGTTGACGATACGACGCGGCCAGGCCACGCCGGCGCAATTGACGGCGAGATTCAAGCCGCCCATGTCGCTCTTGGCCTTGGCGATCGCGGCGTCGACGGCCGCTTCATTGGCGACGTCCACGGTTGAGAAGAACGCGCTGCTGCCGAGCGCCTGAGCGGCGGCCTGACCGGCCGCTTCGTTCACATCGAGCAGCGTGACTTTTCCGCCGGCGCTGATCAGCCGCTGCGCGACTGCATGGCCGAGGCCCGAGGCGCCGCCCGTGATGACGGCCCGCACTTCATTCAACTTCATGACTTACCCCTTTATCTCAAATAGCCCGCAACATCGAGTAGCTGCGGTCAGAGTCTCTGGCCGCCATCCACTTCGATGACACGGCCGGAAAAGTAATCGTTCTCCGCGATGAAGATCGCGGCATGGGCCATCTCGGCCGGTTCTGCCATGCGACGCAGCGGTACTGCGTTGACGGCGCGCTCGATCATCTCGGGTTTCATCGTGTCGAGAATTTCGGTGCGCGTAAAGCCCGGAGCAATCGCACCGGTGCGGATGCCGTAGCGCGCGAGCTCTTTGGCCCACACCACCGTCATCGAAACGACGCCAGCCTTGGTGGCGGAGTAGTTCGACTGGCCCATGTTGCCCGCGCGGGAGATGCTCGAGGTGCTGATGATGACGCCGCCGTTGCCCAGCGTGACCATGCGGGCGGCGGCTTCGCGTGCGCCCAGAAACACGCCTGTGAGATTTACATCGACAACGGCGCGCCACTGATCCATGGACATCTTGTTGATGACCTTGCCGTCCTGTGCCTTGATCAGCAACGCATCTTTGGTGATGCCGGCATTGTTGATCATCACATCGAGCCGGCCGAAGTCGCTTACGACCCGATCGAGCGTGCTCTCGACTTCCTGCTCGTGCGTGACATTGCAAAGATAGGTGACAGCGCGGATGCCTTCTGCTTCGCACAGCGCTTTGGTCTGAGCCAGGTGCTCGGCATTGAGATCGATCAGTGCGAGGTTGGCACGCTTGCGAGCGAAGGCCACTGCCATGGCGCGGCCAATGCCGCGACCGCTGCCGGTGATGGCGACGAGCTTTCCGTCCAGCTGCATTGGGCCCCCAGACCTGTTCAAAGGGGTCGGATGTTACCCCTAATTTTGCGTTGCACAAAGGGGGTATTCCGCCATAAATCCAGGCTGGCGCATCGTTCCACCAGCCAGTTTCACCACGACAACGGTAGCCAATTACTCCTGCGGCACCCAGCCTGCTTTCCTGCGCTCCAGGAACGCCGACAGACCTTCCTTGCCCTCGGGGCTGACGCGCAAACGCGCCAGCAGGCGAGCGGTTTCATCGCCGAGCACATCGCGATCGTGGAAGTGCGCAACGCGCTTGACCAGCTGTTTTGCTGCACGCACGGCCTGCGGTCCACCGCGCAGCAAATGATCGATCTGCTCGTTGACGAGTTGATCGAGCTGCTCGGGCGCCGCTGTGAAATGCAACAGCCCCAGGCTCTGCGCCTCGGCGGCGGTGAAAGGTGCTGCAGTGAGAAACAAACGACGCGCCTGACGACTGCCGATAGCATCGACGACGTAAGGAGAGATCGCCGCCGGCACGATGCCGAGTCGCACTTCGGTCAACGCAAATTTCGCCGAGGCTGCGCCGATCGCAATATCCGCGCAGGCGACGACGCCGACACCGCCACCAAATGTATTGCCATTGACGCGTGCGATGATGGGCAGCTCGAATTCATCCAGCTTGCGCAGCAGCCTGGCCAGCACCTGCGCGTCGGCAACGTTCTGCTCTTCGGTAAAGTTCATCATCGAGCGCATGTGGCCGATGTCTGCACCGGCACAGAAGCTTGCGCCCGCGCCGGTAAGCACCACGACACGTGCTGTCGGATCGTTGCCGAGCTTCGTCAGCGCCTCATACATTTCGCCCATGGTCGCGCCGTCGAGGGCGTTGTGCTTTTCGGGGCGATTGAGCGTCAGCGTCGCGACGCCTCGGGAATCGATGCTGGTGGTGACGGTCGACATGAGTGAGCTCCCGCGGATTCAGGTCGCATGCAGTCCATGACTGCATGCGACACTTGTCTGGCTTGCTAACGCTTACGCCGTGGCTTCGAAAATCTCGCGGCCGATCAGCATGCGGCGGATTTCGCTGGTGCCGGCGCCGATCTCGTACAGCTTCGCGTCGCGCAGCAGGCGGCCGGTATCGTAATCGTTGATGTAGCCGTTGCCACCCAGCGTTTGAATCGCTTCCAGCGCCATCTGCGTTGCTTTCTCGGAGGCCTGCAGAATGCAGCCAGCCGCATCGAAGCGCGTGACTTTGCCGCGATCGCAGGCAGCCGCCACGGCATAAACATAGGCCCGGCATGCATTCATGGTCGTGTACATGTCGGCGATCTTGCCCTGCATGAGCTGGAACGTGCCGATCGCTCGTCCGAACTGACGACGCTCGTGCGTGTAGGGGATGACAATATCCATACAAGCACGCATGATGCCGAGCGGCCCGCCTGCCAGCACCACGCGCTCATAATCCAGACCGCTCATCAACACCTGCACGCCTTTACCTTCTTGATGCAGCACGTTCTCGGCGGGGACTTCGCAATCCTGGAACACCAGCTCGCACGTGTCGGAGCCGCGCATGCCGAGCTTGTCGAGCTTCTGCGCCGTGGAGAAGCCTTTCATGCCGCGTTCGATGATGAACGCCGTGATGCCGCGCGGGCCGAGTTCGGGATCGAGGGTTGCGTAGACCACGAGGGTTTCGGCGGTCGGACCGTTGGTGATCCACATCTTGTTGCCGTTCAGGACGTACTTGTCGCCCTTCTTCACGGCGCGTGTGCCCATGCCGACCACGTCGGAGCCGGCGCCCGGCTCGCTCATCGCCAGCGCGCCGAGGTGCTCGCCGGAGATGAGGCGGGGGAGATAACGTTCCTTCTGCGCGGGCGTGCCCCAGCGGCGAAGCTGGTTGACGCACAGATTCGAGTGCGCGCCATAGGACAGGCCGACCGACGCGGAGGCGCGGCTGATTTCTTCCATCGCGATGACGTGGGCGAGATAGCCCAGGCCGCTGCCGCCGTATTCATCCTCGACGGTGATGCCAAGCAGGCCCAGCTCGCCCAGCGCCGGCCACAGCTCGCGCGGGAATTTGTTGGTACGGTCGATATCGGCAGCCAGCGGAGCGATGCGCTCGCTCGCAAACTTCGCTACCGTGGCGCGCAATGCGTCCAGATCTTCACCCAAACCGAAATCGAAATCTTCCACGACGGCCCCCGATCATGTGCTGGTCCGGCGGATGGCGCCGGCGCTCGAATTGACCTATTGTCCGACAGTCCGTCTTTTAGTCAATAACCTCTTTTGCGCCCTACGACCGCTTAGACACCATGGTCATGAAAAAAAAGACGATATCTGCAGCCCGCCCACGCCGTCCCGGCGCTGGCGCACCGGGCGCGACTGAAACTACCGACACCGTAGCGCTGTTCGATCCAGTCGAGCGGGCGCCCGCCTATACGAAAGTTTCCTCCGCTATCGAACATAAAATTCTGTCGCGCGCATTGCGCGATGGCGATGTGCTGCCAGCGGAGCTCGAGCTCGCCCAGCAATTCCGCGTGCATCGATCCACAGTACGAGAAGCGCTGAGACAGCTGGAAAGTGCCGGCCTCGTGGCGCGGCCGCCCGGCGCAAAGCGCATGATCGTAAGTCGGCCGGAGGCGGCGAAGGTGGCGTCGGGCATGCGTCACGCGCTGGTGCTGCACGAGGTGTCGTTCGTTGATGTTTGGGAAGCGATGATGGTGATCGAGCCGGAAGTGGCCGCGCTGGCCGCGGTGCGCCGGGTGCAAGCCGATCTGGTCGCGCTCACCCAGACCAGCGAGGCGTTTCGCGATTCTCCGGAAGGCGATCCCGACGCTGTGAATATCGTCGGCACATTCTTCGAGCAGCTCGGCACGGCGTCGCGCAATCGGGTGCTGGTGCTGGCGAAGCAGTCGCTTGCTCAAGTGCTGGCGCCTTCGCTAGCTCGAATGATCGATACGGTTCCGCAGGCCCGCGCGCGCATCACAGACGCGCAGCGGCGCATCATCGTCGCGGTCAGAGACAAGAACGCGGACGAGGCGAGAAAGTGGATGTCGAAGCATGTGCGCGACTTCAAACGAGGTTATGAAGTCGCGGGCATCTCGCCGGATACGCCGATCTCGGTGTAACCCTTGGTCGGGAACTCCACGGTGAAGCGGGTTCCCGGGTGGGCGGCGCTGACCCGTAAAGTGCCCTGCAGTTGAGCTGCGAGGCTGGTCACCACGCGCATGCCGAGGCTGCCGCGCGATTTTTTTCGAAGATCGAAGTCTTTCGGTACGCCGCGGCCGGCGTCCGCTACCGCGAGCTCGTAGCATCGTTTCTTGGTGCGCCGCCCGGTGATGCGCACTTCGCCTGCGCTGTCGGGCGCATAGGCATGTTTGTAAGCGTTGGTGACCAGCTCGTTGACCAGTAGACCGATTGGTACGGCCGCGTCGGCTGAAACGATTGCAGGCTCGACGTCGACGATCGTAGTGTGGCGGGGCGCACTGGTGGCGAGTGCCGCAGCCAGATTGGAAAGAAAAGGCGCGAGCTCGATGTCACGAGCATCGGCCTGTCGCCACAACTGGTCGTGCACCGTCGCCACCGTGCGTACGCGGACCGATGCATCTTCGATCGTGTGGCGCATGGTGCCAGTGAGGCCTTTGGCCTGCAGATCGAGCAGACCGGACACCATGGCAAGGCTGTTCTTCACGCGATGGCTGACTTCATACAACAGCAGCTTTTGGAAGTCCTCACGCTGTTGCCGCTCGGTGATGTCGGTGTTGGTGCCGAACCAGCGCGTGACGCAGCCTTCGGCATCTTTCAGCGGTACGGCACGCGATAAGAACCATCGGTACTGGCCATTCGCGCCACGCAGCGGGAATGTATCTTCCCAGGCTTCACCCGTATCCCGAGAGTGCTGAATGCGCTCCACGACGCGCTCGACATGATCGGGGTGCTGCACCTTGCGCCAGCCCCAGCCCTGCATTTCCTCGAGTGTCATGCCCGTGTACTCGTACCAGCGTCGGTTGTACCAATAGATCCTGCCGGTTTCATCGGCCATCCAGGCGAGCTGGGGCAGGGCATCCGCCAGCGTGCGGAATTGCTCCTCTCGGTCGCGTAGAACTTCGGCGACGGCGCGCATGCGTTCTTCGGCAGCTTTCGCTTCCGCTGCCTTTTGCCGCTCCAACATTTCAGCAGTGACGTCCTCGACCTGATGAATGATGTGACGCACGCTGCCGTCGGGGCCGAGCACCGGGATGTTGAGCGGCGCCCACCAACGCGCCTCGAATTCTCCCGAGGGGCGCCGGATGTCGTATTTCTGCACGGGCATGCGATGCGGGCGGCGATGTTCCATGACCCAGGCCAGCGAAGCGACCAGGTTTTGTTCGCCTGTGGCTTGCGGATCGTCGGGATTGCTCGGAAAGGCGGCGAACAGATAGTTGCCGATCAGATCTTCCTCGCGAGTCATCGTGGCCCGCAGATAGGGTTCAGAGACGGACTCGATGGTGAGATCGGGTGACAGCACCACATGCGCGGTGTGCTGCGCCTCATACAACAAACGAAAGCGCTCTTCGGCGGCACGCAGCGCGTCTTCCATGCGTTTGCGTTCGGTCACATCGCTCGCGGCGCCGAACCACTCAATGATGTTGCCGCGCTCATCGAGTATCGGCACGGCTTTCGAATGTGCCCAACCAAAGCTGCCGTCCGGCAGGTTCACGCGATGTTCCAGGTCGAATGGCGTTTTGGTGCGGATCGCTGCATCGATCTTCGCCAGCACCCGCGGCTGCTCATCGACTGGAATATATGATTGCAGCCAGTCCGTCCTGGGGGCCGCGGTGTCGGACAAGAACCCCTGGCCGTCGAGCTGGCGCATCTCGCGCCAGTCCGGGCTCATTCGATACATCGATGAGGTGCTCGCGAGCAGAAAGGCGTGAAAACGCTCCGCGCTCTCGCGCAGCTTACGTTGCGCTAGCACGCGCTCGGTGGTGTTGTGCGCGCTTCCAAGTACGCCCGCAGGACGGCCGAGATCGTCGACCACGGGCCAATAAGTCAGCGCTTCATCACGGCCCCGCACGTTGCTGCCCAACTGCGGATGAGAATCCCCCGCTGAGCTCGCGTAAGCGTCGTTATAAAGAAATATGCTGTCCCGGCCCCACAGCAGCACCATTGGCACTGGCGAGCGCAGCAGCAGCGCAACGGCGATTTTCAGGACCGGCGGCCAACGCTCGATGGGCCCCAACGGACTGCTCGACCAGTCGTGAGTTGCGATGAGCGACGCAGCTTGCCCGCCGGCCAGAAAGGCAGGGGATCTCGTCGACTTCAGGCCGTAGTTATGACGACCGCCTGCCAGCCCTGCATGACGGGGCTTTGCCTGCATAGCTGCCTCCACCCAACGAAAGGGAAGGCATGCGGGGCGGACTCGGTTCCCAGAGGATGGCGCTGACAGGCCCAAAAAAAAACGGGGCAACGAATCCGCGAGGATTCGCTGCCCCGGAACACACAATCGATTAGACGATTTCGACCGCCAGCGCCGTCGCTTCGCCGCCGCCGATGCACAGCGACGCGACACCGCGCTTCAAGTTGCGATTACGCAGCGCGTGGACCAGCGTGGTGAGGATGCGAGCGCCGGTGGCGCCGATCGGGTGGCCGAGCGCGCAAGCACCACCGTTGATGTTGACCTTGGCATGGTCCAGGCCCACATCCTTGATTGCAGCCATGGCCACGACGGCGAACGCTTCGTTGATTTCATACAAATCCACATCGCCAGCGGACCAGCCCGTCTGCGTGAGCAACGACTGAATCGCACCGACCGGTGCGGTCGTGAACCACTCGGGCGCCTGCGCGAAGCTGGTGTAACCAACGATGCGAGCCAGCGGCTTGAGGTTGTGCTGACGAACGGCGGCGGCGCTGGCGATCAGCAGGGCAGAGGCGCCATCGGAGATGGAAGAGGAGCTCGCGGCAGTGACAGTGCCGTCTTTCGCGAACGCCGGCTTCAGGCTCGGAATCTTGTTGATGTCGCAAGTGAACGGCGTTTCGTCCTTGGCGACGACGCGCTCGCCCTTGCGGTCTTTCACGGTGACCGGAGCGATTTCGTTGTTGAAGGCAGTGCTTTCGACAGCGGCCAGCGCGCGACGCACGGACTCGGCGGCGAACTCATCCTGCTGCTGACGGGTAAAGCCGTACTTGCCGGCCGTGGCTTCGGCGAACGAGCCCATCATCTTGCCGTCGAACGGGCTCTGCAGACCGTCGAAGAACATGTGATCGATGATTTCCGAATGACCCATGCGCAGACCGCCGCGGGCTTTCGGAATCAGATACGGCGCATTGGTCATCGATTCGATGCCACCGGCGAGCACCACATTGGCGGAGCCGGCGCGGATCTGATCGGCGGCCATCATCACGGCCTTCAGACCCGAGCCGCACATCTTGTTGATGGTCGTCGCCGGCACTTTCTGCGGCACGCCGCCAGCCAGTGCGGCCTGACGGCCCGGCGCCTGGCCGATGCCGGCCATGAGCACGCAACCGAGGATGGTTTCGTCGATCTGCTCGGCCGACAAGCCGGAGTCTTTGATCGCAGCCTGCACGGCGGCGGCGCCCAGCTGCGGGGCGGTCAGCGGGCTGAGTGCGCCCTGGAAGGCACCGATGGGAGTGCGGCGGGCGGCAACGATATAAACCGGTTCGCTCATAGGAAATGCTCGACTAGAGGTTGTCCGTGAACGGCGCTCTGCTACGAAACCGCCGATCGCCACGCAAGCAGGCATCGCCAGTTATGGCGACTCCTAAACTTACTTGCAAGTACCCAATGTACGCCGAGTTTGTATGCAGTGCAATAAGATGCCCGCAGGCCGCAAAATGTCGCTCGTTATCAGCCGCCGTAAGGCAATTTAATGCGGCTCAGTGCAGCAATCCGTTCCTCGGCCAGACGTCGCGCCGCTTGCCAGGTGGGCATGTTGTTGCGGGCGGCGAGGGTGAGTATTCCAGTAATGATTGGATGAATGCGCGCGACGCTACGCAGGGCGCGGTCTTCGTTGTAGCCCTCCAGCTCGATCGCGCTATTCATCAGACCGCCGGCGTTGATGGCGTAGTCCGGCGCGTAAAGAATGCCGCGACGTTCCAGCTCGGTGCCCAGCTCTTCGGACTCGAGTTGATTGTTGGCACCTCCGGCGACGATGCGACAACGCAATCGAGGCACTGTGTCTTCGTTGATCACTGCGCTGAGAGCGCATGGCGAGAAAACATCGGCATCGACATCGTAGATTTGTGACATCGGCACCGCCTCTGCGCCCAATTCGGCAACGGCGTGCTCGATGCGTTCTTCATTGATATCGGTGATGAAGACTTTCGCGCCGGCGGCGCGCAGCGATTTTGCCAGGTGATATCCAACCTGACCGGCGCCTTGCACGGCGAAGGTCGTGCGGCGCAGGTCTGCATGCCCGAGCTTGAATTCCATGCAGGCGCGAATGCCATGCAATGTGCCCAACGCGGTGAAGCGTGAAGGATCGCCGCTGCCGCCGAGCAACTGCGGCACGCCGACTGCGTGGCGCGTTTCCTGGCGAATGAGCTCCATATCGTCGGCAGTGGTGCCGACATCTTCGGTCGTGATGTAGCGACCGCCGAGCGATTGAATGAAACGACCCAGCGCGCGAAACAGAGCTTCGCTCTTGTCCGTCTCGGGATTGCCGATGAGCACGCCTTTGGCGCCGCCGAGATTGAGGCCGGCGATCGCGGCTTTGTAAGTCATGTCGGCGGAGTGCTTGAGCACATCGCGCACGGCGTCCGCTTCGTTCGCGTACGGCCACATGCGCAACCCGCCGAGCCCGGGGCCCAGCACGGTGTTGTGAATCGCGATCACGCAGCGCAGGCCGCTTTCGCGATGATGAAAGAACACCACTTGCTCGTGACCGAGCCGGCCGACCGCTTCGAACAAGTTCATCGCCGTCCCTCACTGACCTCGGACGGTGATTATAGGCGCGCTTGTGTGACTTACGATCGTTTGGACTGGAGCGCGGCGATGCCGTCATTCGACGACAGATCGGGCTCACCCAACTCCGCGAGAATGCGTGCGTGTGCGAGATCGCGTGTATGGACGACAGCATCCGTATGCTTCATGTCTCGCATCGGACCGATCGAGGGCAGCACGTGAATGTCGATCCGCCCGAGGCGCGGCAGGAACCGGCCGGACGGCAGCACGTGGCGCGTGCCTTTGAGAGCGAGCGGTACGACGGGCAAGTCGACACGAGCTGCGATGGTAAAAGCGCCACTGTGAAATTTGCCGAGCCCCGGCTGTGCCAGGAACGTGCCTTCGGGAAAGAAGGCGAGCGCCTGACCGGCGTCGGCGGCTTTCAACAGACGTCTCGCATCCATGCCGCCGGCGTGGCGGTTGAAGCGGTCGACGAATTCCGAGCCGATGCGCTTGAGCAGCAGACCGGCGAGCGGTACACGGCTAAACTCTTTCTTGATGACGAACGAGAAGCGCGCGGGCAGGGCGGCCTTGAGCACGATGCCATCCAGATAGCTGGCGTGATTGGCGACCACCACGCACGGGCCGGCGGGCAACAGATGCTCGTCCACCACCCGGATGCGCAAGCCGGCGACGGCGAAAAAGGCCCTGCCGGCGAAGTGGGCAATATGCCGACGCGCGTGGATCCCGAATGGCAGTAGCACTGCCACGAAGGCGCTCAGGCCGAACACCAGGAACACCGCCAGCACATAGCATCCGTAGATGATTTCGAGCACTGTCCGGACTAGCGTCCCGGGAGCGCGCAGCCAGCCGTCGGTCATAACTCGACACAGAAGTCACGAGGAATTTTAGGTAGCGCTGGCATGCAATTCGTCTATGGTCGATTTCTGTGAACTAAGTCTCTTTTATGTAAACCCCGCCGGGGTTCTGTGATTGTAATCACGCCCAGCGCCAGACCCGGTCTCCATACTCGCCGCCATCGATTTACCGGTCTGTCGTGAGCGATCGCGACGTAAACCTAAAGGCGATGAGCAGCGTAACCAAAGCATCAGTTTACTCGAGGTCAGGCGAGGATATGCCGGAGACGCCGTCGTTGGCGGCCATTGACCGCTTTCTCGACGCAGTGTGGATGGAGCGCGGTTTGTCGCCCAACACACTGTCCGCATATCGCGCCGACCTGACTGCGCTCGACCGCTGGCTGCAGTCCCGAGGGACCTCGAGTGTCGCGGCCAAGCGAGCCGACCTGCTGGCGTTCATCGCCTACCGAGTCGAAGCTGGCGCGCGGCCGCGTTCGACTGCCCGCCAGCTTTCCAGCTTTCGACGATTCTACCGTTACCTGATTCGCGACGGGGCCATCAAGGAGGATCCGACCGCGCAGATCGCGATGCCGAAGATCGGCCGTTCGCTGCCCAAGTCGCTGACCGAGGAAGAGGTCGAGGCGCTGCTGAAGGCGCCGGTGATCGAGGACCCGCTGGGTCATCGCGACCGCTGCATGCTCGAGGTGCTGTACGCCACGGGACTGCGTGTCTCGGAGCTCGTGAACCTGAAATCCAGTCAGGTGAACATGAACCAGGGCGTGTTGCGCATCGTCGGCAAGGGCGATCGCGAGCGGCTGATTCCGCTGGGCGAAGAGGCCGTGTCCTGGCTGCAGAAGTTCATGAATGGCCCGCGGCTGGAAATCCTGCTGGAGCGCCAGACCGACTACCTGTTCCCGACGCGCCGGGGCGATCGCATGACGCGCCAGGCGTTCTGGCACATCATCAAGCGCTACGCGCAGAAGGCCGGTGTGCAGAAGGCGTTGTCGCCTCATACACTGCGTCATGCATTTGCGACACACCTGCTGAACCATGGCGCGGACCTGCGCGTGGTGCAGATGTTGCTGGGGCATAGCGACCTGTCGACCACCCAGATCTATACGCACGTGGCCCGGGAGCGCATGAAGGAGCTGCATGCCCTTCATCATCCAAGAGGCTGAGAAGCACCTTCTCAAGTAGCCATCCCTGGACCGTCGACCAGCCGTTACGTCCGTGTACCGGCGTTCGCGCGGTTCGCGGCGACGTTAAGTCGCCGCGAAAAGCCATCCGCGCTCACCCTGCACGAACGTACTCTCGCCCGTCACGGAGCAACTGCTAGACTCCGTGCGCCTCCTGAGGCCGAATTTGCCTTGAACTTGCGGCGCCATGTTGGCGTCGAATCGGCGAGGTCACGAGAGTTCTCATGAAAAAACTGTTGTTGTGTCTGTTCGCCCAGTTGTCGCTGGCGACGCTGTTGGCCACCTCTGCGACGGCCCAGACGGCTGCGCCCGCCAAGGCGGCCGACCAGAAGTCCGCCGACGCCACCATCCGCGCGGCCATTGCCAAGAAATTCCCCGACATGAAGGTCGACGACGTGCGGTCCTCGCCCATGGCCGGCATTTACGAGGTCCAGATGGGAGGCGAAGTGGCCTACATCAGCGCCGACGGCCGCTTCCTGATCGCGGGCGACATGTACGAGATCGACTCGCGCACCAACGTCACCGAGACCGGCCGGCAGAAGAGCCGCGTGCAGGCGCTGTCCAAGCTCGATGAGAAGGACATGATCGTGTTCAAGCCGCAGAAGGTGAAGTACACGATCACCGTGTTCACCGACGTTGAATGCGGCTACTGCCGCAAGCTTCACAGCGAAATCGCTCAGCTGAACGATCGTGGCGTGCAGGTTCGCTACCTGGCCTATCCGCGCGCCGGCCCGGGCACCGAGGACTGGGCCAAGATGGAAGCGGTGTGGTGCTCGATGGATCGCAAGAAAGCCATCACTGACGCCAAGGCGGGCAAGGCGGTCAAGGCGCAGCAGTGCACGACCCCGATCGCGAAGCAGTTCAAGCTGGGTGAGCAGCTCGGTGTGCGTGGCACGCCGGCCATCTTCACCGACAGCGGCGAGTACATCGGCGGCTATCTGGCGCCAGATCAAATGATCGGCCGGTTGGACGGCACTGCTCAATAACTCGGGATCCGGCATCCCTGCTCGCCGCCTCAGGCGGCGGGCTCCATCCTGTACCCGGGCGGCTTCGATTGACCGCCCCGGGATTCTCAGCGATCGAGCCGCTTACCGCTCCAGCAGCTTCAGCTTATCCGGCTTGCCGTCCCATTCCTTGGCGTCGGCGGGCATCGCCTTCTTCTCGGTGATCACCGGCCACGATTTGGTCAGCTCGGCATTCAATTGCTTGAAGTGCTGCTGACCGTCGGGCAGCTCCTCCTCGGAGAAAATCGCCTCGGCCGGGCACTCCGGCTCGCACAGCGTACAGTCGATACATTCATCCGGATCGATCACCAGGAAGTTCGGCCCTTCGTGGAAACAGTCGACCGGGCACACCTCGACGCAATCGGTGTACTTGCACTTGATGCAGTTTTCAGTGACGACGAAAGTCATCGGTTGGAACTCCGCAAATTCGCTCGGCAAGGCGGCGTGGGGGACAAGGGATTGCACCGCTTTGAGGCCGCGCATTGTGCCAAAGGGGGCGCGGGGATGCGAGGCGAGCTGATTATCGGGTCAGTCTCACTGGGAATGGCCATCCGTCAGGATCGGTTTGCCGTCCTGCCAGTCGATGTCGCGGAAGTGCAGCCGTTCCCGCCCTAGACGCCGGTCCTCCAGGTAGCGCCGCAGGGCGAATTCCCCGCTCAGGAAGGCCAGATCCGGCCACGGGATGTCCTCTTCGGCATACAGCCGGGACTCCAGGCTCTCCGGCCCGATGCCGAATGCAGGGTTGGTCAGCGTGGCGCGAAACATGATGTGCACCTGGTGGGCCCTCAGCACATTGACGACGGCCAGCATTGTGCCGATCCGTACGTGCGCCAGCGCCTCTTCCATTGCCTCGCGCGCCGCTGCCTGCTGCACCGATTCGCCGTTCTCCATGAAGCCCGCCGGTATCGTCCAGAACCCGTGCCGCGGCTCGATGGCCCGTTTGCACAACAGAATCTTGCCTTCGGCCTCGATCACGCAGCCCGCGATGATGCGCGGATTTTCGTAGTGGATGGTGCCGCAGTTGGCGCACACGAAGCGCGGCAGATGGTCGCCAGGCGGGACACTGAGATTGACCGGATGAGCACAGTTGGAGCAGAACTTCATGAGATAACGAATTGCACTGCCTGGAATTCGCGCTTCAATGCGAGGAACCGGCATGGTCCTCCGACACCGCCGGCTTGTCGAGAGGCGAGCTGGGGGCGCTTTGACGGTATAGTCGTCGGTCAGTTGGAGCTTCAGAGTGATACGAAGATGAGCGCTAGAGTGAAAGTGGGGAGCCTGGAAATCGCGAGCGTGCTGCATGATTTCGTGCAGCAGGCCTTGGCGGGGACCGGCGTGCAGGAGTCGGCGTTCTGGGGCAGCCTGGAGCGCATCGTGAAGGAATTCTCGCCTCGCAACGAGCAGCTGCTCGCGAAGCGTGACGATCTGCAAGCGAAAGTCGATGGCTGGTGGCAACAGCAGCGCGGCAAACCGCTCGACGTCGCGCAGCAGCGCCAGTTTCTCGAGTCCATCGGTTATCTCGTGGCCGAGCCCGCGGCGTTTCAAGTCGACACCGACCAGGTCGATCGCGAGATCGCTCATATCGCCGGCCCGCAACTCGTCGTGCCGTTGAGCAACGCCCGATATGCATTGAACGCAGCGAACGCGCGCTGGGGCAGTCTCTACGACGCGCTCTATGGCACTGATGCGTTGGAGCCGCCATTGGCGGCGGGTTCGCCATACAACGCCGATCGTGGCGCGAAAGTCATCGCGTATGCGCGCAACTTTTTGGATGAGGTTGCCGCACTCACGCACGGCAAGCACGCGGACGCTACCAAGTACTCGATCGAAAGCGACAAGCTGGTCGTGACACTCAAGGACGGATCGCGAGCGACGCTCGCCGTTCCTGCAACGCTAGAAGGGTGGCGCGGCACCGCTGCCGAACCAGAGGCCATCCTGCTGCGCCATCACGGCCTGCATCTGGAGATCTGCATCGATCGCAAACATCCGATCGGCGCGACCGATGCGGCCGGCGTGTCGGATGTCGTGCTGGAGTCTGCGATCACGACGATTCAGGACTGCGAAGACTCGGTGGCTGCCGTCGATGCGGAAGAGAAAGTCGCGGTCTACAGCAACTGGCTGGGTCTGATGAAGGGCGATCTGGCGGCGACGTTTGCGAAGGGCAAAGGCACGGTGACCCGAAAGCTCAACACGGACCGCGTGTACACCGCGCCCGGCCACAAAGAGCTCACACTGCCGGGTCGCAGTCTGATGCTCGTGCGCAATGTCGGTCATCACATGCGCACCGACGCTGTCCTCCACGAAGGCAAGGAAATTTTCGAGACGGTGCTCGATGCGCTGGTCACGGTCGCAATCGCTCTGCATGACTTGCGTGGCGGCGAGAGGAACAGCCGCACCGGCTCGGTGTATGTCGTGAAACCGAAGATGCACGGTCCGGACGAAGCGGCGCTGGCCAACGATTTGTTCGGTTGGGTCGAAGCCGCGCTCGGCTTGCCGCAGCACACCGTGAAAATCGGCGTGATGGACGAAGAGCGCCGCACCAGCTTGAATCTGAGCGCCTGCATCGAGAAAGTGAAACATCGCATCGTGTTCATCAACACCGGCTTCCTCGATCGCACCGGCGACGAGATTCACACCGCCATGCAGGGCGGTCCGGTGATGCGCAAGGACGCCATCAAGACACAGCCATGGCTGGTCGCCTACGAAAAGCGCAACGTCGAAATCGGTTTGAACGATGGTCTGCGCGGTCGCGCTCAGATCGGCAAAGGCATGTGGGCGATGCCGGACAAGATGGCCGGCATGTTGGCCGCGAAGTCCGGTCATCCGCGCGCCGGTGCGAACACGGCGTGGGTGCCGTCGCCGACGGCGGCCACTTTGCACGCACTTCACTATCATCAGGTCGATGTGCGCGCGGTTCAGAATGAATTGCAGCGGCAGCTGCAGTCAGGAAAAGCCACCGGCATCGATGATGTGCTGCGCGCACCGCTGGCGGAGTCGGGCTTCACGGCCGAGGAAATCCAGAGCGAGCTCGACAACAACATCCAGGGCATTCTCGGCTACGTGGTGCGCTGGATCGATCAGGGCGTCGGGTGCTCGAAGGTGCCGGACATTCACGACGTCGGCTTGATGGAAGATCGCGCCACGTTGCGCATCTCGAGTCAGCACGTCGCGAACTGGCTGTTCCATGGCGTGTGCACGGAGCAGCGGGTGAAAGAAACATTGCAGCGCATGGCGGCGGTCGTGGACGCGCAGAATGCGGGCGACCCGGCCTATCGACCGATGGCTGGCAACTTCAGCAGCAGCGTTGCGTTCCAGGCGGCGAGCGATTTGATCTTCCTCGGTCGCGAGCAGCCGAACGGCTACACCGAGTACATCCTGCACAAGCGTCGTCGCGAGTTGAAAGCGGCGGGCTGAGCGATCAGGCGAGGCGGGCGTCGAGCCACTCGATCCAGTGGCGCACCGGCGCCCGCGCGCCATTCGCAAGATGAGTGATGCAGCCGATGTTGGCCGAGAGGATCACATCGGGCTGCTCGGCTTGCAGCGCATCGAGCTTGCGTGCTCGCAATTGGTTGCTCAGCTCGGGCTGCAAAACGGAGTAGGTGCCGGCCGAGCCGCAACACAAGTGGCTCTCGGCGAGCGGCAACACTTCCGCGCCCAACGTGCTGAGCAGTTGTTCCACGACACCGCGAATCTTCTGGCTGTGCTGCAACGTGCACGGCGGATGAAACACGACGCGTTCGGTCGGTTGCTGGCGAAGCTTGCTGGTCAGGCGGGCTGCATGTGGCGGCAGCAGCTCAGCCAGATCCTTCGTGAGCGCGACGATGCGCCTGGCTTTTTCCGCGTACGCCGGATCGTGCCGTAACAAGTGCGCATACTCTTTGACCATCGCACCACAGCCCGATGCATTCATCACGATCGCTTCGACGCCGGCCTCGACGTGAGGCCACCATGCGTCGACGTTGTGCCGGACTTCAATCAGCGCCGCGTCGTGGTCATTCAAGTGATGTTTGATAGCGCCGCAGCAGCTTGCCGTCGGCGTGATTACCTCGATATCGAGTGCATCCAGCACGCGGGCCGTGGCGGCATCGATGCCGGGCGACATTGACGGCTGAACACAGCCGAGCGGCAGAAGCATCTTGCGAGCGTGCGAGCGCTGCGGCCATGCGCCGGCATCGCGTCGTTCCGGCACCTTTGCGCGAATCGATTCGGGCAGCAGCGCACGCACGGCTTGGCCTGTGCGCATCGCAGGCCCGAACAGCTTGCTCGTCAGGCCATGTTTCAGTGCTGAGCGCGCGACCTGCTCGCCAAACGGGCGCTCGACTTTTTTCTCGACGATGCTGCGTCCAATATCCACCAACCGGCCGTACTGCACGCCCGAGGGACAGGTCGTCTCACACGCGCGGCAGGTGAGGCATCGATCCAGATGGAGTTGCGTGCTGCGAGTGGGCTCGACGCCTTCGAGCACCTGCTTCATCAAGTAGATCCGGCCGCGGGGCCCATCCAGTTCATCGCCGAGCAATTGATACGTGGGGCAGGTCGCCGTGCAAAAGCCACAATGCACGCAGCGGCGCACGATCTCCTCGGCTTCCTTGCCTTCGGGCGTGTCTTTGATGAAATCGGCGAGTTGCGTTCTCATGGTCGACGCGACACTTAGAGGTCGGGATAGAGCCGGCCGCGATTGAAGAGGTTGACCGGATCGAACTGCGCTTTCAGCCGTCGATGAATCGCCGCGAGCGGTGCCGTCAGCGGTGTGAATGCACCCGCCGAGCGATCGCCGCCCCGAAACAGAGTCGCATGACCGCCGGCTTGTTTCGCGCACTCACGCACCTGTTCGGCTGCGTGACCGGTGCGCAACCATCGTAGCGCGCCGTTCCATTCGATCAACTGCGGCTCGCCGATGGACAGCGCGGGAGCGGTTGAAGGCACCGACATCCGCCACAGCGGCGCGTTGTCGGCGAAGAACGGATGCGTCTGCTCGCGAATGCTGATCCAGAACGCGTCCGCTTGGTGGTTGTCGATGTCTTCGCCGCCAAGCTGATGACGGGCTGCTCTGACGGCGGCGGGCGCGCCGGCCAATCGCAGGTGTAGCGCTCCGTCGTGCCACACCGACGCCGATAGCGGCAGCGGCCGGCCCGCCCACTCATTGAGTTTCGCGACGGCAGCGGCTGCGGTCATCTCGAAGCGCAGCGTGTGATGGGACATCGGGCGCGGCAGCACTTTGATCGACACTTCGGCGATCACCCCGAGAATGCCCATGGAGCCTGCGAGTACTCGTGAGACATCATAGCCTGCGACGTTCTTCATGACCGTGCCGCCGAAGGAAAGCAGTTCGCCGCGGCCGTTCACCAGCTTCGCGCCGAGCACGAAGTCACGAACGCCACCATAAGTGGGCCCAAAGGAAACGCGGCGAGGGCCGGCCAGGCCGGCTGCAATACAACCGCCGATGGTTGCGTGGGCACCGAAGTGCGGTGGCTCGAACGCAAACATCTGACCGTTCTCAGCCAGCAGTTGCTCCAGCTCGGTGAGCGAAGTGCCCGCTCTCGCAGTGACGACCAGCTCCGTCGGCTCGTAATCGACAATGCCCGCAACGCTGCGCGGATCGAGCACGGTGCCCGAAGATTCGTTGCCATAGAAATCTTTGGTGCCGCCGGCGCGAATGAGCAGCGGCGTGCGTGCCTCCGAAGCGGCGCGCACGGTTTCGCACAGCTGGCTGAGTGCTTGATCCATCAGAAGCGCGGCAATTCGGGGAATCGAACCTTGCCACCGTGGACACGCATGCGTCCGTATTCGGCGCAACGGTGAAGCGTCGGCACGACCTTGCCGGGATTCAGCAGGCCGGCAGGATCGAACGCGCTCTTCACGGCCAGAAACGCGTCGAGCGTGGCCCGATCGAACTGCGAGCACATTTGATCCAGCTTCTCGACGCCGACGCCATGCTCGCCCGTCACAGTGCCGCCCATTTGCACGCACAGCTCCAGGATCTCGGCACCGAAGGCTTCGGCGCGCGCCACCGAATCCGGATCGGCATCGTCGAACAGGATCAAGGGATGCAGGTTGCCATCGCCGGCATGAAATACATTCGGGCAGCGCAGCCCATACTTCGGCTCCAGCGCCTGGATCGCTTTCAACACTTCGCCGAGCCGACGTCGTGGGATCGTGCCGTCCATGCAGTAATAGGCCGGCGAGGCTCGTCCGGCGGCGGGAAATGCATTCTTTCGTCCGGCCCAGAAGCGCAAGCGCTCGGCTTCACTATTCGATACTTGAATCCGAGTGGCGCGCGCGGCGAGCAGCACTGCTGACATACGTTCGATTTCTTCAGCGACTTCTTCGGGCGTGCCGTCGGATTCGCATAACAACACGGCTGCGGCGTCGAGATCATAACCGGCATTCGCAAACGGCTCGACCAGCCGGCTCGCTGCTCGATCCAGCATTTCCAACCCGGCCGGGATGATGCCGTCGGCGATCAGTGCGGCGACAGCATCGCCGGCTTCGCCCACATCCGCGAAACTGGCCATGATGCAACGAGCTGTCTGCGCGACGGGCACGAGGCGCACGGTCACTTCGGTCACGACCGCCAGCATGCCTTCCGAACCAATGACCAGCGCCAACAAATCCAGACCGGGTGCGTCCGGCGCAAGGCCCCCAAATTCCACCAGCTCGCCGTCGATCGTGAGGCCGCGCACTCGCAGGACATTGTGCACGGTGAGGCCGTACTTCAAACAATGCACGCCGCCGGAGTTTTCCGCGACGTTACCGCCGATCGTGCAGGCGATCTGACTCGACGGATCGGGCGCGTAGTACAGACGATGACGCGCCGCTGCTTCACTGATCGCGAGATTGCGTACGCCGGGCTGGACGGTTGCGGTTCGCGCGTGAGCATCGATCGAGAGAATTCGATTCAGCTTGGCCAGCGAGAGCAGCACTCCCGCAGGGTGGGGCAGCGCGCTGCCAGACAGGCCGGTGCCTGCGCCACGCGGGATGACAGGTACCTCGCGCTCGTGACAAAGCTGCAAGATGCGCCGGACCTGGTCCTCTGTTTCCGGCAGAGCCACCACCATGGGCAACTGGCGGTACAGCGTGAGCCCGTCGCACTCGTAAGGTCGGGTCTCTTCCTCACGAAACAGGACGGCGTCTTCGGGCAGGAAGGCACGCAGCGCGCTGACCAGGCTGCGCTGCCGGACCGCATCCACAGGCAGCGAGCGCTCTGTCGGCGGCAAGGGAGCATGCATAGTGCTGTCCATACTGCGAATGATAAATGACTGACCGGTTCACCGCCCGCGTCGGCTTATACTCGCTCAGGATTAACTCAGGCAAAAGGAACCCCGCATGACGACCCATAGCCGACGAGAAGTGATCACTGCTGCCGTGGCGCTGGCTGGCGCCGGCGTAGCCGCTCAAGCTGAGGCCGCCCCATCTTCAGGCGCAGGCGCGGCGACCAAGGCCGCGATTCCGCCGATCGTGCACCATGTGTTCTTCTGTCTGAAGAACCCCAAGTCCAAGGAAGACCTGGCCCAGCTGCTTGCGGGACTCAGGACCTTGGGTGCAATCGAGAGTGTCAAAGCCATTCACATCGGTGTGCCCGCGGAAACCGAACGGCGCAGCGTGGTCGATGCGAGCTACAGCGCGTCCGAGATTTTGTGCTTCGACGATGTCGCCGGCCAGAACGCCTATCAGGTGCATCCCATCCACAAAAAATTCGTCGCCGACTGCGAGCACCTGTTCGAGCGCGTGGTCGTTTATGACGTGAAGCCCGCGCCCTGATCGACGCGACGTCCAGGAGCCGAACTTCACACCCGATCGCCGATTTGTTTGCTCCACGCAGCGGGTGATCGAGCCGATCGTCTATCGGCGCGAATCATGAGCTGCGTGATCAATCGGCACGAGCTGATGGCAGAAGTCGTGGGCCAAGCAGTGGTTGCGGCGACTCAGGATTGCGATTGGCTGCCGCGCTTGATCAAGTCGACTGTGGCGCGGGCGATGAGCTCCAGCGCGCTGGCAATGTCGCGGTGATAGCGGATGCCGTCTTCGGTCAGCACGCTGCCGGCTGGCGTCCGTTGAATCAATTTCGTGCCAGTCCAGTCTTCGATGGCACGCAAATGCCGGCTAACGACCGCGTGGTCACGGCATAGATACTGCGCCGCCTTCCGTACGCCACCCAGGCGGGCGATGGCATCGAAGGCTCGCAACGTCTCGAACGGTGGCAGGGCTCGTCGCGACAACAACTGGGCAGTGGCGTCGTTGGACGAGTCGGTAACGTGAGTAATGGCAGGAGCATCGCTGGAAACAGTTTGCACGGATCACCTCGCCCCTAGGGCTTCCAGAAACCTCCATGGATTGTTCGCGGAGCGTTGCCGGCAGCTGCGTATCCGTCGGGCAGCATGGTGCCGATTCGGCACCTCCCGCGCAAGGTGTGCTCGCGGTTCGCACCGGCACGCCGCTGCTGTTCGTCAACAACGACTCGGTGGCGCACCAGGTGTATTCGTTCGCGCCGTCCAAACGTTTCGAGTTGGCGCTGTATCACGGCCAGCCGGTGAGCCTCGACCGCCCGGGCATCTACAGCATCAGCGCCTCGGCCATCAACAGCTGGATGGGCGAAGAGTTTCACACCATCGGCGTGGAAACATCGTTGGCCGCACCGATACACGGCCCGCTACGACCGCGGGAAAACCGAAACTGTGCGGGGTGCGCAGTTCTTCGACAGCTGCCCGCCAGTGCGACCGAGCGCTTGCTGCAGATCGTCGCCCGTTACACCTTCTGAAAAAAGGCCGCTGCGGGGAACTTACCGACCGTCTCGCGACTGTGTCGTTTGTACTTGCGTGGTGGGTATGTAAATGGCATATCAGGCGGCAATGACAGAATTGCCCCCCCGGACAGCTCCCTACGAGTTCCTGCTTGGCCTCGACTTGGCTATTCGCCCGCTGGTGGATGCTGCCGAAATCAGGGTGGTCGCAGCCCGCTTCGTCAGTCAGCACATGAGGGTGAGCCGCTGCGCCTACGCCGATGTCAGGCGCGATCAAGACTCATTCAGCGTGACCTCTGATCACAGCGAGGGCGTGGCGCAACTGGACGGCCGCTATCGGCTGGACGAGTTCGGCGCGGAATTCCTGCAACTCATTGAGGCAGGAGAGGCATTCATCGTCGAGGACACCGAGAGCGATCCGCGTACCCGGAGCGCTCTGGACAGCTATCGTCAGGCACAGATTCGCTCCGGAATCTGCATCCCGCTGATCAAGGCTGGCCAGCTGTGCGCGGTCATGTCGGTTCACCACAATGAGCCGCGTCGCTGGCGGCAGGAAGAGGTGGAGTTGCTGCAACTGGTCGCGAGCCGCTCTTGGGAAGCGATCGAGCGGGCTCGCGTCAGTCGTGAGTTGCACGACCTGAACGACAGGCTGAAATCGGAAGTACGTTCGCGTACCGAGGACCTCACGCGTACCGAGCGGCAGTTCGCGCAGCTGGTCGCAGGCGTCACGGACTGCGCGATCTACATGCTCGATCCGAACGGCTTTGTTTCTTCGTGGAATCCGGGGGCCGAGCGCATCAAAGGCTACAGCGCCGATGAAATCATCGGCCGCCATTTTTCGCAGTTCTATACGGTCGAGGATCGTGCCCGCGGACTGCCGGATCGCTCGCTGAGTCTGGTTGCGACCCAGGGCAAGTTCGAGGGCGAGGGCTGGCGCATGCGCAAGGATGGCTCGCGCTTCTGGGCCAGCGTGCTGATCGATCCGATCTACGGGCCCGATCGTCGGGTCGCCGGCTACGCCAAGATCACGCGCGACATGACCGAGCGGCGGCTGATTCAGGAGCAGCTCAACCAGGCGCAGAAAATGGAAGCGATCGGCCAGCTCACCGGCGGCGTCGCGCACGATTTCAACAATCTGCTCACGGTGATCCTGGGAAATCTGGACACGGTGCTGCGGCGGGCGCCGGCGAATGATGAGAAATTGCACCGTGCGATCCAGCACGCGACGCGCGGTGCCGAGCGTGCCGCCGCGCTGACTCATCAGCTGCTGGCATTCGCGCGCCGCCAGCCGCTCAATCCGAAACCCACCGGCGTCAATCAGCTCGTGACGACGCTGCTCGAACTGATCCGTCGCACGCTGCCTGAAGGCATCACCGTGCAATCTCGGCTCAGCGCCGGCGTCGGACAGGTCAGCGTCGATCCCAATCAGATGGAAAGCGCGCTGTTGAATCTGGCGGTGAACGCTCGCGACGCCATGTCCGGCACGGGAACATTGACCATCTCGACCGATCTCGTAACGATCAGCGAGGATGAGGCTCTGCGCCTGGGCGAATTGCAGGCTGGCCCGCATGCGGTCATCAGCGTGAGCGATACCTGTCTCTTATACACATCTGACGCTGC
>NZ_LSRW01000046.1:0-72904 GCF_003104955.1 Steroidobacter cummioxidans | reverse complement strand
GGCACCGCGACACACGCCGTCGCTCCGCTTCGCTCGCGCTAAACGCGCGCGACTTTTGCTGCAACAATTGCGCTGCGCAGTCCTGCTCCGCGCAAGCCCAGGGTGTACATCCATGTACACCCGCTCGGCGGAGCGAAGCCGTGCTTCGCTGAAAAAAGACACCGCCGAGCCCATGTGGCTGCTAATGGACCACCATCCTGATGGATCCATTTGCCGGGAGGACACTTCCCCCCGACAGCCACCGCTGAGACGTCGGTTGCATTCGGCAGAGCGGTAGAGCGGTAGAGCGCACACTCGCGCTTTTCTCTTCCCCTGCAAAACCTCTCTTGGCGGCGGCGTGCAGAACCAGTGGAAGCAGATTGCAGCCTCGGTGCCGTACACTTCTCGTGAATGAGCCCCTCCCCTTCAAACAGCAAACGCTCTTCAGGTACTAACGTGCCTGCGGCCGCTGTGTCGCCGGAGATTCGTCCGGTCACGGCGCTGCGTGGCGTGGGCGATGCGCTTGCAGCGAAGCTTGCGAAGCTGGGCATCACCACCGTTCAGGATCTGCTGTTCCTGCTACCGCTTCGATACGAAGACCGCACGCAGGTCATTCCCATCGGCTCACTGAGTCATGGCGATCGCGCCGTCGTCGAAGGCGAGGTGCAGCTGGCCGAGATCGCATTCCGCGGACGCCGTCAGCTGCTGTGTCGGATCGGCGATGGGTCCGGTTGGTTGACGCTGCGTTTCTTCCATTTCAGCAACTCACAGCACGAGCAGATGTCTCGTGGCACGCGCTTGCGATGCTTTGGAGAAGTTCGGCGCGGTCCGAGTGGGCTGGAGATCGTTCATCCGGAATATCGGCGTGTCGCTGCTGACGCCGTGACCACCAACGAAGACGTGCTCACTCCGATCTATCCGCTGACGGAGGGTGTGCAACAGGGCCGCTTGCGTCAGCTCACGACGATGGCGTTGCGTGAGTTCGCGAATCGAAGCGTGCAGGACTGGGTGCCGCCCGCCGTGCTCGCTCAACTGCAGTTGCCACCGCTGCGCGAGGCGCTCCACTACGTCCATCGTCCCCCGCCGGATGCGGATCTGGATCTGCTAGGAACGGGTCAGCATCCCATGCAGCGTCGACTCGCATTCGAAGAGCTGCTCGCGCATCAATTGAGCTTGCGATTGTTGCGACGTGAGATTCAGCGCGATCCAGGTTGGCAGTTCACCGTGGGCGAGCCGCTGATCGATCGTTTCTTGGGAACGCTGCCTTTCAAGCCGACGGGTGCGCAGACGCGGGCGTGGCGTGAGATCGAGCGAGATCTTTCGCAATCGAGTCCGATGCTGCGGCTCGTTCAGGGCGACGTGGGTTGTGGCAAGACCTTGGTCGCAGCCCTGGCGGCGTTGCGAGCGGTCGAAGCGGGCTTTCAGGTTGCGGTGATGGCGCCGACGGAATTGCTCGCCGAACAACACGCACGCAATTTCACGAGCTGGCTGGCGCCGCTCGATTTATATCCGGCATTGATCACCGGCAAACGCACGGCCGCGGCGCGCGCGAGATCGCTCGCTGATCTGGCGTCGGGCGAAGCGAAGATCGCAATTGGCACGCACGCGCTGTTTCAACAGGAAGTCGAGTTTCGGCGGTTGGGACTGGTCATCGTCGATGAGCAGCATCGCTTCGGTGTGCATCAACGATTGCTGCTACGGGAAAAAGGTCTGGCGTCGGGCCGCTATCCCCATCAGCTCATCATGACGGCGACGCCGATTCCGCGCACGCTGGCAATGACGGCCTACGCCGACCTGGATGTATCCGTGATCGATGAATTGCCGCCCGGGCGCACACCGGTGAAGACCGTCGCGCTGCCGGAGAATCGTCGCGATGAAGTCGTACTGAGGATTCGCGACGCGTGTCGGCAGAAACGCCAGGCGTACTGGGTATGCCCGCTCATAGAAGAGTCCGATCAACTGGAGGCGCAAGCGGCCGAAGAGACGGCGACCGCGCTGGCCGAGGCGCTGCAGGAGCTGAAAGTCGGACTGGTTCATGGCCGCATGT
The DNA here is from genome assembly GCF_003104955.1 of Steroidobacter cummioxidans. Lineage (NCBI taxonomy): Bacteria > Pseudomonadati > Pseudomonadota > Gammaproteobacteria > Steroidobacterales > Steroidobacteraceae > Steroidobacter > Steroidobacter cummioxidans. The sequence goes on along the minus strand of NZ_LSRW01000046.1, from coordinate 70,878 downwards.
CGTCCAAAGAGAAAGACGCGGTGATGGCGCGCTTCAAGGAAGGCGCAATCGATTTGCTCGTGGCGACGACCGTCATCGAGGTCGGCGTCGACGTGCCGAATGCGAGTTTGATGGTCATCGAGAATGCTGAACGCATGGGCCTGGCGCAGCTTCATCAGCTGCGCGGACGGGTTGGACGAGGTGCGGCGGAAAGCACGTGCGTGCTGCTGTATCGAACGCCGCTGTCGGAGGTCGCCCGTGAGCGTTTGTCTGTCATGCGAGCGACCAACGATGGCTTCGAGATTTCCCGCCGCGACCTGGAATTGCGCGGGCCAGGCGAGCTGCTGGGCACCAAGCAGACCGGCCTGATGCAAATGCGAGTGGCGGAGCTGGTCCGCGATGCCGATCTGCTGCCGAAAGTTCAGGAAGTAGCGGAATTGATGCTCAAGGAAAATGAGGCCAACATAGCGCCGCTGTTACGGCGCTGGATTGGACAGGGCGAAAGGTTCAGCAAGGTATAAACGGTCAGGTTCGTGGCAGATTCACAGAACGCGCATAACCCGGATAAGACGCAGCCGCTGGACGCGACGCCAGCCGCGCCGAAGTCGCCGCCTGCGCAAATGGAACTGCTGAAAGCCGCACCGCCGGCCCCGCCTGCTTCGACCTCGAGCAAGCACGGTCTGGATAAGACCCAGCCGCTGCATGTGATACCACCGATACCGACGCCTCAGGACCTGGCCAAGGCAGTCGCGACGGCGTCAGAAAGTCACAGCCCGGACAAAACTCAGCCGATCGATGCGCCGCCGGCGACACCGGCAACGGCGAATCAGGAGAATGTGAAGACAGCAGCGGCTCCTATCGCGACGCCGCCTGCAGATCAGCACTCTCCAGATAAAACGCAGCCTCTGGGCGCGATGCCGCCTGCAACACCAGCAACGGCGAATCAGGAAAGCGCGAAAGCAGCGGCGGCGCCCGTCGCGACACCACCTGCGACGCCAGCCCAAGAGATCGCGAAAGCATCAGCGCCTGCTGTCACTCCGCCCGCGCCAGCACCCGCATCTGCTCAAGCCAAGCGCGGCTCGGGAAAGCGGAGCGCAGTGCCGTCGTCAAAAACGCCGCCATCACATCCCGCGAGCGCGAAGATACCAGCGTCGTCTACCGCGGTACCCGCGACTACGCCGCCGCGAAGCCAGCCGGCGAAGGCGTCGAGTTCGGCGGCAACGACAGGGCCAGCAGCCCCTCAAGGCGACTACATCAAAACCGTCGCGATGATGGCTGCCCCGCCAGTGACGACCGCAACCCCGGCCGCGGCGGAATCGCCGCCCGACATCGAGCAACTCCGCACCCCGCAACCGTTGGCGCCGCTCCGCCAGCGCCTGCATTGGCTTGGCCACAAAATCACCGCCACTGCCTTCGTCACCGAAATCCTCCCCGGCGCGGCGGCGAAGTTGCGTGCGTACGGGGCGCTGACGCGGCTCAATAAACCCATCGGTATCTGGTTGTTGTTGTGGCCAGTGCTCTGGGCACTGTGGCTCTCCTCTGGCGGCAAACCCGATCCACACGTATTTATAGTGTTCGTACTCGGCACCGTGCTCACTCGTTCCGCCGGCTGTGCCGTCAATGATTTTGCGGACCGAAATTTCGATGGCCACGTGAAGCGCACCAAAGATCGGCCATTGGTCACCGGCGCAGTCGACCCGGTAGAAGCCATCGCGCTGTGCGCGGGACTGGGATTGATAGCGTTGGGGCTCGCGCTGACGCTCAATCAGCTCGCGCAGCTGCTAACGCTGGTGGGTGGCGTGCTGGTAGTCACTTATCCCTTCTTCAAACGTTTCTTCCCCATGCCGCAGGCTTATCTCGGCATTGCCTTCACATGGTCAGTACCGATGGCCTACGCCGCGCAGACCAACGCGGTACCGCGCGCAGCTATAGTGATGTTCATGGCGGGCCTGCTGTGGACCGTGGCGTACGACACGATGTACGCGATGGTGGATCGCGAGGACGACAAGAAACTTGGCATTCGCTCCAGCGCCATCCTGTTCGGCGACGCCGATCGTTTCATCATCGGCATCATGCAGCTGATGACGTTGCTCGGTCTGTGGCTGATCGGACACGAGATGGAGCTGGGCCTGTGGTACGGCCTGGGGCTGGCGTTTGCGGCAATGTTTGCTCTGTATCAACAGTTTCTGATTCGCAAGCGCAAGCCCGAAGATTGTTTCAAAGCCTTCCTCAACAACAACTATTTCGGCATGTCTGTGTTCGTCGGCATCCTGCTCGAATACACCTTTAGATAAGGCAGGACCAACTGCAACTATCTGCTTCGTTCGGCGCGGGCCACCGCCCAGACTTCGATCCACTCCACACCGGCCGCGCGCAGCACTTTTGAGATTTCGTTGACGGTACTGCCCGTCGTGACCACGTCGTCGACGATTGCGACGTGTCGTGCCTGCAGTGGCGCCGTCAAAGCGAAAGCGCGCCGAGTATTTTTGAGTCGTTCATTTCGATCCAACGAAGCCTGTTCCTGCGTTTCACGCCGACGCGTAATCAAATCACTGCGCAGCGCCAGCCCAAGCGACTTGCACACGGGCAATGCAAGTTCACGCGCTTGATTGAAACCACGCTCGCGATAGCGCGCCAGGCCGAGCGGCACGGGAATGACCAGCTCGGGCCGCGTTTCACGGCGGCAAAGGTGTCGCGCCAAGAGCTCCCCAAGGACGCGTCCATACACGAGCTCGCGGCGGTACTTCAGTCCCTGAATCATGCGATCGACTGGGAACTCGTAGCGAAACGGCGCGACGCAGGCATCGAAGTCCGGCGCCCGCTGCAGGCAACGGCCACACAGCGCAATGCTCGAGTGATTGTCCGCCAGCGGCTCGGCGCAGTGCTCGCAGGCGTGGTCGTTGCGAGGCAGATCGGCGGCGCAGCCGGCACACAAATCCAGATCTTCGTGACCGGATTGACCACAAAGCGCACAGCGTAGCGGCCACAAGCCGTTCCCGGCCGCGGCGGCCAGCCGGCCGATAATGTCGACTACGGTTCTCAGCATCGGTTGACAGGCTTCCCGGCCGCCACGAATACTTCCCGCCAACACAGTCGGTACTGACTGACCCCTGCGTGGCTGAACCAGAGCTTGGCGCCTTCGAGCCGCCGCGCAGCGCCCGAATAACGTGAGGTTTGCCGTGGAAATGACCCGTTCCGACGCCGTCCGCAGCGCTACGCTGGTCGATCGCCTGGGTGCCGTACGCACCGACTGGACGCTGGACGAGGTGCGCGAGCTGTTCGCGCTGCCGTTCTCCGATCTGATCTATCACGCGCAGCGGGTGCACCGGCTGTACTTCGATCCCAACCAGGTGCAGATCAGCACGTTGCTGTCGATCAAGACGGGCGCGTGTCCCGAGGACTGCTCCTATTGCTCGCAGAGCATCCGCTTCGAGACGGGCCTGAAATCCGAGCCCTTGATGGATCTGGGCGATGTGATGGAGAAAGCACGAGCGGCGAAAGCGAACGGCGCGACTCGCTTCTGCATGGGCGCGGCGTATCGCAGCCCGAAGCCCAAGCAGCTCGCGCAGATCGTCGAAATGGTCAAAGGCGTGCGCGCCATGGGCATGGAGACCTGCGTGACGCTGGGCATGCTGACGCCGGAACAGGCGCATCAGCTCAAAGATGCGGGATTGGACTACTACAACCACAATCTCGACACGTCCGAGTCCCACTATAAGAAGGTGATCACGACGCGCACCTACCAGGATCGCCTCGACACGCTCGAAGCCGTGCGCAACGCCGGCATCAATGTGTGTTGTGGCGGCATTCTCGGCCTGGGCGAGAAGGAACAGGATCGCGCCGAGCTGCTCCACACGCTGGCGACGCTGCCTCAACATCCGGACAGCGTGCCGATCAATCAGCTCATGCAGGTGCCGGGCACGCCGCTGTATGGCGCGGACAAGCCGGACGGGCTGGATTTCGTGCGCGTGATTGCGGTCGCGCGCCTGTTGATGCCGAAGGCACACGTGCGCTTGTCGGCGGGCCGTTCGGCGATGAGTGATGAAACTCAGGCGCTGGCATTCCTCGCGGGCGCGAACTCGATCTTCTACGGCGACAAGTTGCTGACGACCGAGAATCCCGAAGAGGACAAGGACCGCCAGCTGTTCGCGAAGCTCGGCATCACGCCGGAACCGCTGGCTGAGCAGAGTGCACCGAGCTGCTCGCGACGTTTAGAGGACGAGCAACTCGCGATTAGCGGGTAAGATTCCGCGGGCCATGTTGCCCGATGAGTTCTATCTCGACCCCGCGCTCGTCCGCCGCTCATTCGACCAGGCCGCGAAGTCTTACGACGCCGCGGCCGTGGTGCCGACCGAAATCCGCAATCGGCTGCTCGAACGGCTCGACTTCGTCAAACTCCAGCCCAAGGTCGTGCTCGACCTCGGCGCCGGCACCGGCCACGCCAGCAAAGCGCTCAAGCATCGCTACAAAACCGCCGAGGTCATCGCCCTCGATCTGGCGCCGGGCATGCTGGTGGAAGCCAATCGGCGGCAAAGCTGGTTGCGCCGCTTCCATCGGGTCGCCGCCGATGCGCATCGACTGCCCATCAAAGACGCCAGCGCGCAACTGGTCTTCAGCAACCTGATGCTGGAGTGGTGCCACGACCCGGACGCTGTGTTCCAGGAAATCCGCCGGGTCCTGCAGCCAGGCGGCCTGCTCACCTTCGCTACCCTCGGTCCGGACACTTTGCGCGAATTGCGCGAGGGCTGGCGCAAAATCGATGCTTACCCCCATGTCCACCGCTTTATCGACATGCACGACCTGGGGGATGCGCTGATGCGCGCGGGAATGGCGGAGCCGGTAATGGACACCGAGCGACTGACCGTAACCTACCCCCACCTCGACGCGTTGCTGGGGGAGCTGACAGCCATGGGTTCAAGCAACCTGGCTCACGGCCGGGCCCGCGGGCTGACTCCCAAAGGCAGGCTGGAGTTCTTACGGCAAGCCATGCGACCGGCTACGGAACAGGCCGCACTACCGATCTCCGTGGAAGTGGTCTACGGTCATGCCTGGGCCGGCGAGCTCCGACCTCGGGCCCGAGCCGGGGCCGAAGTGCGCATTCCCGTGAGCAGTTTGAGCCGCTCTAAACGTTAATTTTTTAGCAATCATCTGGTAGTCACAGCAACGAAAAATCGGCGCTTTGACAAAAATATCTTCACGATGAACGCTCGGGTCGATCTGCCGCCGCCTCGCCCGACCCCGGACCCCGCCCCCGCGGAACGGGTGCTCGAGCTCATGCCGCATCGGTCGCTCACTCCCAAGACCGCGCGCATCTTCATCGGGCTGGTCGCGGTGCCCACCTTTGCCGTCGCGCTGCTGTTTACCGCGCAGGGGTTCTGGCCAATCCTGCCCTTTGCCGGCCTGGAAATCGGGTTGCTGATCTGGGCGGTCCGCGCCTCCATGCGTTCAGGGCAGGAGCGGGAAACCATTACAGTGACCCAGGACTCGGTGATCATCAGACACTGGGACCGCCGTGGTGTGCAGTCATCGGTATTTCCTAGACATTGGGCGAGGGTTACACTCCACGCCCCGCCGGCGGCGCTACATCCCAGCCGACTCATGTTGGAGTCGTGTGGTCGCACCCGCGAGGTGGGCAGGTTTCTCACAGAGGACGAGCGCCGCAGTCTAGCGGTGCGTCTAAAGCAGCTGGTGGGGAATATGAACGAAACGCCCGCGCTATGAGGTAGCGCGGCGTTGAACTGCGGGCGCGATGCGCGGCGCCCGGCCACGCATGATTCGTGTCCGGCTCGGGCTTCGAGCGGGACGCGGGCAGAACGAAGCACTTGGGAGCATTAGGGCCAATGAAGATCGTGAAATACGCCGCAGCCGGTTCATTAGCGGCGGCAGCGTTTTTGCCCACCGGGGCGGCGCTGGCGGCATGGGAACTCAACATGCCGGTCGGCGTGACGGAGCTGAGCCGCGATATCCACGGCCTGCACATGCTGGTCCTCTGGGTCTGCGTGCTGATCGCCATTGCGGTGTTCGGCATGATGATCTACTCGATCGTGAAGTTCCGTCACTCCGAGGGCGCCGTGCCGGCCACCTTCGATCACAGCACCAAGGCTGAGATCATCTGGACCAGCATTCCGGTCGCCATCCTGGTGGGCATGGCCATCCCGGCCGCCGCCACGCTGGTGAAGATCGAGGACACCCGCAACTCGGACATGACCATCAAAGTCACCGGCTACCAGTGGAAGTGGGAATACGAATACCTCGATCAGAAGGTGAAGTTCTTCTCCACGCTGGCGCGCGACAGCGACGCCGCCCGTCAGACCGGCTCGGGCATCGATCCGAAGTCGATCCCCAACTACCTGCTCGAAGTCGACAACCCGCTGGTCGTGCCGGTCGGCGCGAAGGTGCGCGTGCTGCTCACTTCGAACGACGTGATCCACGCCTGGTGGGTGCCGGCCTTCGGCATGAAGAAGGACGCCATTCCGGGCTTCGTGAACGAATTGTGGTTCCGCGCCGATGAGCCCGGAATCTATCGCGGCCAGTGCGCCGAGCTGTGCGGTCGCGATCATGGCTTCATGCCGGTGGTCGTAGATGTGAAGCCGCAGGCCGAGTACGACAGCTGGCTCGCCGAGCAGCAAGGTGGCGCGCCCGCCGCTGCTGCCGCCCAAGTTGAGAATGCAGCGCCGGCAACGGCCGCTGCCGCGGAGTAATAGAGACCATGGCACACGCACACGCTCACGACGCTGCTCACGATCATCACGACGATCACGGCCCAGCCAAGGGCATTGGTCGCTGGCTGTTCGCGACCAACCACAAAGACATCGGCTCGATGTACATGTTGTTCAGCCTGCTGATGTTCTTCGTCGGCGGCACCATGGCATTGGTGATTCGCGCCGAGTTGTTCCAGCCGGGCATGCAGCTGGTCGATCCGATGTTCTTCAATCAGATGACCACCATGCACGCGCTGATCATGATCTTCGGCGCGGTCATGCCGGCGTTCGTCGGTCTGGCGAACTGGATGATCCCGCTGCAGGTTGGCGCGCCGGACATGGCGCTGCCGCGCATGAACAACTTCAGCTTCTGGATCCTGCCGTTCGCCTTCGCCATGCTGATCGGCACGCTGTTCGTGCCCGGCGGCGCACCGGCCGGCGGCTGGACCATGTATCCGCCGTTGTCGCAGCAGACCGGCGAAGCGTTCCCGATGCTGATCTTCGCCGTGCACTTGATGGGTGCCTCGTCGATCATGGGCGCCATCAACGTGATCGTGACGATCATGAACATGCGCGCGCCTGGCATGTCGCTGCTGAAGATGCCGATCTTCGTCTGGACCTGGCTGATCACTGCGTACCTGCTGATCGCCGTGATGCCGGTGCTCGCGGGCGCCGTGACCATGCTGCTGACCGACCACTACTTCGGCACGACCTTCTTCGAGGCGGCCGGTGGCGGCGACCCGGTGATGTTCCAGCACATCTTCTGGTTCTTCGGTCACCCCGAGGTGTACATCATGATTCTGCCGGCCTTCGGCATCGTCTCGGAGATCATCCCGACGTTCTCGCGCAAGCCGCTGTTCGGCTATGACGCGATGGTGTACGCGACCGCTTCCATCGCCTTCCTGTCGTTCATCGTGTGGGCGCACCACATGTTCACGGTGGGCATGCCGCTGGCCGGTCAGATGTTCTTCATGCTCGCGACCATGCTGATCGCGGTGCCGACCGGCGTGAAGGTGTTCAACTGGACCGCGACCATGTTCAAGGGCTCGATCAGCTTCGAGCCGCCGATGCTGTTCGCGATCTCCTTCCTGTTCCTGTTCACGATCGGCGGTTTCTCGGGCCTGATGCTCGCGATCGTGCCGGCCGACTTCCAGTATCACGACACCTACTTCGTGGTGGCGCACTTCCACTACGTGCTGGTGCCGGGCGCGGTGTTCTCACTGATGGCCGCTGCTTACTACTGGCTGCCGAAGTGGACCGGCCACATGTACAGCATGACGCTGGCGAAGTGGCACTTCTGGCTGTCGACCATCTTCGTCAACGTGCTGTTCTTCCCGCAGCACTTCCTGGGTCTGGCCGGCATGCCGCGTCGTATCCCGGACTACGCCACGCAGTTCGCTGACTGGAACATGATTTCCTCGATCGGCGCGTTCGGCTTCGGCTTCTCGCAGCTGCTGTTCGTCTACATCGTGATCTCCTGCATCCGTGGCGGCGAGAAGGCGAGCGACAAGGTTTGGGACAGCGGCCGTCCGCACGGCTTGGAATGGACCCTGAGCTCGCCGCCGCCGTATCACAGCTTCGAAACCGCACCTGAAGTGAAGTAATGGCTACCGAGATTCGAGATCCGGAGCGTAAGCGTGGCATCCAGCGCACAGTCATCTGGCTGTTGCTGCTGGCTGCGACGTTCTACTTCGGTTTCATCGCCATGGCCGTGATGCGCTCCTGAGATGACCGAGGCACCGCTCAAACAGGCGAATCGCTCGCTGACCCGGCAGCTGTGGATCTTTGCTGCCGGCAGCTTTGCGTTCGGCTTCGCGCTGGTGCCGCTGTACAACGTCATTTGCGACGTCACCGGTTACGGCGATCGGACCAAGCTGGTGCAGGCGAGCTCATTCACCGCGCCGGAAGACGAAAACCGGACGGTGACCATCGAGCTGATATCGGATTCGCCGGCGATCGGCGATTGGGAGTTCCGGCCCGCGGTCGGCAGCATCGAGGTGCATCCTGGCCGTTTGAGCGAAGCGAAGTTCTACGCGCGCAACATGCGCTCGCAGGGGGTCGTGGCCCAGGCCATTCCCAGCATCGCGCCGCTGCAGGCGACCAAGTACTTCCACAAGACCGAATGTTTTTGTTTCACGCCGCAGCCGTTCGAGGCGCAACAGGAGCGGGAGCTCACGGTGCGCTTCATCGTCGATCCGAAGCTGCCCGTGAACATCGATCGCTTGACGCTCTCGTACGTGATGTACGACGCGAAGAGCACCAGCTGATTTTTGGTTTGAACTGAATTCGTTTTGAAGTGAGTGGCAGATAACTATGGCCCACGCAACGCCCGCGCCGTCCGAGAAATATTACGTACCCCACAGTAGTCCGTGGCCGCTGGTCGGCTCGATCGCTCTGTTCACGACCGTGGGCGGAGGCGCGATGTGGCTCAACCACTCGCAGTCCGGCCCGTGGGTGATGACGGTCGGCTTCGGCATCCTGCTGTTCATGTTCGCCGGCTGGTTCGGCGCCGTGATCAAGGAGAGCGAAGCCCGCTTTTACAATGACGCGGTGGATCGCTCGTTCCGCATGGGCATGATGTGGTTCATCTTCTCCGAAGTCATGTTCTTCGCGGCGTTCTTCGGCGCGCTGTGGTACGCACGTAACTTCTCAGTGCCGTGGCTCGGCGGCGAAGGCACTCGCGCGATAACCAAGATCATTCGTGGCGACAACTACGAAGCGGCCTGGCCGACCGACGGCCCGGGCAATGTCGGCGGCGACTTCGACGTGATTCCTGCGTTCGGTCTGCCGGCGATCAACACCGCGATCCTGCTGACCTCGGGCGTGACCATCACGATCGCGCACCACGCGATCAAGTCCGGCAATCGCGCCATCCTGAACACCTTCCTCGGCCTGACCATCGCGCTGGGCTTCCTGTTCGTGTACCTGCAGGCGCACGAGTACATCGAGGCGTATCAGCACTACAACCTGAAGCTGACCTCGGGCATCTACGGCTCGACCTTCTTCCTGCTGACCGGCTTCCACGGTTTCCACGTGACCCTGGGCGCGATCATGCTGGCGGTGGTGTGGTTCCGCTGTCTTAAGGGTCACTTCACGCCGACACATCACTTCGCATTCGAAGGCGTGGCCTGGTACTGGCACTTCGTCGACGTGGTGTGGCTGGGTCTGTTCGTATTCGTGTACTGGCTGTAAGCGCCAGTTTCGACTTCGGCGGAGCGCGTACAGATGCGCTCCGCTACTATCTGGGAGCCGCCGCTTCAACTTGAACGCGGCGGCTTTTTTACATTTACATGCCGATGGGCTTGATCAGCCCCTGCGCCCAGGCCAGCAGCAGTAGCACGAACAGTGCCACCGACAGCCCGACGCGGATCGACAGGGCGTTGACCATCTTCTTCGAGCCGCCTTTATCGGTCACCAGATAGAACAGGCCGGAGAACAGGCTGAGCACGATGGCGGCCAAACAGGCAATGATGAGACCTTTGATCATGGGGACAGCCTCCTGATCCGAGAACGCGGATCGCACCGAAGTATATCGTGAGCTCCACCGACACAACGCTGCAGACCCGAGTTTGGCGCCCGAGCATGTTCGGGGCCGCGCTGACCGTGCTGGGCGTGACGTTCTTCATCTGGCTCGGGTTCTGGCAACTGGGCCGGGCCGATCAGAAGCAGGCGCTGCTCGATCAATACGCGCTGGGCCAGCAATCGCAGCTCGAGATTACTCCGCAAAACGCCGCCAGTCTGGCGCGCTATCAGCGGGCCCGGGTCGCAGGTCGCTTCGACCCGGCGCATCAGATTCTGCTCGACAACATGCCCTCGCACGCCGGTCAGCCGGGCTACCGAGTACTCACTCCTTTTGAAACAGCCGCCGGCTGGCTGCTGGTGGACCGCGGCTGGCTGCCACTGGGCGCCACGCGCAGTGAATTGCCCGATGTCTCCGTAGGAAATGACGAGCGGACGATCACTGGCACTGTCGATGCCTTACCTCGAGCGGGACTGGAGTTGGCGACTCCACCAATCGACGCGAGTGCGCCGTGGCCTCGGGTGCTCAACTTCCCGCAGCAATCTGCGCTGGAACAGCAGTTCGGTCACCCGCTCATTCCTGGAATATTGTTGCTCGACGCTTCACAACCCGAGGGTTACGAGCGCGTCTGGGAAGCCCATCTCGGCTTCGCCCCCGAGCGTCATGTCGGCTATGCCGTGCAGTGGTTTGCGCTCGCGCTGGCAGCCGTCGTTCTCTTTATCGTCACCAGTTTCCGTACCAAGAAGGCAACAGATGAATCGCCCCGCTGAACCCTCCGCTCCGGGCTCCCGCTCACGCCGGCAGATCTGGATTCTGATCGGCGCATTCTTTGCTCCGCTGGCGCTGGCGTTCCTTCTTTATTACGGCGGCGGCGTGCGTCCGCATGGCAGCACGAACAAGGGCGATCTCATTCAACCGGCTCGTCCATTGCCGGAAGTTGAATTGCCGGGCCTGGCGGATCAACCGCTTGCAGCGGATGCGTTGCGAGACAAGTGGAGCATGGTATTCATCGGCGACGGCGCTTGCGACGCACGCTGCCGGGAAGCCCTTACGTTGATGCGTCAAACGAGACTCGCGCTCGGCGACAAGATGGACCGCGTCCAGCGCGTGTTCCTGGTCAGCGGCAACTGCTGCGATCAGGCCTATCTGGAGAGCGAACAAAGCGGCCTGTTGCTCGGGCGCATCGACAATCCCGCAGGCCAGACATTGTTAGAAACATTTCCCGATGCAGCTCAGGCCGCCAGCCTCGGACGCATTTATCTGATCGATCCGCTCGGCAATCTGATGATGAAATACGAGTCTGATGCACCGCAGAAGGCGCTGCTGGAAGATCTGAAGAAATTACTCAAGCTGTCGCATATCGGATAACTGTGACACACTCGTGCCGCTAGCGAAGGAGTGCGCCACGGCATTTCTTCGCGCGCAGACTGGAATTGAATAAAGAGGTATCGCGTAACGGTTGATTAGTACTGCCAGCTCGGGGGATTGCCATGAAATGCATCTACTATCTGACGTCGACGCTGAAGAGCACCCAGGACGTTTCCGATGATCTGCATGAAGTGGGCGTCGAAGATTTCTATCTGCACGTGATCTCCAAGGACGAGTGCGGTCTGAAGAAACAGCAGATCCATTCCTCGAATTATCTGGAAACCCTGGACATCGTCCGGGACGGCTTCATCGGCGCAGCGCTCGGCTTCGTGGCCGGGTTGATCGGCATCTGGCTGCTGATGTACTTCAAACCCTTGGGCCCCGACTTCGAAATCCCGACACTGGTCTACGCCATTCTGGTCGGTGCCGCGACCTTGTTCGGCGCGTGGGAAGGCGGCCTGACTGGCATCGCCACAGAGAACAAAAAGCTGGCGCGCTTTCACGACGATATTGCCGCAGGCAAGTATCTGATCCTGGTCTATGTCGGCAAGCACCAGGAAGCAACGGTCCGCAAGATGATGGAAGAGCGCCATGCGGACGCCGAGATGGTCGGCATCGATTCCCACTTCATCAACCCGTTCACGTCCGTGGAGAGAGTCACCGCACCGAGAGCCTGAAGACACAACAACAAGAATGCGCTTCAGGGAATCGAAGAGGGGAAACACCCATGCTGATAGCGATCGCTCTGATCGTGCTGGTAGTGGCCACGGTGCTGTTTCATTTCCTGAGCCCGTGGTGGTTCACGCCGATCGCATCCAACTGGAACACAGTGGATTCGACCGTGGACGTGACCTTCTGGGTGACGGGCATCGTGTTCGTCGCGGTGAATCTGTTCCTGGCCTACTGCATCATTCGTTACCGGCATCGCAAGGGTAACCAGGCCCATTACGAGCCGGAGAACAAGAAACTCGAATGGTGGCTGACTGGCATTACGTCGGTCGGCATCGCCGCGATGCTCGCACCAGGCCTGTCGGTCTGGGCCAAGTTCGTCACCGTGCCGCACGATGCATCGGTCGTCGAAGTGCTGGGTCAGCAATGGGCCTGGGCTTATCGATTCCCCGGCAAGGATGGTCAGCTCGGCGCGTCGGACGCCAAGCTGATCAGCGTCGACAATCCTTTCGGCGTGGATCCGAACGATCCGGCCGGTCAGGACGACGTGCTGGTCGCGAATCCGCAGCTGCATCTGCCCATCGACAAGCCCGTGAAAATGTTATTACGCGCTAAGGATGTGAACCATCAATTCGCCGTGCCGCAGTTTCGCGTGAAGATGGACATGGTGCCCGGCATGGTCACTCATTTCTGGTTCACGCCGACGCGCACCGGTGAGTTCGACGTGCTGTGCGAGCAACTTTGCGGAGTCGCGCACTTCGCCATGCGTGGCCGCGTCGTCGTGGATACGCAAGACGATTTCAACAAGTGGCTCGGCTCACAACCGACGTTCGCCCAGACGCAGGCCGCGACCAAAGGCGATCCAGCGGCGGGCCAGGCATTGTTCACGGCCTGCACTGCCTGCCATGGCGCCAAGGCCGAAGGCAATCGCGAGTTGAATGCACCGAAGCTCAGCGGCCAAGCCGGCTGGTATCTGGCGCACCAGATCAAGAATTTCAAAGATGGGGTGCGCGGCTCGAACGAGCAGGACACGTTTGCGAAACAAATGATTCCGTTCGCTTCCATGCTCGCCGACGACACCGCGGTCCGCAACGTGGTTGCTTATATCAAGACGCTACCTGAAGTCCGGCCTCCGGCCAGCGTGGTCGGCGATCCGGTACGCGGCAAGAAGTTGTATCAAACCTGCTCGGCCTGTCATGGCGACACGGCCAAGGGGATCTGGGCAACGAGCGCCCCTCGTCTGTCCAACATGAGCGATTGGTACATGGCGCGCCAGCTACAGCACTTCCGCGACGGCATTCGCGGCGATCATCCACAGGACTTCAATGGCGTCCAGATGCGATCCATGGCGAAGGTGCTGCCGGACGATCAGGCGGTCGCCGACGTTCTCGACTACATCCGGACCTTATGACCCGCCACAGGCGCAGTAGCAAGGCTCAATAGAACATGTAGAAGGAGTGTGTTTCGATGGCTTTTGTAGCAATCGCCGATCGCGATCACGAGCACGCCCTGCACGATCCGCAGAGTTTCATCCGCAAGTACATCTGGAGCCAGGACCACAAAGTCATTGCCCTGCAGTACGCGGCGGTGGCGATCAGCATCGGCCTGGTGGCGTTGACCATGTCGATACTGATGCGGCTGCAGCTGGGCTTCCCAGACACCTTCCACATCATCGCGCCACAGGACTATTACCAGTACATCACCATGCACGGCATGATCATGGTGATCTATCTGCTGACGGCGCTGTTTCTTGGCGGGTTCGGCAACTATCTCATTCCGCTGATGCTGGGTGCGCGGGACATGGTGTTCCCGTACCTGAACATGCTCAGCTTCTGGTTCTATCTGCTCGCCGTGCTGGTGTTGCTCGCCGGACTCTTCGTACCCGGCGGTCCGACTGGGGCGGGCTGGACGTTGTATCCGCCGCAAGCGGTACTGCCCGGCACCCCAGGCGCAAGCTGGGGCATCATTTGTATGCTCGCGTCGCTCGCGATCTTCATCGTCGCGTTCACCATGGGCGGCTTGAACTACGTGACGACGGTGCTGCAGGCCCGCTGCCGCGGCATGACGTTCATGCGCATGCCGCTGTCGGTGTGGGGCATCTTCATGGCGTCGATCCTCGGCTTGCTGGCGTTTCCGGCGCTGTTTGTTTCCGCGATCATGATGGCGCTGGATTCCCTGATCGGCACCAGCTTCTTCATGCCGGCGGTGTCCTCGATGGGCGAGCAGACCGTGCACACCGGCGGCAGCCCGCTGCTGTTCCAGCATTTGTTCTGGTTCTTCGGCCATCCCGAGGTTTATATCGTCGCGCTGCCGGCGTTCGGCATCGTGTCCGATCTGATCAGCACGCACGCACGCCGCAACATCTTCGGCTACCGCATGATGGTGTGGGCGATTCTGGCGATCGGCTGCCTGAGCTTCGTCGTGTGGGCGCACCACATGTACGTGAGCGGCATGAATCCGTACTTCGGCTTCTTCTTCGCCACCACGACCCTGATCATCGCGGTGCCGACCGCCATCAAGGTTTACAACTGGGTGCTGACCATCTGGCGCGGCGACGTGCATCTCACCGTGCCGATGCTGTTCGCCATCGGCTTCATCTTCACGTTCATCAACGGCGGCCTGACCGGACTGTTTCTTGGCAATGTGACCGTCGACGTGCCGCTGTCGGGCACGTACTTCGTGGTCGCGCACTTCCACATGGTGATGGGCGTGTCGCCGATCATGGTGGTGTTCGGTGCCATCTATCACTGGTATCCGAAGATCACCGGACGCATGTTCGATGAGCGCCTCGGCAAGTTCCATTTCTGGATGACGTTCCTGGGCGCGTACGCGATCTTCCTGCCGATGCACTACATGGGCATTCTCGGCGTGCCGCGTCGCTACTACGGCTACACCGACGCGATTCAGTTCATTCCGCCGTCGGTGCACGAGGCCAATGAATGGATCTCGATCTCGGCGATGCTGGTCGCGGCCACGCAGCTGGTGTTCCTCTACAACCTCATCCACTCATACTTCAAAGGTCCGGTCGCGGATCCGAATCCGTGGCGTGCGACAACTTTGGAATGGCAGACCCCGCAGACGCCGCCGAAGCACGGCAACTGGGGCAAAGACCTGCCTGAAGTACATCGCTGGGCGTACGACTACAGCGTGCCGGGTGCGCCGCAGGACTTCATTCCGCAGAACGTGCCGCATTCCGAGAAGACACCGGCCGGGCGCGAGCATGGAGTGCCCACGTGAGCCTGACTGTTGCCTATCTCGCGCTCGCTACGGGCATCGCCGTTTGGGCGGTGCTCGTGACCAAGCTGCGAGCCAAGCCGTGGGAAGCGCCGGCAACCGGCGTGTCGGAGCAGCAGGGCTTTTCCTTTTCGGCAAAGCGCATCGGGCTATGGATCTTTCTTGCGGTCGTCACTTCGTTGTTCGGTTTGTTCCTGTCTGCTTACTACATGCGCATGGGCCAGCATGCGGGTCATGGCCCACTGGCGGCAAGCGATTGGCAGTCGATCCGCGATCCGTCGATCCTCTGGCTCAACACGGTGGTGCTGATTCTTGCCAGCGTCACGATGCAGTCGGCGCGCGCAGCGGTCGCTAAGAGTCAGCTCGAGCAGACGCGCTGGAAACTGTTTGCAGCGGGCTTGCTCACCTTCGCGTTCCTGATCGGCCAGTGGCTTGCCTGGCGTGAGATTCGCTACTCGGAGTTTTTCACTCCGTTGAATCCCGCGGTCGCATTCTTCTATGTGCTCACAGCCGTGCATGCGCTGCACCTGTTGGGTGGATTGGTCGTGTGGGCACGCACGCTGGGGCGCTCGTTGCGCAAAGACGTGGAGCTGATCGACGTGCGTTTGAGCGTCGAGCTCACCTCGGTCTACTGGCATTACCTGCTGCTGGTCTGGCTGGGGCTGTTCGCTGTGTTGTTATCGACTTGAGCGAGAGACAAGCATGAGCCACGAACCCGCCACGTTGGAACCTGGTTTCAGAGGCGTGACCGCGGACTGGTCTGCTGACAAGCAGGCCTTCCCGGTGCCCTGGGGCAAGGCGATGATGTGGATCTTCCTGCTCTCGGACACTTTCATCTTCACGTGTTTCCTCACGTCGTACATGAACGTGCGCATGTCGACGACCGCACCGTGGCCCAATACGGCCGAAGTATTCGCGCTCACGGTCGGCGGTCATCACATTCCGTTGCTGCTCATTGCCATCATGACGATGGTGCTGATTACGAGCAGCGGCACCATGGCGATGGCGGTCAACTTCGGTTATCGGCGCGATCGCAAGCGAACCGCGGCGCTGATGTTTGCGACAGCAGCGCTGGGCTTGTGTTTCGTCGGCATGCAGGCGTTCGAGTGGACCAAGCTGATCGTCGATGAAGGCGTGCGGCCATGGGGCAACCCGATGGGCGCGGCGCAGTTCGGCTCGTCGTTCTTCATGATCACCGGCTTTCACGGCATGCACGTGACCGGCGGCGTGATCTATCTCAGCGTGGTCGCGTCACGCGTGTTGAACGGCTTCTACGATCGTAAAGGCAGTTACGAGACCGTCGAGGTCGCCGGCCTGTACTGGCACTTCGTCGATCTGGTGTGGGTCTTCATTTTCGCGTTCTTCTATTTGTGGTGACGGGCCGCGCCCGTCCCAACCTACCTGCGGAGAGCGGCATGGCGGTCAGACAGCACGATATTCCGGCGGACGTCCCTGCGGATCATCCGCCCGCGCACGCAGCCGCGCATGGCGCCCATGCGGAAGGTCAGCAGCACCCCATCAAGCTGTATCTGTGGATCTGGGGGCTACTGTTCGTCTTCAGCGCATTTTCCTACATGGTCGATTACTTCCAGCTGCAGGGCGCACTGCGCTGGACGCTGATTATCGTGTTCATGATAATCAAGGCGAGCTTCATCGTAGCGATCTTCATGCACATGGCCTGGGAACGGCTGGCGCTGAAACTGGCCATCCTGGTGCCGCCATTGGCGCTACTGATCCTGATCGGGCTGATGGCGATCGAGGGGGACTACACGTTCCTCACTCGAATTGCGTGGTTCGCGAAGTAGCGCTGGACCGGGGCAAATCGCCCCAACAGGCACAAAAGCGGCGGCGGGGCGCTTATCATTGCGCCCCGCTCAAAATTGCCTCGAATCGCGCCCCGTTCATGACTCCAAGCTTGCTTCTGTTTCGCCGCGTGGCGCTGGCCGGCGTGGTGCTCGCGCTAGTCGTGGTCGTGCTCGGCGCCTGGGTGCGCCTGAGTGCCGCGGGCCTGGGCTGCCCCGACTGGCCGGGATGTTATGGTCACTTCACTGCCGGCAGCGCGGCCCTGAACGTCGACGCCGTCAACGAGGCGTTCCCGCACCGGCCGTTCGAGTACCACAAGGCCATCAAGGAGATGGTGCATCGGTACTTCGCCTCGGGCCTGGGCTTTCTGATCCTGGTGCTGGCCGGCCTGGCGATCCGCAATCGCGACGATCCCCAGCAGCCGGTCGTTTTGCCGCTCGCGCTGGTCGGCCTGGTCATTTTCCAAGGGCTGCTAGGCATGTGGACCGTCACGCTGCTGCTCAAGCCGCTGATCGTGGTGCTGCATCTGGTCGGTGGTTTGTCGACGCTGTCGCTGCTGGCGTGGCTGGCCATGCGTCCGCCCGAGCCCGCGCCGCGCACGGACAACGTCGGATTGCGCAAGCTCGCGATCGCCGGACTGGCGATGCTGGCTCTGCAGATCATGCTCGGTGGCTGGACCAGCAGTAACTACGCCGCCCTCGCCTGTCCGGACTTCCCGACCTGCCAGAACAGCTATTGGCCGCACATGGACGTGAAGGATGCGTTCGTGCTGTGGCGAGGACTGGGCATCGACTACGAAGGCGGTGTGCTGGATCACCCGGCGCGCGTGGCCATCCACTTCGTGCACCGGCTGGGCGCGATCGCCGCGGCCCTGATCCTGGGCGCACTGAGTTTTCTGGCCTGGCGCCGAGGCACCACGCCGGCGCTGCGAACCGCGGGCATATTGCTGGGAGTGGTGCTGATCGCGCAGCTCATTCTCGGTCCGATCATGGTGATGCGCGCATTGCCTTTGGTGCTGGCCACAGCACATAACGGCGTGGCCGCGCTGCTGCTGATTGCGACTCTGCGTGTGAACAGATTGTTGCGCTGAGGTCGACGCCCGGGCGCGCGGCAGGTCCTGTAGAATCTGTCGTTGGTCACTGCTGTCTCGCCTATGTCCGCCGTGCAAACCTCTTCATTTCAGCCTGCCGCCTCCTGGCGCGATTACTACGAGCTGGGCAAGCCCCGCGTGGTAATGCTGATCATGTTCACGGCCATTGCCGGCATGTTCCTGGCAGCGCCGGGCCTGCCGCCGGTCAATGCGTTGATTTTTGGCACGCTGGGCATCGCACTGGCGGCATCCTCGGCGGCGGCGATCAATCACGTCCTGGACCGCCGCTTCGACGAGCAGATGGCGCGCACCCGCAATCGCCCGCTGCCCACCGGTCATGTCACCGAGCGCCAGGCATTGAGCTACGCGTTGGTGCTCGCGGTGCTGTCGATGGTGTTGCTGTGGGGCTGTGTGAATGCGCTGACCGCTGTACTCACATTCTGCTCACTGATCGGCTATGCCGTGATCTACACGGTGTGGCTCAAGCACGCGACTCCGCAGAACATCGTGATTGGCGGTGCCGCCGGCGCGGCACCTCCGGTGCTGGGTTGGACCGCCGTCACTGGCTCGGTGGATCCGCACGCGTTGCTGTTGTTCCTGATCATCTTCACCTGGACGCCGCCGCACTTCTGGGCGCTGGCGATTGCACGCCGTGACGAGTACGCAAAGGCGGGTATCCCGATGCTGCCAGTCGCGTACAGCAGCGATTTCACGCGCTTGCATATTCTGCTGTACACGATCCTGCTCGTGATCGTGACGCTGCTGCCTTACCTCACCGGCATGAGCGGCCTGATCTATCTCGCGGCGGCGCTGATCCTCGGCGCATTCTTCCTGTTCCGCGCTCTGCAGCTGAAAGTGCGTCAGGATGCGCGTCTGCCCATGCAGACCTTCGGTTACTCGATCACCTACCTGGCACTGCTGTTCGCTGCCTTGCTGATCGATCACTATGTGACTATCCGGCTGACGTAGCCCACCGCTCGCATCGTGGCTCCGGCGCGCACACCACGAAGCTCGATTCCCTGGCTGACGGCCGCGGTCATCGCGCTGATCCTGTATGGCTCGCTGTATCCCTTCAATCTAAAGCCCGATGCGCCCAACGATCTGCTCGGCGCGCTCAGCCAGCTGTCATGGGCGCGTGCCGGCCGCGGCGATCGTATTTCCAACGTATTGCTGTATCTGCCGCTCGGCTTCTGTCTGTATTTGTGGTTGAACGAGCACCGTCGTCGTGGCACCTCGGTCACGCTCGCGACCGTGCTGGGCACGCTGCTGTCGCTCGCAATGGAAGTCGCGCAGGTGTACGTATCGAAGCGCGTACCAAGTCTCACCGATCTGGTGCTGAACTCTGGCGGGACATTGCTCGGCGCCATCGGCGGCATGGGCTGGACCGCGCTCAGTCATCTGATGCACCTGCCGTCACGCGCGGAGCGCCCGACGCGTGATCCAGGCGCAGCATTGTTGATTGGCCTCTGGCTCGCGTGGCGATTCGCGCCGTTCGTGCCACAACTCGATCTGGGCAAACTGAAAGCGGCGCTGCGACCGCTGTTCAATCCCATGTTCGACTTCGTCACCGTGCTGGTCTTCCTCACCTGCTGGCTGGTCGTGAATCAGGCGGTCGCCGCGCTGGTGAGCCGTCAGCGACGGTTGGAAACATTGCTGTTGCTGATGGCCGCGGTGTTGATCGGCCGCTTGATCGTCGCGAATCAAACGTTCGTGCCCGCCGAATTGCTGGCGCTGCTGTTGTTGCTGCCGATGGTCGTGCTCATGCATCGACTGCGGCCACGGCCGCGACGGGCTGCGCTGGTGCTCGCAGTCGTCGCCTTGCTGGTCATCGAAGAGCTGGCGCCCTTCGATTTTTCACCGCAAGCCGCGCAGTTCGATTTCTGGCCGTTCCTCGCACTGGTCGATTCGGGCTGGGATCTGGCCGTCGTCGACTGGGTGCAGGTGTTTGGCAAGTTGTTTCTTTATGGCGCGCTGCTGTGGGTGGTGCGCGAGTGGGGCGCTTCCACGAATTTCGCGTTCGGCGTGATGCTGACGATCGCGACCGTCGTCGAGGCGCTGCAGATCTGGCTGCCCGGCGAGCACGCGTCGATCACCGATCCCTTGCTGGCGCTGACCATCGGACTGGTGTTCCGTTCGCTATACCACCGTCACCGCCCGCAACGATTCGCGGGCGCGCCCAATGATCTGTCCTTGCGGGAACGGTGATCAGAACGATCTGCCACCGATACGCGCGCAACCGCTGTATTTCTTGCCATCCAGCGTCGCCCGAGCCGCGTATGCGAAGTACTCGCCCGACATGTCATCCCGGCAGCCCTGCGCTTCGATGAACAACTCGATCTTGTGATCGCTGTTGGCAGCGACGTAACTGACAGCGCCCTCGGCATCCTGCGTCTGTGGCGCAGCGATGGAAATTTCCTTGGGCTCGTCTGGCTGACGCCACAGCAACGCTGCTTCGGTGACTTCCGCGCTCCAGAAAGGCTCGTTACCGCGTGTAGCGACGATGTAATCCTGCGGCGGCAAATCGCAGCCGCGCGTTTGTCCGTCCGGCGCGGCATACAGCGCCTCTTCCAGCATGAAGGTACCCGCGAAGCCCTCGGGCGCCGGTTTATCGACCGCACGCTCGCCATACGCCTCGATGTAGAGCTTCATGGGCAGATCGTCGCCGTCAGCGTCTTTCTCACCGCCGAACTCGCGCGTGAGCACGCCATCGGTCTGATCGACCAGGAGCAGATCGCCCTGTTCGCCGCAGGGACGGAAGGCACTGCGATCGGCGGACACCGTAACAATGCCTCGCTTGATGGCGAGCCCAGACTCCGCGGACGGCTCGGATGTGGCAGAGGCTCCCAGGGGCCGGCTCGGCGCATCCGTTTGCGCCGGAGGCGCCGCCGGGACCGCGGGCTCTGGTGTCTTCGAGCACCCCGCCATCGTCAGCAAAACCGCGCAATGGGAAAGTAACATCCCGCGCCAAACACGCATGCACGCCTCCAGGCGACCGACCTTAGCCCCACAGCATATAGAATCGGCCACCCTGCTAGAATCCGCGACCTCGGTTTCACAGCCCTGCCCTCCTCTAGGGCAGCGCCCCGTCTTGAGGACTCGCCCTGGACGTTTCTGATTTACTTGAAGGACTTAACGACGCTCAGCGCGCCGCCGTCGCGGCCCCGCAGGCGCCGACCCTGGTCCTGGCCGGTGCTGGCAGCGGCAAAACGCGCGTGCTCACCCACCGTGTCGCCTGGCTGGTACAGGTGGAAGGCTTCTCCCCCCACAGCATTCTGGCCGTGACCTTTACCAACAAGGCCGCCGGCGAGATGCGCGCGCGCATCGAAACCATGCTCGGCGTGCCCAGCGCACCGCTGTGGATAGGCACCTTTCACGGTATCGCGCATCGCTTGCTGCGCATCCATTGGCGCGACACCAACCTGCCGCAAAGCTTCCAGATCATGGACTCGGACGATCAGCTGCGCGCCATCCGGCGGTTGCTGAAAGCGCAGAACCTCGACGAGGAGCGCTGGGTCCCGAAGGAGATCATGTGGTTCATCAACGCCCGCAAGGACGAAGGGCTGCGCGCCAAACAGATCAAGGATGACGGCGATCCGACCCGGCGCATGTTCATCAAGTTGTATGAGCAGTATCAGGAGCAGTGCGACCGCGCCGGCGTCGTGGATTTCGCCGAACTGCTGCTGCGCGCTTACGAGCTGTTCCGCGATCGCCCGGATCTGCTGGCGCACTATCGCCAGCGCTTCCGACATGTGCTGATCGACGAGTTCCAGGACACCAACACCATCCAGTACTCGTGGTTGAAGCTGCTCGCCGGACCCGAGGGACTGCCGTTCGCGGTCGGCGATGACGATCAGTCGATCTATCGCTGGCGCGGCGCTCGTGTGGAAAATTTGCATCAGTATCGGCGCGACTACCCCAACGTGCAGATGTTTCGACTGGAGCAGAACTATCGCTCCACCGGCAACATCCTCGCGGCGGCCAATGCGCTGATCTCCAACAACGGCGGCCGTCTCGGCAAGAACCTGTGGACCAGCGGCGAGCAAGGCGATCCGGTCAAGCTGTACGCTGCGTTCAACGAGCGCGATGAAGCGGACTTCGTCGTCAATCGCATTCGCGAATATGTGATGAAAGGCGGTCTGCGCAGCGAATGCGCGATTCTGTACCGCTCGAACGCGCAATCGCGAACGTTCGAAGAAGCGTTGCTCACCCATCGCATTCCCTATCGCGTGTACGGCGGCTTGCGATTCTTCGAGCGTGCCGAAATCAAGGACGCGCTTGGTTATCTGCGGCTGATGCATAACCGCACCGATGACGCTTCTTTCGAGCGCATCGTGAACTTGCCGACTCGCGGCATCGGCAACAAAACGCTGGATGTCGTCCGCAACTATGCCCGCGCCAATGCCACTTCGATGTGGGAAGCGGCCGGTGCAAGCATCAAAGAAATCGGTGCGCGCGGTGGCCAGGCGTTGCATGCGTTCATGGTGCTCATTCAACAGCTGGATGAGCAAACGCGCACGTTGCCGCTGCACGAGCAAGTCGATCACGTGATTCACGCCAGCGGCCTGGTTGCGCACTATCAGCAAGAGAAAGGCGATCGCGGCGAAGCGCGCGTCGACAACTTGAACGAATTGGTGTCGGCGGCGCGTGGCTATGAACCGGAAGGCGAAATCGAGGTCTCCCCGCTCGCCAACTTCCTGGCGCATGCCGTGCTGGAGTCCGGCGAGGAACAAGCTGGCGCCGGCGAGGATGCCGTGCAGATGATGACGCTGCATTCCGCCAAGGGCCTGGAATTCCCAGTGGTGTTCCTGTGCGGCCTGGAAGACGGCTTGTTCCCCCATCAGCGCTCGATCAGCGATGTGGACGGGCTCGAGGAAGAGCGTCGCCTGTGCTACGTCGGCACGACGCGAGCAATGAAACAGCTGTATATCACCTACGCCGAGCAGCGACGCTTGCACGGTGTGGACAGCTACGGCACGCCGTCGCGTTTCATCAAGGAAATTCCCTCCGAGCTGCTCGAAGAAATTCGGCCGCGCATACAAATCTCGCGTCCGATCTACACGCCTCATCGCAGCGGCATGGGCCGAGTGCACGAGGAGCCGGCCAACACCGGCGGCGTGCGCCTTGGTCAGCGAGTGCGTCACGGTAAGTTCGGTGAAGGCACCGTGCTCGATCTCGAAGGCCAGGGCAGCCACGCGCGCGTGCAGGTGAACTTCGAGCGCCAGGGCACCAAGTGGCTGATGCTGGCGTACGCGAATCTGGAACCGGTATGAAAATCATCATCCTCGGCGCCGGACAGGTCGGTCGCACCGCCGCCTATCATCTGGCGCGCGAAGCGGCCAACGAAGTCACGGTCGTCGACGTGAATGACGAGCTGCTGCGCGATCTGCAGGACCGGCTCGACATTCGCACCCTGGTTGGCAGCGGCACCCAGCCAAGCGTGCTGGAAGCTGCCGGCGCACGCGACGCCGACATTTTCATCGCGCTGACCAACAGCGACGAAGTCAACATGGTCGCCTGCCAGATCGCGTGGAGTCTGTTCAACAAGGACGCGACGCGCATCGCTCGTATCCGCTCCGCCGATTTCGCCAAGCACACCAAACTCTTCTCTCAGGAAGACCGCGCGTTCGCCGTCGATGTGCCGATCAGCCCCGAGCAGCTGGTGACCGAGCACGTCGTGCACCTGATCAAGTATCCCGGCGCGCTGCAAGTGCTGGACTTCGCCGACGGCCGCATCCGTCTGGTCGGCGTCAAGGCGTTGCAGGGCGGTGCGCTGGTCGGACAGCAATTGAAACAACTGCCCACGCACATTGAGGGGCGCGATGCGCGCGTCGCGGCGATCTATCGTGGCGGGCATAGCATCAAGCCCGAGGGCAGTACTGTCATCGAGCATGGCGACGAGGTGTTCTTCATCGCCGCTCGCGAGGACATTCGTCTGGTCATGAACGAGATGCAGCGCCTGGAAGATCCGGTGCGCCGCGTGGTCATCGCCGGCGGCGGCAACATCGGCTTCCGGCTCGCGCAGACCCTGGAAGTGAACCATCAGGTCAAGCTGATCGAACGCGATCAGCGTCGTGCCCGTCGCGTGTCCGAGCAGCTGAGCAACACCATCGTGCTCAGTGGCGACGCTGCCGACGAGGAGCTGCTGCTCGAAGAGAACATCGACAGCGCCGACGTCTTCGTCGCCGTCACCAACGCCGAGGAAGCGAACATTCTGTCGGCGATGCTGGCGAAGCGACTGGGCTGTCACAAAGTGATGGCGTTGATCAACCGGCCCGCTTACGCCGAGCTCATGCAAAGCGGCTCGATCGACATCGCCCTGTCGCCGCAGCAGGTAACGATCGGCTCGCTGCTCGCTCACGTGCGTCGTGGCGACGTGGTCCGCGTGCACTCGCTGAGACGGGGCGCGGCCGAGGCGCTGGAAGTCATCGTGCACGGCGTGCAAGGTGAAGGCCGCGTCATCGGCAAACGAATCGAAAACATTCCGTTGCCCGAGGGCACCACCATTGCCGCCATCGCCCGCGGCGACCAGGTCTTGATCGCGCACCACGACACGGTGATCCAGCGCGACGACCACGTGATTCTGTTCCTCACCGACCGCCGCCACGTCGAAGCGGTCGAGCGTCTGTTCGATGTGCCGCGCCGCCACGCCAGATAAGCGCCATAAATGAACTTCCTCACCGTTCAGCGCATCATCGGCCAATTGCTGATGCTGTTCAGCCTGACGATGCTGCCGCCCGTCGGGGTGTCGCTGTATTTCGGCGACGGTCACTGGCAGCCGTTCTTCGACTCGTTTGCCGGCATGCTGGCCGTCGGTGCGCTCGTCTGGTGGCCGGCTCGCAAGGCGCATCGTGAACTGCGGGTGCGCGACGGCTTCCTGATCGTCTCGATGTTCTGGATCGTGCTGGGTCTGGCTGGCGCGGTGCCGCTGCTGATTTCGGATAAACCCGACCTCGATCTGACCGATGCGGTCTTCGAAGCCGTTTCGGGTTTCACGACCACGGGCGCGACGGTCCTGGTCGGACTCGAAGAGCTGCCAATTTCCATTTTGTATTTCCGTCAGCAGATCCAATGGCTCGGTGGCATCGGTATCGTCGTTTTGGCGGTGGCACTGCTGCCCATGCTGGGCGTCGGCGGCATGCAATTGTTGAAAGCGGAAAGTCCGCGACCCGCGAAGGACGTGCGACTCACCCCGCGCATCACCGAGACGGCCAAGGCCCTGTGGGTGATCTATGTGACGCTCACAGTGCTTTGCGCAGTCTGTTATTGGATGGCGGGAATGTCGCCGTTCGATGCCATCGCGCACGCCTTCTCGACGGTGTCGACAGGCGGCCACTCGACGCACGACTCGAGCCTCGGTTACTTCGACAACGTCGCCGTCGAGATCGTCGCGTCGCTGTTCATGTTCCTGGGCGCGGTGAACTTCGCGCTGCACTTCTTCGTGCTGCGCCATCGCCGGCTGCAGGATTATTTCCGCGATCCTGAGTTTCGCGCCTTCCTGTTCCTCGTGACGTGCCTGTTCCTGCTGACGCTGGGCATGCTGCTGGTCAAGGGGGTCTACACGACCGACACGGCGATCCGGCAGTCGGTCTTTACCGCCATTTCGGCGCAGACCGGCACGGGTTTCTTCACGACCGACTACTCGGTGTGGCCCGGCGCCATTCCGGTGATTCTCCTGCTCGCGACGTTCATCAGCGGCTCGGCGGGGTCGACCTCGGGCGGCATGAAAGTGATCCGCTGGCTGCTGATCTGGAAACAGGGCCAGCGCGAGGTGCAGCACCTGATCCATCCCAGCGCCGAGATTCCGGTTCGCATCGGCAGCAAACCGGTCGATTCGCGCATCATCGATTCAGTGTGGGGTTTCTTCGCCGCGTACATGATTCTGTTCGCGGTGCTGATGGTATTGATGATGATTGCAGGCGCGGATCACGTCACAGCGTTCTCCGCGATCGCTTCGTGCATCAACAACTACGGCGTCGGCCTCGGCGAAGTCTCCTCGAACTTCCGTTCGATCAACGAGCCGGGCAAATGGCTGTGCGTGATCGCGATGCTGCTCGGGCGTCTGGAGATCTTCCCGCTGCTGGTCATCGCGACGCCATCGTTCTGGCGTCGCTAAGCTCTGCTGTTAGCGAACGCCTTGCGCACGCAATTGCGCTTCCTGCGCTTCGGTGTTCTTGCCTCGTGCGCGCAACGACTCGGAAATCAACGTCCAGGCCGCCGAGTTTGCCTTGGGCGCATTGACTGACATGGACGCCGCCTTGCGGCCCATGTTCTCCGCCTGGACGTAGTTTCCTTCCGCCTGCCGCACCCTGCCCAACTCGATCCACAGCAGCGGATTGTCGGGCTCGATACGCAGCGCGCGCTCGATCGAAGACGCGGCCACCGGATAGTTCTTCGACTGCAGTTGCAGCTGTGCCTGGCTCACCAGCGCTCGTGAAGCGGCGCTCAACACCGGCTCGCGAATGACCGGCGCGGGCGGCGGCGGTTGCTCGCCGGGTTGTTCCGGCGGCGGCACCGGGCGTGTTTCAACCGGCGGCTCCTGCGTTGGAGGCACGGGCGCCGGCGGCGCCGGCGGCTGATAAGGAGGAGGAACCGCGCACGCCGAAACGACGAGCAAAGCTACCAACGTGGGAAGGTTTCGCTGCCAGGTAATCACGAGATTATTAGACCGTTATCCAATCAACAAAGGTTCGCCCGAAACTGAACGGCTTCGATTCAGCTTCCCCATTACTGCCGAGTCACGCCGCGCCACCATTCCTTGGCGCGCTCGCCGATCTCACCGAATACGTTGGACTGACACGCCGGCTGCATGGGCAGCTGGGTCCCCCTGGGGACGGCGATGGCGATCGGCTCGTCGCCGCAATCCGGCCGGGCTGCCAGACCGGTGGGAAATTCTATCCAGGTTTCCTGCAAGCTCTCGGGCAACGGCGCACTCCAGGAAGTTGTTCCAAGACTTGCCATCAACCGCGACCACACCGGCAGCGAACCGGCCGAGCCGGTCAGCCCGGTGGACGAGTTGTCGTCATGACCGATCCACACCACCGCCAGATGATTGCCCGAGAAGCCGGCGAACCAGCTGTCACGATAATCCGAAGACGTGCCCGACTTGCCGGCCACTACGATGTTTGAAGGAATGCTGGCGCGCGCGCTGCGGCCGCTGCCATGCTCGATGACTTCGACCATCATGCGATTCACTTGATATACCGCATCGGGGCTCGCAACCGGCGTCACTTCGAGCGCGAACGACTTCAGCGGCTTGCCTTCCGTGTCGACCACCGCACGCACCGCTCGTAGCGGCGTGCTGAACCCGCCATTCGCAAACGCGTTGTACAACTGCGCTACTTCCAACGGAGAAACATCGAGGGCGCCGAGCAGCACCGACGGCAACTGCGGCGGCTCCTTCTCGAGACCCAGCGCCACGAACTCGCGTGTCACTTTCGGCAGGCCCACCGACAAGCCGAGATTCACCGTCGCCAGGTTCATGGATTGCGCCAGCGCTCGCACCAGCGGCACCGGACCGTAGAACTGCTCGGAAATGTTCTTCGGCTGCCAGATCTGGCCGTTGGCGAGCTTCACGGCCACCGGGCCGTCTTCGACGACGGACGCGGCGTTGTACTGCCCGCTTTCGATGGCGGCCAGATAGATCACCGGTTTGACCAGCGAGCCGATCGAGCGCTTCGCATCCAGCGCGCGATTGAAGCCGGCAAAGCTGGCCTGGCGGCCGCCGACCATCGCGATCACTTCGCCATTCTGCGGGGCCGTGACCACGACCACGCCTTCCAGCGGCACCTTGGATTTCTTCTTGCTGGTTTTCTCCAGTCGATCCAGCTCCGTGGTCAGCGCCTTTTCGGCTTGCGTCTGCACGGTGGGATCGAGCGTCGAGAAGATCCGCAGACCGGCCTCGGTCAGATCCTCTTCTCGATAGTCACGTCGCAGCGTGCGCCGGACCAGATCGAGGAATGCCGGGTAGTAACCGCCACCGACCTGCGAGCCGGAGCCGACGATGCTGAGCGGACGTTTCGCCGCCTTCTGCGCCATGTCCGGCGCGATCACGCCATGCTCGGCCATCAGCTTGAGCACCATATCGCGGCGCTCGCGGACCCGCTTGGGATGACGACGCGGATCGTAATAAGACGGGCCCCGCACGATCGCGACCAGCGTGGCGACTTCGTGCAGCTGCAATTCGGCCAGCGGCTTGCCGAAGTAAAACTGACTGGCCAGACCGAAGCCGTGAATCGCGCGGCGACCGTCCTGCCCCAGATAAATCTCGTTGATGTACGCATTCATCAAGTCCCGCTTGCTGAAATGCACTTCCAGCAGCATGGCCATGATGGCTTCCTCGACCTTGCGGCCCATGGTGCGCCGGTTGTCGAGGAAATAACTCTTCACCAGCTGCTGAGTCAGCGTCGAGCCGCCTTGCTCGATCTGACCGGCCCGCAGGTTCACGAACGCGGCGCGCAGGATGGCAGAAGGATTGACGCCCCAATGCGAGTCGAATTTGCGGTCCTCGACCACTTTGAGCGCCGAGGGCAGCAGCTGCGAGACTTCCTCGGGCGTGACGACGACGCGATCTTCACCGTGAATCGGAAAGATGCTGCCGATCAGCAGCGGGTCGAGCCGGAAGATCGGCACCTCCTCGTTGCGACCATTGCGCATGTCCTCGATGCCGGTGCGACTGGTTTTGATGGACAGCAGCTGCGGCTCCTGCAGCGCATCCCAGAATTGGAAACGACGATTGATCAAATCGACGCGCGTGCCTTGCCGGCTGTAGCTGCCGGCATGCTGGGGCTTGTCGACGCGCTGATAGCCGAGCCGCTGCAATTCCTGCTCGAGCGTGTCGGCGCTGAACGCCTGACCGACGTACAACTCGGTGGGCTGGGCATACACCTGCGCCGGCAGCGTCCAGCGGCGCCCCTCGAACTGGCTGGTGATCTTGCGGTCGAGCATGAACACCCAGACCGTGAAGGCAATCGCCGCGACGCCAAAGGCCAGGGCAATGCCGGCGAAAACCTGCTTCCGATACTTCTTCAGTGCGCTCATCTCGAATACGTGTCATCCATTGCATGGCTTGCTGCGACCAGCTTGCGGCGGGATTCGGGCAAAGTGATGGCAAAGCCGGGGCGCATGCTACATTGCCCCCGCCTCTGCGCCGATACCTCGTCGCCCCTCAGGGCCCGACAAATCGTGCATGAACGATGAAATCCCCCCTGGTCCTGCGTAGTCATTGGACCGCTCATACCGGGATTTGTTGGCAATCGCGAGCAGATTGCGCGCTGGCTGCTGTAGGCCGGCGGTCGCGACGCTGGGCATGATCCCGGACTTACGCTCTTTCGGCGCAGCTCTTCAATCTGATTCTTACCTCGGCACCGGCGGAGTTGCCCATGTCGCAAATGCCCGACGTCGCTCTAGCGCGGGGTGATCCGTCGGCTGGCGTCAGCTTCAGAAGCGTCAGAGGCGGCGGTGGCTTGGCAGCGTCAGGGTGGGGTGTCTCCTCCCGGCACCGGGCACGGCCGGAGCGCTAGCGCTCCTACACCGCACGTCCATGATGAGCCCTGCTGTTGCGGTCCCGTCCATGTACCGCAAAGCTGCCGGGAGGAGACACCCCACCCTGACGCTGCCCGATGTCTCGGATTTGCTTTCCGATGTTATGCGGAACTATGCGGAATCGAGTGCTGACTCTGCCGCACTCTCCGTCGCTGCTCTCGGTGCGAGATGTGAGAAAAATTGGCGTGTTGCTGTTTCCCACGTGTTTGCCAGCGCGTATGCGCGGCACTGGTTTGGGTCGAGCTTTAGAGCGGCTAAGGCTGCGGCGCGGAGATCTTCGTTGAGCTCGCCTGTGACGCCCTGAGTGACGACGTCGATGGGGCCGGTGACAGGATAGGCGGCCACCGGCACGCCGCACGCCATCGCTTCCAGCAATACCAAACCGAACGTGTCGGTGCGGCTGGGGAATACAAACACGTCGGCCGCAGCCACGTGGGATGCGAGCTCTTCACCGAATTTATAGCCAACGAATTTGGTGTTCGGATATTTCGTTTCCAGCTCGGCGCGCGCCGGACCGTCACCGACGACGACCTTGGTGCCCGGCAGGTCGAGCTTCAAGAACGCTTCGATATTCTTCTCGATCGCGACTCGGCCTAGATACATTGCAATGGGCCGGGGGAAAGCGAGGAAGCTCTTGGCCCGCGGCTTGAACAAAGAAACATCCACACCGCGAGTCCAGCGCACGATGTTCTTGAAGCCGCGTGATTCGAGCAAACGTTGCATGGCCGGCGTTGCCACCATGGTTCGCGCAGCGGCTGAATGAAAGCGACGCAGATGGGCGTAACTCACGGCGAGTGGAATCGGCACTCGCGCGCGAACGTACTCCGGAAATTGCGTGTGGTACGACGTCGTGAAAGGAAAACGCCGGCGCAAACACCATTTCCGCGCAGCTGCGCCCAATGTTCCCTCAGTGGCGATGTGAATCGCGTCCGGTCCAAAATCTTCGAGCAATTCGGACAGGCGCCCGTACGGCAGCCAGGACAGCCTGATTTCCGGGTACGTCGGACAGGGAAATGTCTTGAACTGATTCGGCTCGATGACGCACGCGTCGTGACCGAGCGCGCGCAAGCCATCGGCGGTCGTGCTCAACGTTTTGACGACACCATTGGTTTGCGGCCGCCAGGCATCTGTAACGATCGCTATCTTCACGCCGCCTGTCCGATCGGCAGTGTCGCAACCATCCCCGTGTGCGCCACTACTTGTTTCTGTTCCGTCCAACGCAGCAACGACATGCGACCTTCGTCATCCTCGGTCAGCACCGTGCAGCTCTCGACCCAATCGCCATCGTTGCAATAGGTGATGCCGTCGATCTCGGTAATCTCGGCGCGGTGAATGTGACCGCAGATGATGCCGTCGAGATTGCGCCGCTTCGCTTCGTCCGCGAGCGCGCGCTCGAAGTTGGCGATGTAGGTCACCGCGTTCTTCACCTTGTGCTTCAGGAACGCGGCGATCGACCAATACGGAAAGCCAAACGCACGCCGGAAGAAATTCACGTAGCGATTCAATTTCAGGATGAAGGCGTAGGCGCGATTGCCCAGCGCTTCGAGCAGCGGGCTCGCTTTGATGACGCTGTCGAACTCATCGCCGTGCAGGACGAGGAACTTGCGACCGTCGGCGTTCTCGTGGACGAACTCGCGATGGATCTCGACGTTGCCGAACACCATGCCGCAGTACTCCCGGAACACGCTGTCGTGATTGCCGGGGATGTAGATGACCCGCGTGCCCGCCTTGGCTTTGCCGAGGATGGTGCGGATGACGTTGTTGTGTTCCTGCGGCCAGAAGAACGAGCGCTTCAGGCTCCACATGTCGATGATGTCGCCGACCAGGTAAAGCGTGTCGCACTCGACTGAGTGCAGGAAATCCAGCAGGTAGTCCGCGCTGCAGCCACGGAAGCCCAGATGGACGTCGGAAATGAAGATGCTGCGGAAGCGGAAGACCGGTTTGCTCGGAGTCGGGCTCATGGGTCACCTCCTGCGGCGAGGCTTTGCGGTGCGCGCAGACTCGGGCCGGAACGTGACCGGTAAATGACAACGGCGGGAAGATTCTTTTACGGGTCAGCGGGTTGGGTGGAGAAAACTCCATGACAGTTCAGCAGCTGTCATAACCAAGTTGGGTCGGTGGCCGGGTCAGCGGCGGCGCTTGCTTCGACAACCATGCTGCTTTTCTGGGCCCCGGCGGGCCCGCAATAACACTCGATCCCGAATCATTACCAATTGGTAACGATAAATTCCCACTCGCTCCTGGAAACTAGCTGAGCCTGGTCTTGGCGTCGTTTCTTATGGCGGCGACGCCGGTGATACCTCCACTGGGCGATCAGAAAAAACCAGAAAACTGGTGCTGAGTGGGAACATGGCGCCATGATTGGCGCGATACTGACGGTTCCGTGGAAGAAATTTGCCGTGACGGAAACTTCATTCACGCGTTCCGCGTGTCGGCTATCCTGCTGAACCATATTCATCACCGGTCTCTCATGATTGGCCTGCTCCAGCGCGTAACCCACGCCGAAGTTCGTGTTGCCGACCGGCAGGTGGGCGGCATCGAGACGGGATTATTGGTATTGGTGGGCGTGGAGCGCGGCGACAGCGAGGCACAGGCGGATCGGTTGCTGGAACGACTGTGTACCTACCGCGTTTTTCCAGACGCCGAAGGTCGGATGAATCGGAGCCTGCAGGACATCGGCGGACAGCTGCTGCTGGTCTCGCAGTTCACACTGGCGGCCGACACGCGCAGCGGCACCCGACCCGGGTTCAGTCCGGCAGCTGCACCCGACGAAGGGCGGCGGCTGTTCGATTATCTGGTCGAGCGCGCACGAGTGCGCTTGGGCGCGGTCCAAACGGGTGAGTTTGGCGCCAGCATGCAGGTCAGCCTGACCAATGACGGTCCGGTGACCTTCTGGTTGCAGGTGCCGCCAGAGGGATCGGGCAAGGGCTAGAGTTTTCCACGGCTGCCTACACCCACATGACAGGTGGGTGGCGTATGATCCGGCGGCTTTGCGAAGCGGGAGAGTCAAATGGGCATCGGTTTCAAAGAACTTCTGATCATCCTCGCCATTGCGCTGCTGGTGTTCGGCGCCAAGCGGCTGAAGACGATCGGCTCGGATTTAGGTGGCGCTGTCAAAGGCTTCAAGAAAGCCATGGACGACGAGGACGACAAGGAAACTCAGCAGCTCAATTCCCCGGAGCAGAAAGACGCCGATTTCAGCTCGACGCCTGCCGGCAAGACGGGCAGCAAAAGCTCCAACGCCTGATGTACTGAGCGCGGCGCGCAATGTTCGAAGTCGGATTCAGTGAGATCGTCCTGATCATGGGCCTGGCACTGCTGGTGCTGGGGCCTGAGAAACTGCCTGGCCTGGCCGAAAAGGTCGGTCGCTGGACCGGCCGTGCCCGGGCCATGGCGCGTCAGTTGCGCACCCAGCTGGAGCAGGAGGTCACCTTGGATGAGATGACCAAATCCCGGCCCATGCAGGCACCGCCGCCGGCCTCCCCTGCGCCGCCCCCGACCGACTCCTCGACTGATTCGTCGACCGATGCTGCCGCTACCACCACCTTCCCGGATCCATCTGCGAGCTGGGAGGCAGCCGCGCCGAGCGAGCCGACGCAACCCGCCAGCGACGCCCCTCACAATGCTTCGGGACTGGATCTGCAAACCATGGTTTCAGGCATGGAGCCGCCGCCACAATCGGCCGCCGAAACGCCCGCTACCAAAGTCGTGCAGTGAGCTCGCGCATGAGTGCTGACGAGCGCGAAAATCTTGCCGAAGGCACGCTGATCTCGCATCTGATCGAATTGCGCGATCGGTTGCTGCGTGCCGTGATCTGCGTCGGCATCATCTTCCTGCCGTGCGCTTACTTCTCGAACGAGTTGTTCACGCTGGTGGCGACACCGCTGATCGAGAAGATGCCATCGGGCACGTCGATGATTGCGACCAGCCTGATCTCGCCGTTTCTCGCGCCGCTGAAGCTGGCGCTGTTCGTCGCCATCTTCATCTCCATGCCTTATGTGCTGTATCAGGCGTGGGCCTTCGTCGCGCCCGGCCTGTACAAGCACGAGAAGCGCTTTGCCGTACCGCTGGTGGTGTCGAGCATCGTGCTGTTCTATTGCGGCGTGGCGTTCGCCTACTTCGTCGTGTTTCCGTTGATGTTCGCGTTCTTCACCACCAGCGCGCCGGCCGGCGTGCAGATGATGACGGACATGCAGAACTACCTGGATTTCGTGCTGCTGCTGTTCTTCGCGTTCGGGGTGGCGTTCGAGATTCCGGTTGCGACCGTGCTGCTCGCCTCCACCGGCATGGTCAGTATCGACACGATGGGCAAGAACCGCGGCTACGTGCTGCTGGGCATTTTCGTCGTCGCCGCTTTCCTGACACCGCCGGATGCCTTGTCGCAGACGATGATGGCCGTGCCCATGTATCTGCTGTACGAGATCGGCATCGTCCTGTCGCGCTTCCTGTTGAAGAAGCGTGCAGAGAGCGCCGCGGCCGACACTGAGCCGACCGAGACCTGAGCCTCGGTATACACCGACTTCTTTTGAGCTTCTAAGGGCCGCTCAAGCTTGCCCCGCGGCGCATTCTTCGGTGAGACTGCGCCTCCATGACATTTGTCATGTTTACCAGTCATAACAACAGCAGCGCCGCGTTCGCGAGCTGCAGCAGGGAGACTCTTCCCGTATGAATCAAAGCGTCGAACGCGATTCCACGCATGGCCCACAGGTGTTCGGTCATCCCCGCGGCCTGATGACCCTGTTCGGCACCGAAGCGTTCGAGCGCTTTACCTACTACGGCATGCGGGCCATCTTGATATTGTTCATGACCGCGGCCATCACCGACGGCGGCCTCGGCCTGGACGATAGGACCGCCAGCGCCATCTACGGCCTCTACATTTCCGGCACTTACCTGCTGTCGCTGCTGGGTGGCTGGATCGCCGATCGTCTCATCGGTCAGCAGCGCGCCGTGTTCTGGGGCGGCGTGATGATCATGCTCGGCAATGGCTGTCTCGCCACCGGCAATACGCAGCTGTTCTTCATTGGCCTGATGGTGATCGTGCTCGGCGTCGGTCTGCTCAAGCCCAACATCAGCGCCATCGTCGCGCAGCTCTATCCCGAAGGCGGCTCGCGTCGCGATGCCGGCTTCTCCATTTTTTACATGGGCATCAACGTCGGCGCGACGCTGGGCTCATTGCTGGTGCCCATGGCGGCCACCGCATTCGGCTGGAATGCCGGCTTTGCACTCCCGGCGATCGGCATGCTGATCGGCCTCGTGCAGTTCCAAGCCACCAAACATTACCTGGGCAGCTCCGGCGTCGTGCCCATGGGTGAGCCGGCGAGCTGGACGCCCATCGTCGTGTTCATGGTCGTGCTGGTTGCGGTGCTGGCCGCAGCGCTGCTCGGCATGGTTCAGGTCGATCCGGTGGCCGTCTCGAAAGCACTCAACTGGGCGTTGGTGGTGCTGGCCGCCGGCTTTTTCGCTTACCTGCTGTTTGGCGCCGGACTGCAGCTCGACGAGCGCAAGCGCATCGTTGCGATGATTGCGCTGTTCATCGCCTGCGCCATGTTCTGGGCGGGCTTCGAGCAGGCAGGCGCATCGTTCAACTTGTTCGCCGAGCGTCACACCGATCGCAATCTGTTCGGTTGGGAATTGCCGGCGGGCACGCTGCAAGCGGTGAACCCGGCGTTCATCATCCTGTTTGCGCCAGTGTTCGCGGCGATCTGGGTGAACCTGGGGCGTCGCAATCTCGATCCGTCGGCGCCAGCCAAGTTCGCCATCGGCCTGATATTGATGGGCTTCGGCTTCCTGGTGATGTTCCTCGCCGCGCGTTACGTCGTCGCAGGCGACAAGGTACTGCCGACCTGGCTCATTCTCACTTATCTGCTGCATACATTCGGCGAGTTATGTCTGAGCCCGGTGGGCCTGAGCTCGATGACCAAGCTCGCGCCCGCGCGCTTCGTCGGCCAGGTGATGGGCCTGTGGTTCCTCGCCACGGCGCTCGGCAACAACCTCGCAGGTCAATTCGCCGGCGAGATCGATCCGAACAACCTGCCCGCCATGCCGGGGCAGTTCCTGTATCTGTTCTGGTGGGGCTTCATCGCCGGCGCGGTGTTGCTGGTGCTGACCCCGTTCATCCGCAAGATGATGGCGGGTGTGAAGTAAGTCCATCGGAGAGCCGTCATGACCCGTCTTTGCGTGCGATTAACTGCAGCAGTCGCGTCCGTGCTCGCCATTGCGGGCTGCGAGCGAAAAGCAGAGCAACCCGCCGCTCAGACCGAGAGCGCCGACGCGTTCGTCGACCGGCTCAATGGCGAGTTGACGGAGCTGTCGCGCGAGCAAAGCGCGGCGGGATTCGCATACGCGACCTTCATCAACGTCGACACTGAATTCCTGAACGCGAAGGCCAACGAGCGCTGGCTGGAGTATTTCAGCGGCGCGGTCGAAAAAGCCAAGGTCTACAAGCCGGAGCAACTGAGCCCAAACGCGGCTCGCTCGATTCAATTGCTCAAGCTCGGGGTCGCGGCGCCCGCCCCTGCCGACGCTTCCAAGCGTGCCGAGCTGGCGGGCATTACTTCGAAGATGGAAGGCATGTACGGCGCGGCCAAGTACTGCCCCAAAGGACCGGAGTCCTGCAAGGATCAAACCGAGCTCACCAGCATCCTCGCGAACAGTCGCAACTACGATGAGCTCACCGAGGCCTGGACCGGTTGGCATTCGACAGCACGTCCGATCCGCAAGGATTACGTGCGCTTCGTCGAGTTGGCGAACGAAGGCGCGCGCGAACTGGGTTTCGCGGATCTCGGCGCGATGTGGCGCTCGAACTACGACATGCCGCCCGATGATTTCACCAAGGAGGCCGCGCGCCTGTGGGATCAGGTGAAACCGTTGTACGGCTCGCTCCATTGCTATGTTCGCGGCAAGTTGCAGAAGACCTATGGCCAGGAGCACGTGCCGTCGGGCAAGCCGATCCCGGCGCAGCTGCTCGGTAACATGTGGGCGCAACAGTGGGGCGAGATTTATCCGCTGGTCGAACCCTACCGTGGTGCGACCGACATGAACGTCACCGCGGCGCTGGTGAAACAAAAATACGATCCGGTGAAGATCACGCAGTCGGCCGAGAATTTCTACGTCTCGCTGGGCTTCCCGAAACTACCGCAGACTTTCTGGGAACGTTCGTTGCTCGCGAAGCCGCGCGATCGCGATGTGCAATGTCACGCCAGCGCCTGGCACATGGACGGCAAGGAAGACGTGCGCATCAAGCAATGCATCGAGCCGACGCAGGAACAGCTCATGACGGTGTATCACGAGCTCGGCCACGTGTTTTATTACTTGTCCTACAAGGACCAGCCGTATCTGTATCAGAGCGGCGCGAATGACGGTTTCCATGAAGCCATCGGCGATACGGTGAATCTGTCGATGACGCCGGCCTATCTGCATCAGATTGGCCTGGCCAACGCAGTGAAGCCCAGCAAGGAAGCCACCATCAATCAACAGATGCGGCTGGCGCTCGACAAGCTCGCCTTCCTGCCGTTCGGCAAGCTCATCGATGAATGGCGCTGGAAAGTGTTTTCCGGCGAGATCACGCCCGACAATTACAACGCCGCGTGGTGGCAGCTGCGCGAGCAGTATCAGGGCGTGGCCGCGCCCGTGCCTCGCACCGAAGAGGATTTCGATCCAGGCGCGAAATATCACATTCCGGCCAACACGCCGTACACGCGTTATTTCCTGTCTTACATCCTGCAGTTCCAGTTCCATCGCGCGCTCTGTCAGGCAGCGGGATTCCAAGGGCCACTGCATGAATGCTCGATCTACGGCAACGAGGAAGCCGGCAAACGGTTCCGCGAGATGCTGGCACTCGGACAGAGTCAGCCCTGGCAGGACACGTTGGAGAAACTGACCGGCACACGGCAGATGGACGCATCGGCGATCACGGAATACTTCGCGCCGCTGCTTGCCTGGTTGGAAGAACAGAACAAAGGCCAAACCTGCGGCTGGTAATTCAATGACTACACCTGCGACCCAATCTCCGCCGCAGCTGACGCCGCGCGCGATCATCCTTTCCATCGTGCTCGCGATGATTCTCGTCGCGGCGAACACCTATCTAGGCCTATTTGCCGGGCTGACGATCGCAACCGCGATCCCCGCGGCCGTTGTATCGATGGCTGTGTTACGCGCTTTCGGCGGCGGACATATCCTCGAGAACAACATCGTGCAGACCGGCGCCTCGGCCGGCTCTTCGATCGCAGCGGGCGTGATATTCACTTTGCCGGCGCTGGTGTTGCTGAACTACTGGGACGACTTCAGATATTCGTGGGTCCTCGCGATCGCGGGTCTCGGCGGATTGCTGGGAGTGTTGTTCTCGGTGCCATTGCGCCGCTCGCTCATCGTCGAACAGAAACTGGCGTTCCCAGAAGGCAAGGCGGCTGCCGAAGTGCTCAAGGCAGGCGAAAATCCGGGACCGGGAATCAAATTGCTCGGGGGTGCATCGGCGCTCGGCGGACTGGCCAAGTTGCTGGCCGCCAGTGGCCTGCGGGTGATGCCCGATTCGGCCGCTCATGCAAGTTACGCCGGCAGCAGCATCGCGTACATCGGCACGAATCTATCGCCGGCGCTGCTTGGCGTCGGCTACATCATCGGGCTGAACATCAGCATCGTCATCGTCGCCGGCGGCATCCTGTCATGGAACATCGCGATTCCCATCTACAGTGCTCTGTTCCTCGATGGCAATCCCGAGCTGAGCGCACGACTGGCGAATGCGGACGCCGAGACCGCAGCCTTTGCCATCTGGAGCAGTCAGATTCGATACCTGGGCGTCGGAGCGATGCTCGTCGGTGGCATCTGGACGCTGATCTCACTGCGTCATTCGTTGCTCTCCGGAGTACGTAGCGGTCTCGCGGCAGCACGTGCCGGTGCGGGCGCCCTCGTGGCGGAAACCGAACGAGACCTGCCCATGAAAGCGGTGCTGGTTGGGCTGGTCGCCTTCACCATTCCGCTGGCGGCGTTGTATCAGGCAATCGTCAACGACTTCACCGTGTCGCTGCCGATGACTCTGATCATGATCGTTGCAGGCTTCCTGTTCAGCTCCGTCTCCGCTTATATGGCCGGCTTGGTGGGATCCTCCAACAACCCCGTCTCCGGCATTACGCTCGGCACGATCCTGTTTGCTTCACTGGTACTCACCGCGCTGTTGGGTAGCAACGCCGCATCGCTCGGCCCCATTGCGGCAATCATGATTGGCGCGGTTGTGTGCTGTGCAGCTGCCATCGCCGGCGACAACCTACAGGATCTCAAGTGCGGCTATATGGTGGGCGCGACGCCGTGGCGACAACAGGTGATGCTCGCGATCGGCGCGTTGTCCTGCGCGCTGATCATGGCGCCGCTGCTCAATGTGCTGAACGAAGCCTACGGCATCGGCCCGCCGACCGAGGCACATCCAAAGTCGTTGCTGGCTCCTCAAGCGACGTTGATCGCTTCCGTAGCCAAAGGGCTGTTCGGTGGCGAGTTGCCTTGGGATCTAATCTGGATTGGCGCGGCGGTCGGCGCCGCGATCATCGTGCTCGATGAAATATTGAAGAAACGCGGCTCCAATTTCCGCACGCCGGTGCTGGCAGCCGCAGTGGGTATTTATTTGCCGCTCGACCTCACCATACCGATCTTCATCGGCGGCATCTTGGCTCATTTGGTTGAGCGCGCCGTTGCGCACCCGACGAACCCAGATGCCACTGAGCGCCTGCATCGCGGAGGCGTCTTGTTCTCGGCAGGCTTGATCACCGGGGAGGCGCTGATGGGCATCTTGTTGGCGATACCGATTTTCGTCACCAAGAACGCCGACATCCTTGCGCTTCCAGAGGCGTGGAACTTCGGCGAGCTGGTGGGCCTCGCGATCTTCGCCGTGGTCGGCTGGATCCTGTATCGGGTCGCGGTGAAGGGCGCTACTTCTTCATCGTGATCACTTCGACACGGCCGGTGTTGGCGATCATGCCGGAGGCCAGCCAGGACGTGACGCTGACGATCAGCGATGCACCCAGCGCGGTCCAGAAGCTGTTGATGGTGAAGCCGCTCAGCAACGCCGCCACCAGGCTGAGCATGCCGGCGTTGATGACCAGCAGGAACAGGCCGAGCGACAGCAAGGTCAGCGGCAGCGTGAGGATCACCGCGATCGGCCGGACGATGGCGTTGACGATGCCGAGCAATAAGGCGGCTGCGAGCAAGGTGCCCGGGCCGTCGAACTGCAGCCCGTCGAAAATCTGCGTGGACAGCCACAGTCCCAGGGCGACGATGGCGGCTCTCAAGAAAAATCCGGTCATGATGCAGTCCTCGTGAGGCGACGGCGGGGCGGGTAAGCTACGGCTCACAGCCGTGGCCGGCTCGTCGCTGACGCCATGATACGACCGATATGGAGCCAGCTGACACTTCGTCAATGAGGAAGCGCAATGCCTTTTGTCGCAATCGTCACGGTATTGGCCCTGCTGCAGTTCTTTTGGCTCGGACTCCAGGTCGCCTCCGCCCGAACTAAATACGGCGTGGCGGCGCCCGCCACGACCGGTCATGCGGTGTTCGAGCGTCACTTCCGGGTGCAGATGAACACCCTGGAGCAGCTGCTGATGTTCCTGCCGGCGCTGTGGATCTTCGCGACTTACATCAGTCCGTTGTGGGCGGCGGCGCTGGGCGTGGTGTTCATCCTGGGCCGAGCCATCTATGCGATTTCTTATGTCCGGGATCCGAAAACTCGCGCGCTCGGCTTCGCGCTCACCGCGCTCCCGAACCTGGCGATGCTGATTGGCATCGTGATCTGGGCCGTGCGCGCGATTCTGTCGGGCGCCGCCTGGTAGGTCGTCATTCCGGGGGCCGGCGCAGCGTCCGATCCTGCTGCATGTTCTGATCGGCCAGGATCATCAGCTCCTTGGGATAAAGATGATCTTCGGGGAAGTTGGCCGTGCCGACGTTGACGTTGGCGCGGATCAGCCGGTTCGCAACTGACACGGTGCCGGCGTAAACGTTGTTTCGAATGCGGGTAGCGATCGCTCCACCCATCGCCGAATCGGCCTCGGTCAACAACACCACGAACTCGTCGCCTCCGAGCCGGGCTGCAACGTCCGAGGTGCGAATGGAGCGAGTGATGGCCGCAGCCACTGCCCCCAGGATCTGACTGCCCGCTTCGTGACCCATGGTTTCGTTGATGTGGGCCAGGTTGTCCACGTCAACGACGACGATCGTATAAGGCCGACCGAAGCGCTCGGCCTTGCGATGTTCCTGGTGCAGGATTTCTTCGAACGAGCGCAGGTTCAGCAGACCGGTCATCGCATCCGTAGAAGCCAGATCGCTGATTCTTTGCACGGCACTGTTCATCTGTTCGATCAACGCCGCGATGATCAACGCGACTGCCGCGCCGGGCGCCAACACACTCAGCAACTGCACGCCGAACTCGGGACCTGCAACATCTGTCTGTGGCGTCAAGGCGCCGAGCAGGAAGCCGGCCGCCGCGATCACCACCGTCAGCAATAGCACGACCCACCAGAGACCGAACGCGAGCGACGCGCCGACCAGCGGAATCAGATACAGCGGCACGAGGAAGCTGCGCGCCGAGCCGGTGGCAACAGCAAACAACGTGATACAGACGATCAGCGCAGCGATATCGACACAATGCTGACGCGCGATGGGCCGCTGAAACGCCGGTACGGTACGAGAGAAAAGAATGCTGACGGTCAGCAGACCGAGCGCGGCCGCGGCCAGCATGGGCCGCTCCACCGATTCAGGCACGAAGGCAAATTGCAGCGCGCCGATCGCCAGCGTCAGCAGTTCCAAACACAGCAATGACCTGGCGGCAAATCCCTGAGTCTGGGCCGCTGCAGGCTGAGCCGAGCGCATGCGATGTTACGGAGCGCGACTCTGCCGAATGACGCCCATCGTCTTCTGCTGCAAGGTGCTCAGTGCGAGCTGCAGCTCGATATCGTCCTTGATGTTGCCGTAGCTCTCGGTGGCATCCACGCCGTCCTTCGCCTTGGGCAACTCCTTCTCATTGACGATCACGTCGGGCTTGATGCCCTTCTCGTGAATCGACGCACCGGAAGGCGTGAAGTACTTCGAAGTCGTGAGCTTGATGGCATGGCCATCGGACAGCGGCAGAACGGTCTGCACCGAGCCCTTGCCGTACGTCTGCCGGCCAACCAGCGTCGCGCGCTGATGATCCTGCAAAGCGCCCGCGACGATTTCAGATGCGGAGGCCGATCCGCCATTCACGAGCAGAACCATCGGCGCGCCATCGAGGGCGTCACCGGGGTGCGCATCCATTTCGAAGCGGGCGTCAGCGGCGCGGCCATTGGCCGTCACGATGACACCGCTTTCGAGGAACACATCCGACACGCCAACCGCCGCTTCGAGCAGGCCGCCGGGATTGTTACGCAGGTCGAGCACCAGACCGCTCAGCGCAGCGCCGTTCTTTTTCTTCAGCGATGCGAGCGAGCGCTCCAGATCCGACGTGGTCGTCTCACTGAAGTGCGAGATGCGCACGTAGCCGACGCCACCGTCGAGCAACTTGTTACGCACGCTGTGAACCTGCACAGCGGCACGTGACAACGTGAATTCCAAAGGATCTTTGACGTCGGCGCGCGCGATGCTGATCTTTACCGCAGTGCCGGCTTTGCCACGCATCCGGTCGATAGTGTCGTTGAGGTTCTCGACATTCACCGGCACGCCATCGA
The DNA here is from genome assembly GCF_003104955.1 of Steroidobacter cummioxidans. NCBI lineage: Bacteria > Pseudomonadati > Pseudomonadota > Gammaproteobacteria > Steroidobacterales > Steroidobacteraceae > Steroidobacter > Steroidobacter cummioxidans. Next base: position 28,290 of record NZ_LSRW01000046.1, on the reverse strand, counting down.
CCGCGAGGATGGTGTCGCCCGCGAGCACGCCCGCCTTCTCTGCCGGCGTGCCTTCGATCGGATTGATCACTTTCACCACGCCGTTCTCCAGCGCGACTTCGATGCCGACACCGGAATATTCACCCGTGGTGCTGATGCGGATCTCGTCGAACTGCTGCGGATCGAGGAACGCCGAGTGCGCGTCGAGGTCGGCGATCATGCCGCGGATGGCCGCCTCGATCAGCTCCTGGTCGGAGATCTTTTCGACATATTCCTTGCGGACGTGCTCGAGCACTTCGGCGAGTAGTCGCGCGTCCTGCCATGGCACGGTCTTGTCATTGTCACTTTGGTCGCTCAACACGCTGACCGGCCGGTCGATCTCCCGCTGCGCCTGGACCGTGCGCCCCACCGACAGGCCAAAGCCCATGATGACGCCGACGCCCAGCACCAGCGCGAAACGGAACGGCATGACTACGCGTGACATGAGGGGTTGAGAATTCAAGTTCGGCGGCCTTTAAACATAGTACACGTCCAGCTCACGGCGACAATGCGGCCACGGGCGCCGCGAATCCTGGATACCGGTCAAGGAATGGCCAAAAAACCTGTGACTGAGAGATCGCGATGTCCAAACCGTGACCCCCGTCAAAGCGCGGTGACGCTAGGCTGTCAGGCCGATGCTGGCAGCGACAATCAGCCCACAGCTGATTCGGCTGAGCAGCCGCTTCGGACGCACCAGAATCGGCTGACGCACGATCCCGGAAGCCCGCGCCGTCGCGCAATAAAAGAGATACATGCCGCGCGCCGTGTCAGCTGCGCGAGAATGCATATCGATGCTGGCCGTTGTCGGCTGCGCCTGCGTTGCGCGGCGCTCAATGTTCTTTGCCAGATGTAACAAGCTACGTGGTCGACGCAATCAGCGTTTCACCAGCCAATCGGCCGGGTCGAGCGCGGAGCGACCTTTGCGGATCTCGAAATACAAACCTGGCTTGCCCATGCCTGCAGCATCGCCTACAGCGGCAAGTACATCGCCAGGCTGAACACGATCGCCGACACGGCGATACACCTGCTCGTTGTGACCATACAAACTCATGAAGCCACCGCCGTGATCGAGCACGACCAGCAAGCCCAATCCCGGTAGCCAGTCGGCGTACACCACGCGGCCATGAAACGGCGCGCGCACCTGGGTGCCCCGCTCGGCACCGATCACCAAGCCCTGCCATTTCAATGGACCGCCGGCGCGCAATTGTCCGAAGCGCGCCAGCAGCGAGCCTTTCACCGGCCATGGCAACTTGCCCTTCACGCGCTGGAACGGCTGGTCCGCCAGCTCGGGAAATTCTTCGATGGCTCGCCGCAGCTCTTCGACCAGCTTTTCCAACGCCTGCGCTTCCCGCTGCAGCTTGGCGAGCTCGTCATTGCGATTCTTTATTTTCGATTGCACCTGCGCGAGCGTGCGGGCGCGCTGATCGCGGGCGCCGGCCAGCTCTTTCACGTCCTTGGCTTGATCCTGCTCGAGCTGGCGCAGTTGCTCCGTTTCGGTGGCAATGCCCTCCGCCAGCAGCTCCAGGTGGGCCAGATGCTCACTGATCGCGGTGATGCGCTCGGCGCGCGCCCGGCCGAAGTATCCGTAATACGCCATCATGCGGCCCAGCTGCGCCGGGTCCTGCTGGTTGAGCAGCAGCTTCAGCTGCTCCTGGCGGCCGTTCATATAAGCGACGCGCACTTCGGCGGCGAGCGCCTCCCGCTGTTCGTCGATGCGCTTGTTGGTGGTCTGCTGCTCGGCTTTGAGATCGGCCAGGCGATTTTCGGCAGCAATGCGGCGGGCACGAACATCCGACAGGCGCTCGCGCGCCGACTGGATCTTCAGTTCGGCCTCCTTGACCTGCCCTGCCAGCGCATCACGGCGCTCGGCCTCGGCCTGGATGCTCCGACGGATGGAGTCGATTCGATTACGGACCTGCTTGAGCTCGGCTTCCTTGGCCGCAGGGGTGGGCGCGCCGGCAGCCCAGGCTTGAAAAGCCCCGGCCCCCAACCCACCTGTGCACACGATGGCCGCCAGCACGGCCGTGACCAGACGCAATTTTGACATTACTACGCTTAATTCCGGACCGAAGCCTTTGGAAACTGGCGCAGCGGCCCGGCTGTTATACTTCGCGCCCTTTTGTCAGCCCCACGGGTTGAATCCCGACTTGCTGCAATGAATCGATTCGTTGAATACATCACCGCCCATCCGTACCTGGTCGCCGCTGCGGCGATTCTCGCCGTTCTTGCGATCGTGATCGAGCTGCGTCATCGCTCTCGAGGTGCCAGCAGCATCGGCACGGCGGATGCGGTCCGGCTCGCCAACACCGGCGCGCTGGTAGTCGACGTTCGAGACAGCCAGGACTACGAGGCTGGACACATCATCGAGGCGCGCCACATCCCTGCGGCTGAAGTTGCCAGCCGCGCGGAATCCTTGAAGAAATTCAAGGAGAAGCCGGTCATCGTCTATTGCGATGCCGGGTTTACCTCGGCCGGGGCCGCGCGTCAGCTGCGCGCTTCGGGTTTCAACAAAGTGGTGACCTTGAGCGGTGGTCTGAACAGCTGGCGGCAGGAGAACCTGCCGTTGGTCAAGGGTGCCGCCAAGAAGGATGGTAAGCACTGATGAGCGAGATCGTGATGTATTCGACCGCGTGGTGCGGCTACTGCCAGCGCGCGCGCAATCTGTTCGAGCGCAAAGGCGCCGCCTTTCGCGAGATCAAGGTCGACGAAGTGCCGGGCGAGCGTGAAGTGATGCTGCAAAAGAGCAACGGGCGTCGGACCGTGCCGCAGATCTTCATCGGCGAACGCCATGTCGGCGGCTACGACGACCTCGCGGCTCTCGATCGAGCCGGCGAATTGGATAAACTGCTGGCTCAATTGCCCCAATTGCCCAAGTAAAGGTCCTGCCGGCTGGCAGGCCCCGGCGGCCGACCGGCGCGGGTCCGGTCACATTCGTGTATTCCGCGCACATTATTATTCGACGAATACGACAGAGGACTCGACATGGTTGACGAAGTACCCGCCTCCAACGGCCAGAACGCCGACCCCAATGCGCCGCAGTTCGCGCCGCAGGCGGTGTATCTGAAAGACGTGTCTTTCGAAGCGCCGACCGGCCCGCGCGTCAATCCGAACACCAACCCGACGATCAACCTGAACCTCAACACCGCGGTGAACGACATCGGCGGTGACATGAAGGAAGTGGTGTTGACCGTGCGCGTGGAAGCGCAGGCGGACGACAAGACGTTGTGGCTGGTCGAGTTGCAGCAGGCAGGCGCGTTCGGCATCCGCAATGTGCCGCAGGCCGATATGCAGCGTCTGCTCGGCATCTTCTGCCCGAACTACCTGCTGCCCTATGCGCGCCAGGTGATCTCCGATCTGCTCATGAAGGGCGGTTTCCCGCCGTTTCTGCTGCCGCCGGTGAACTTCGACGCGCTGTTCGCGCAGGCCGCGGCTCGCGCTCAAGGGCAGCAGCCGGACGCCCCGAGCGCCACGGTCAACTGATCGCGCCATGTCTGTCGCGCCAGAGGCTGCCACTGCGGCACCCGACGGCTCAACATGCGTGGTGCTGGGCGCCGGCTCCTGGGGCACGGCGCTTGCAATCCAGTTAGCTCGGGTCGCGCTGCCCACTTTGCTGTGGGGACGCGACCCGACGCATCTCGCCGAGCTGCAACGCGATCGGCGTAACACCCGCTATTTGCCAGACGCTCCGTTTCCGGAGCAGCTGCGCATTGAGCCTGATCTAAGGACGGCCCTGCAGGCGAGCCGCGATGTCATCGTGGCTGTGCCAAGTCATGCCCTGCGCGGGATGCTGCAGGAGATCGCGCCTCATTTGTTGCCTGACGCACGAGTGGCTTGGGCGACCAAGGGGTTCGAGGTTGCCACGGGTTTGCTGCCGCATCAGGTGGCGCGTGAGGTGTTGGGCGAGCGTGTTCCCACCGCCGTTATCTCCGGACCGACGTTTGCCAAGGAGGTTGGCGCCGGCTTGCCGACTGCGATGACGATCGCCGCGTCGGATCCGAGCTATGCCGCTGAGTTGGCGCAGCGCTTCTCCGGTCAGAATTTCCGTGCTTATACGTCGACGGACATCACCGGTGTCGAGGTCGGCGGTGCGATCAAGAATGTGATGGCAATAGGCGCAGGCATTTCCGATGGCCTCGGTTTTGGCGCCAACACGCGCATTGCGCTGATCGCTCGCGGGTTGGTGGAAATGACGCGCTTGGGTGTGGCGCTCGGCGCCAAGAAAGAAACCTTCATGGGACTGGCCGGACTGGGCGATCTGGTGCTCACGTGCACGGACAATCAGTCGCGCAATCGACGGTTTGGTTTGGCACTGGCGTCAGGCGAGAACGTCGACGCCGCACAGAAGACGATTGGTCAGGTTGTCGAAGGTGTTCTTGCCGCCGATGCCGTTCGAACTGTCGCGCAGCGCGCCGCTGTGGAGATGCCGATCTGCGAGCAGGTCTATCGCGTCGTCTACGAAGGCGTAGCCCCGCAAGATGCCGTAAAGGAATTGATGAGTCGGGCACTCAAGCCGGAGTGAGGTTAAGCGATGGAATCGATTCGACCGTTTCTGATGTTCCAGGGCGAAGCCGAAGCGGCGATGAATTTTTACGCTTCGTTGTTTCCCGATACCCGGATCACCGACATCCAGCGCTACGGACCCGGCGCGCCCGGCCAGGAAGGTTCGGTGATCCGTGCCACGCTCTCGATCGCCGGTCAGAGCGTGATGTGCATCGACAGTCCCGTGAAGCATGCTTTCACCTTCACGCCGGCGTTTTCGTTTTTTATCGAGTGCAGCTCGGAACAAGAGCTTGGCCGGCTGTTGGCGGCATTGTCGGAGCAGGGAGCGACGCTGATGCCGCGCGGTAACTACGGTTTCAGCCGGCAATTTGCCTGGGTGAATGATCGTTTCGGCGTGTCGTGGCAGCTGAATCTGGCCTGAGGCTCAGGGCCCGGCAGTAAATCCGAGCTGCCGCCAGGCTTCGTAAACGATGACCGCGGCCGCATTGGAAAGATTCAAGCTGCGATTGCCGGCGCGCATGGGAATGGTCAGGCGCTGCTCGATGGGGCAGGTTTCCAACAGATCCTGCGGCAGCCCGCGCGTTTCCGGGCCGAAGACGAAGGCATCGCCGGGCACGAAATGCGGTTGATCGTAGCGGGTCTGGCCGCGCGTCGAGATCGCAAACCAGCGTTTCACCGCGATCGCGTTGAAGCACTCCTCCAGAGAATCCCACGCTCGAACATTGGCGAGATCGGCGTAGTCCATGCCCGCACGGCGCACGGCTTTCTCGCTGATGTCGAAGCCCAGCGGCCGGATCAGATGCAGGGAGGAGCCGGAGTTGGCGCACAGGCGAATAATGTTGCCCGTGTTCGGAGGGATCTCCGGCTGAAAAAGAATGACGTGAAACACTGCGGGCCTTCTGCCACCGTTTTGGCGGCGGCAGAGTAGCAGGCCCGCTGTTATTCGTCGTCCATCGCCAGCTCTTTCAGCTTGCGCGTCAGCGTATTTCGCCCCCAGCCGAGCAGCTTCGCCGCTTCCTGACGACCGCCTTCCGCCTTACGCAAAGCGGCGCGGATCAGCGTGCGCTCGAACTCGGGCATGGCGTCGTCGAGCAGCGGAGTCTCGCCGGCGGCGAGCCGCTTCTCGGCCCAGTTGGTGAGCTGGCGCGTCCACTCGTCCTGCAACTTCGCGGGCCCCGGGATACCCCCCAGATCGCTGGGAATATCTTCGGCTTTGATCTCGCGACCCGGTGCGGTCACCGTCAGGCGACGGCACGCGTTCACCACCTGTCGAACATTGCCCGGCCAATCGAAGTTGGACAACGCTGCCGCCGCTTCCGGCGTCAGCACTTTCGGCTCAACGCCCAACTCGACCGCGGCCTCGCTCAGATAGTGCATCAGCAGCTCGGGAATATCCTCGCGACGCTGACGCAGGGGCGGCACTTCGATACGAATTACATTCAACCGGTGCAGCAGATCTTCACGAAACAGATTCTGTTTCACACGTCCTTCCAGATCCTGGTGGGTCGCCGCGATCACTCGCACATCGACTCGCACCGGCACCTGACCGCCGACACGATAGAACTCGCCTTCCGCCAACACGCGCAACAGTCGCGTCTGCAACTGCGGGGACATGTCACCAATTTCGTCGAGGAACAATGTGCCGCCATCGGCCTGCTCGAAACGCCCGCGACGCTGCGCGTCGGCGCCTGTAAACGAGCCCTTCTCGTGACCGAACAATTCGGACTCGAGCAGATCGGCCGTAAACGCCGAGGTATTCAAGGCGATGAAAGCTTTGTTCGCCCGCGGGCTGTGACGATGCAGAGCACGCGCGACGAGTTCCTTACCGGTACCGGATTCGCCCGTGATCAACACTGTCATGCTCGAACGCGACAACCGACCGATCGCGCGAAACACTTCCTGCATGGCCGGCGCCTGGCCGAGCATTTCCGGAATGCGGCGCGCTTCCGTCGACGCTTCCTCGACGCGGGTCTTTTGCTGAGCGGCGCGGCGCACCAGATCGACCGCCTGATCGATATCGAACGGCTTGGGCAGATATTCGAAGGCGCCGCCCTGATAAGCAGCGACCGCGCTGTCCAGATCGGAATGCGCCGTCATGACGATGACTGGCAGCTCGGGCTGACTGTCACGAATTTCGGTCAGCAGCTCCAGGCCGCTGCGACCGGGCATGCGAATGTCAGTAATCAAAACATCGGGACGATCCCTGCGTAGCGCTGCGAGCGCCGTGTCAGCATGATCGAAGGCCGTGGGTGCCATACCGCCCTGGCGCAACGCGCGCTCCAATACCCAGCGGATGGAGGCGTCGTCGTCGACGAGCCAGACGTTAAGGGGCTTCAACGGTGTGGTCTGTAACATGGAATGGCAACAAGATAGTAAAGATGGTTAGACCGGGCCTGCTCTCGAATTCGATCAGGCCGTCATGACGACTCACCAGGTCTTGCGCCACTGCCAGACCAAGTCCAGTACCGTCGGCTCGCCCCGTGACGAGCGGATAAAACAAAGTGTCGCGCAGATGCTCCGGCACACCTGGACCGTTGTCCTCGAACTGCACGCTGGCAACGAGTCGATGACGACGTGCGCCGATATTCACATTGGTGAGCGCACGGGTACGCAACACCAAACGGCCACCGCGAGCGTCGTTCTGGGCCACGTTGTGCGCGAGCGCCTGCATGGCGTTCTTGCCCAGATTCAACATCGCTTGAATGATCAGATTGCGATCCAGGTACAAGGGCGGCAGGCTCGGATCGTAGTCGCGATCGATCACGACGCCGGCGGGCGCGTCGGCCGCGAGCAAATGCCCCACGTGCGCCAGCAGCTCGTGAACGTTGATCGATTCCTTGCGAGGTAGATGTCCGGGACCGAGCAAGGTGTCGACCAGTGTCACCAGTCGATCGGCTTCGCTGATGATGACCGTCGTGTACTCGCGCATCGATGCGTCGTCGAGCTGACGCGCCAGCAGCTGCGCGGCTCCTCGCAAGCCACCGAGTGGATTTTTGATTTCATGCGCGAGCTGACGAATCATCAAGCGACTGCCGCCGATCTGGGTCAGCAACGCGGTTTCACGCGTGATGCGCTGATGCTGAGTTGCATCGCTGATCTCGATGAGCACCGCGCCGGGCGCTCCGCTCTCTTCATAAGGAGCGACGGTGCAATCGACGATGAGCTCGCCGTCGCCGTAGATCGGGCGCAGCTCCAGCTCACGTCGTGAAAATGGACGCGAAGTGGTTGCCGCTCGATCGATAACTGAATCGAGCACCGCGGAATCTTCTAACAATTCAGCCAACGGCCGGCCGCGCACTTGATTGCGGCTGACGCCGAACAGCGCCTCGGCTGCCACATTCAGATAAAGCAGCGAACGGCTGCGATCGACGATCAGCACGCTGGTGCTGAGGCTGTCGAGAATTCGCCCGGAGTCGGCCATGACGCTAGCCATGAGTTGTGAGGGCTGCGCAGCCATTCGTGTCGTTCACCCTAACCACGAGTGAAGGCACGACGCGGCCGCTCGCTCGAGCGACCCGCGGGTAGAAACAGATGTTAGATGCCGGCCTTCGGGCCGACGGCCGCAGCGGGCTTGGTAGGCTTGGTGTTCACCGGCATATTGGTGCGCGGATCGAACTGCGCCGTGCCGCCATTCAGCGTTGCGTAGCTCGGCTGCTTGGCCGTCATCTTGTTGCCGGCCGTACGCTTGGGCGGGTTGTTGTTGCGCAGCGCCGGTCCCACCGGCGGCTTTGAGAAGATCGTTTCCTGCCGCACATGGAAAGTCACAGGCGGAGTTTCTTGAATCACCCTGCCGTTCTCGCTGACGACCGCCTTCACGGTGTGCGTGCCGCGCGGCATGTTCGAGAACTCGTAGCTCATGTCGTTCGGACCGAATTCCGACACAGGCGCGCCGTCCAGATACAGCGCCACAGTATGACCCGGCCCGACTGCGGGCGTGGCCGACAGCTGCACAGTGACTTTGCCGCCGGTGTTGATGATGGCCTGATCCTGCTGCGGACTGGCGATCACGAAGCGCGTGTAAGCCGGACCGGGCTTGGCCTTCGGCTCCTGCGGCGCTGACGGCGTGTAAGAAGGCGGCGGGCTGTCGGCACGATTGGTGCCGCTGCTCAGCTCCACTTTTTCCGCCCCGCTCCTGGGCTGATCCGAAAAATGCGTGACGCCTTTTTCGTCCACCCACTTGTAAACGGTCTGGCCGGCGAAGGCCGGTGCCGCCAGTGCGAGGAGAACATAAAGCGCCGTACGCATATGTAATGAGCATAGCCGCTCCACCTCGACCTGACAAAAGCGGTGACGGCGCATTTGTGATGCCCGTCACCATTAGCAAAAATTGGTCAACGGCACGGCCCACCGGTGCTGGTCCGGAGCTGAACGCCGGGTGGTGACACCCGGCGCCCAACATGAACCGCCGCTGACTGCTGTAGTTAGACGCTGTAATACAGCTCGAACTCCAGCGGGTGCGTCGACATACGCACCTTGGTCACTTCCTGCATCTTCAGCGCGATGTACGCATCGATCACGTCGTCGGTGAACACACCACCGGCCTTGAGGAAGGCGCGATCCGCATCCAGCGCCTGCAGCGCCTGTTCCAGCGAGTAGCAGACTTCCGGAATGTTCTTCGCCTCTTCCGGCGGCAGGTCGTACAGATCCTTGTCCGCAGCTTCGCCCGGGTGGATCTTGTTCTGAATGCCGTCGAGGCCGGCCATCATCATGGCCGCGAACGCGAGGTACGGATTCGCGGTGGAATCCGGGAAGCGCACTTCGATACGACGACCCTTCGGGTTCGCAACCCAGGGAATACGGATGGAAGCAGAACGGTTGCGCGCGGAGTACGCCAGCATCACCGGCGCTTCGAAGTGCGGCACCAGGCGCTTGTAGCTGTTGGTGCTGGGGTTCGTGAACGCGTTGATGGCCTTGGCGTGCTTGATGATGCCGCCGATGTAATACAGAGCCATATCCGACAGGCCGGCGTACTTGTCGCCCGCGAACAGCGGCTTGCCGTCCTTCGAGATCGACTGGTGCACGTGCATGCCGCTGCCGTTGTCGCCGACGATCGGCTTCGGCATGAAAGTGACGGTCTTGCCATAGGCGTGCGCGACGTTGTGGATCGCGTACTTCAGCAACTGCACCTCGTCAGCCTTCTTCACCAGCGTGTTGGCGTTCACGCCGATTTCGCACTGGCCGGCAGTCGCCACTTCGTGGTGGTGCACTTCGACCTTCATGCCCAGCTCTTCGATCGCCAGACACATGGCCGAACGGATGTCCTGGAAGGAGTCGACCGGCGGGACCGGGAAGTAGCCGCCCTTGACGCCCGGACGGTGCGCCATGTTGCCGCCTTCGAAGGCCTTGCCCGACGACCAGGCCGCTTCGATGGAATTGATCTCGAAGAACGACCCCTGCATGTTGGTGCCGTACTTCACGTCATCGAAAATGAAGAATTCGTTTTCCGGGCCGAACAGCGCCTTGTCACCGACGCCGGTGGACTTCAGGTACGCCTCGGCGCGTTTGGCGATCGAGCGCGGATCGCGCTCGTAACCCTGCATGGTCGAGGGCTCGAGCACGTCGCAGCGGATGATCAGGGTGGTCTCTTCGAAGAAGGGATCCAGGATCGCGGTGGTGGGATCCGGCATGAGGACCATGTCGGACTCGTTGATGCCCTTCCAGCCGGCAATCGACGAGCCGTCGAACATCTTGCCGTCGTCGAAGAAGCTCTGGTCCACGGTGTGCGCGGGAACAGTGACGTGCTGCTCCTTGCCGCGGGTATCCGTGAAGCGCAAGTCAACGAACTTGACCTCCTTTTCTTTCAACATGCTGAGGACTTCAGCGGGGGTCGTCATGAGTTCTCCTCCGGTAGACAGCGAGATTGAGATGTCCCGGGCCGCTCGCCGCTACGACGCCAGGAGGTTGTTCAGTGCTATGGGCCATGGCTGGAGTTTTCTTCGAGCTTGGGCCCATCGAATCGCAGGTCAAAATTGCAGGAACCATGCCAGCGCACCGTCATGGCGCAAATGCCTGGAATTGATGGAGCGCCGCATAAAACGCCGCGAAGCCACGCCCCAAATTGGAGCATATCGACCGGATCGCGCACCATAGGCGTGCACCCACAGGCCTGTCTCAGCCCCAATCTGTAGCAGATCAGCGTTTCACGGGTGTTGCGGACTGTGCCCGTGAGACCTGGTACTCATCGAGCGCGGTTTTGGAACATAACCCGCACGGTATACTCGCGCGCTTTTCCCCACGAACTGGACCCCAGATGGCCGCAGCGAAAGCCGTCGTCCCGCCACGGACATTTCAGGACCTGATTTTTGCCCTCCAGTCGTACTGGTCGAAGCAGGGTTGCGTGATCCTGCAGCCCTACGACATGGAGATGGGCGCAGGTACGTTTCACACCGGCACCCTGCTGCGGGCCGTCGGCCCCGAGCCGTGGAGCGCCGCCTATGTGCAGCCCTCGCGCCGGCCAACGGACGGTCGCTATGGCGACAATCCGTTTCGCCTGCAGCACTACTATCAGTTCCAGGTGGTGCTGAAGCCCTCGCCGCCGAACATCGTCGATCTGTATCTCGGATCGCTGGCGTCGCTCGGCTTCGATCCCCTGACCCACGATATCCGCCTGGTCGAGGACAACTGGGAATCGCCCACCCTGGGCGCCTGGGGCCTGGGCTGGGAGATCTGGCTCAACGGCATGGAAGTCACCCAGTTCACGTACTTCCAGCAAGTCGGCGGCCTGGACTGCAAGCCGGTGATGGGCGAAATCACCTACGGTCTGGAACGCCTGGCGATGTATCTGCAAGGCGTGCAGAGCGTCTACGACCTGCTGTGGGCCGACGGTCCGCTGGGCCGCGTGACCTACGGCGACGTTTATCACCAGAACGAAGTGGAGCAATCCAAGTACAACTTCGAGCTGGCGGATACCGCGCTGCTGTTCCGTCACTTCGACGATCATGAAGCGGCGTGCAAAAAGCTGCTCGAGAGCGGGCTCGCGCTGCCGGCGTATGAGCAGATGCTCAAGACGTCGCACACTTTCAATCTGCTCGATGCGCGCAAGGCCATTTCGGTCACCGAGCGCCAGCGCTTCATTCTGCGCGTGCGCGCGCTCGCGAAAGAAGTCGCCGAAACCTATTACAAGACCCGCGAGGCATTGGGCTTCCCGATGCTGAATCGCGCGCCTGCGGAAGTTTGAGCCCATGAGCAAACGTGACTTTCTGGTCGAAATCGGCACCGAGGAATTGCCGCCGAAATCGTTGTTCACGCTGGCCGAGGCATTTGCCGCCGGTGTGACCAAGGGCCTCGACGACGCCTCTATCAAACACGGCGATGTGAAGTGGTACGCCACGCCGCGGCGCCTGGCGGTGTTCGTTGCGGGCGTTGCGGATCAACAGCCGGATCAGCAAATCAAACGTCAGGGTCCGGCGGTTGCGAATGCGTTCGGTCCCGATGGTCAGCCGACCAAAGCGGCGCTCGGCTTCGCGGCGTCGTGCGGTGTGACTCTCGATCAGCTGCTGCAGGTCGACGGTCCGAAAGGCAAGGTGCTGCAATTCGAAGGTTCGAAGCCGGGCGCGGCTACGCCTTCACTGTTGCCCGGCATCGTCACCACGTCGCTGGACGATCTGCCGATCGCGCGGCGCATGCGCTGGGGCGCGGGCTCGCAGGAGTTCGTTCGTCCCGTGCACTGGGTCGTGATGTTGTTCGGCTCGAGCGTGGTCGAAGCCGAGATTCTCGGCATTCGCGCCGGCAAACAATCGCAGGGCCATCGGTTCCACGGACCGAAGCAGTTGGCGATCAGCAATCCGGCGAAATACGCCGAAGTGCTGCTCCAGAAAGCGCACGTCGTGGCCGACGTCGCCACCCGCCGTGAGCGCATTCGCGCCGAGGTGAATGTAATCGCCGATGCGATCGGCGGGCACGCGGTGATCGAGGATTGGCTGCTCGATGAAGTCACGGCGCTGGTCGAATGGCCGGTCGCGCTATCGGGCCGCTTCGATGAACAGTTCCTGCGCCTGCCGCAGGAAGTGCCGATCGCAACCATGCAGGACAATCAACGTTACTTTCCGGTGCGCACGGCCGATGGGCAGCTGATGAACTACTTCATCACGGTTGCAAACATCGCCAGCCGTGACCCCGATCGGGTGCGCGATGGCAATGAGCGCGTGGTGCGCCCGCGCCTGGCCGACGCGGCTTTCTTCTGGGACACCGATCGGAAGGAGCGTCTCGAGACGCGCTTCGCCGCGCTGAAGTCAGTTACCTTCCAGGCGAAGCTCGGCTCTCTCGCCGACAAGAGCACGCGCGTCGTTACGCTCGCGCAGCGGATTGCCGAAAGCATTGGCGGCAGCGCCGAGCTCGCGGGACGCGCCGCGAAGCTGAGCAAGTGTGACTTGCTCTCTGCCATGGTCGGTGAGTTCCCCGAACTGCAAGGATTGATGGGAAAGTACTACGCGCAGCTCGACGGCGAGAACGATGAAGTCGCCTCGGCCCTCGAGGAACAGTATTGGCCGCGCTTCGCCGGCGACAAATTGCCCGCCACGAAGACCGGCATCTCACTGTCGATCGCAGACAAGCTCGATACCATCGCGGGCATTTTCAGCATTGGCCAGAAACCGTCCGGCACCAAGGATCCTTACGGACTGCGTCGAGCGGCGCTGGGCATCCTGCGCACCATCAACGAGCACAAGCTCGATTTGGATCTGCGCCAGCTGGTGACCGGAGCGGTCTCGTTGCAACCGGTCGCGGCGCCCGAAAGCGTCGGCGAAGAGATTTGGGGATATTTGATGGAACGTTTGCGCTCCTCATACCTGGAGGACGCGAGCGGCCGCACGATCACCACGGAAATGTTCGACGCCGTGCTGGCGAGCAAGCCGCAATCGACGCTCGATATCGACGTACGCCTGCAGGCGCTGGAAGGATTTCTAGCATTGCCTGAAGCCGCGAGCCTGGCTGCTGCGAACAAGCGCATCGCGAACATTTTGCGCAAAGCGACCGGCGATCTTTCCGGGGTGGTGGAAATCGGGCAATTCCGCGAGCCGGCGGAACGCCAGCTGTTCGATCACGTTGTTTCCATGGAGCGAGCGGTCAATCCCCTATTCTCGCGCCGCGAGTACACCGGTGCACTGACTCAGCTTGCGACCTTGAAGGACGACGTGGATCGCTTTTTCGATTCGGTCATGGTCATGGCGGACGATCCGGACGTGCGCGCGAATCGATTAGGCTTGCTGGTGCGCCTGCGCGGGCTGTTCCTGCAGGTAGCGGACTTGTCGAAACTGCCTGGGTGAGCCCGGATGTCTTTTCGAGGCGACTTAACGTCGCCTCGAACCGGGCGAACGACAGTACACGGACGTACTGGCTGGCCAAGGCTCCATGGATGGCTGCTTGAGACGAGGTAGTACTTGAGACGAGGTAGTAGTAGTAATGCAGCTGCTGAGGTCGATTCTATTCACCACCGCGCTGTTTCTGGGAACACTGCTTTATGCGGTGGTCGTACTGCTTTTTGGCTGGTTGCCCAGCCAGAAGCTGTACGCGATCGCTCGCAGTTGGGGCCGCGTGAACATGTGGCTCCTCGCCAAGCTTTGCGGTCTCACCTACACCGTCGAGGGCGAGGAGAACATTCCGCCGGGCGCGCACGTGTCGATGTGGAAACATTCCTCAGCGTGGGAAACCATCGCGCAGGCTGCGGTCTTTCCGCCGCAGGCCTGGGTACTCAAGCGCGAGCTGATGTGGATCCCGCTGGTCGGCTGGGCAGTCAAATGCCTCAAGCCCATTGCCATCAATCGCAAGGCCGGCGCCACGGCGGTCACGCAGGTGGTCGAGCAGGGCAAGCAGCGTCTTCAGGAAGGCCTGTGGATTCTGATCTTTCCGGAAGGCACGCGTGTCGCCGTCGGTGAGACTCGGAAGTATGGCGTGAGCGGCTCGCTGCTCGCTTCTAAGGCGGGCTGCAAAATCATTCCTGTCGCTCACAACGCTGGCTACTACTGGCCGCGTCGCGGCTGGGTGAAGAAGCCGGGCACGATCCGCGTGGTCATCGGCCCGCCCATCGATGCGGCAGGTCGCGATCCTCGCGAGCTCAACGAAGAGGTGCGGGCGTGGATCGAGAAGAAACTCGCGACTCTTACGCCAAGCGGTGCGAACGGTGTGTCGGATGCCTCGGGTCGGCCAATCGCTGCTGGCTGACCGTTTAGTCGATCTTGAGTATCGGGCGGCAGAAGCCTTGACCTCTGCCGCCCTACATTAAAATTAATTAAATGTCAAGATTGGCAACTGCGAGTGCGTTCTTTTCGATGAACTCACGCCGCGGCTCGACCTGATCGCCCATCAGGGTCGCGAAAATGTCGTTTGCCGCCAGGGCATCCTCGATGCGCACCTGGATCAAACGACGGGTCTCCGGATTGATGGTCGTATCCCAGAGCTGATCGGGATTCATCTCGCCCAGACCTTTGTAGCGCTGAATGGTCTGACCTTTGCGCCCGGCTTCCAGCAGCCAGTTGATCGCTTCCTTGAAGCCACCCACTTCCTGCTTGTTGTCGTTCTTGGCAATGTAAGCCCCCGGCTTGAACAAGCCAGACAGGGTGCCGCCGAGATCCGCAATGCTCCGGTACTCGGCCGACTCGAAGAACTCGCGATGGATGTGCTTCTCTTGAGTGATGCCGTGCTCGATGCGAGCGACCAGCAAGCGCGGCGTTCCGCCATCGACAGCAGCCAGAACTCGCACGCGATACTTCCGAGCAGCATCGTCGTAAGCGTTGAGCTGCGTCTCCAGCGTGCGGCCCCATTGCGTCAGCCAGTCGAGCTGGTCGTGGTTCGCCGGGGTGACTTCGGGCATGTAGAGCAGCTGCTCGAGCACGCGCTCGTCGTAGCGACGCGATGAGCGCCTGATGATCGAGGCCACTTCCATCCAGCGCCGAGCCAGCGTCTCCAGCGCCGAGCCGGTCATCGGCGTCTGCGCCGGATCGGCGAACAGCTGCGCGTCTTCCAGTGCGTAAGTCAGCAACATGGAATCGAGCTCGACCTGGTCCTTCACGTAGTGCTCGGCCTTGCCCTTCTTCAATTTGAACAGCGGCGGCTGCGCGATATAGATGTGCCCGCGCTCGATCAGCTGCGGCATCTGGCGATAGAAAAAGGTGAGCAGCAAGGTGCGGATGTGTGAGCCGTCCACGTCCGCGTCGGTCATGACGATGATGCGGTGATAGCGCAGCTTGTTCACGTCGAAGTCGTCCGCGCCGATTCCGCAGCCGAGCGCGGTGATCAGCGTGCCCACTTCGGCTGACGACAGCATCTTGTCGAAGCGTGCCTTCTCGACGTTCAGGATCTTGCCCTTCAGCGGCAGGATGGCCTGAGTGCGCCGGTCTCTGCCCTGCTTCGCCGAGCCACCTGCGGAGTCACCCTCGACCAGGAACATCTCGGACAGCGCCGGATCCTTCTCTTGGCAGTCGGCCAGCTTGCCGGGCAAGCCGGCCAGGTCCAGGGCGCCTTTGCGGCGAGTCATTTCACGAGCCTTGCGCGCCGCTTCGCGGGCGCGGGCAGCCTCCAGCACCTTGTTGGCGACGGCCTTGGCCTGCGGCGGATGCTCCATCAGGAACTCTTCCAGCTTCGCGCCCACCGCCGACTCGACGATGCCTTTGATCTCGGACGAAACCAGCTTGTCCTTGGTCTGCGAGGAGAACTTCGGGTCCGGCATCTTCACGGACAGGATCGCGGTCAGACCTTCGCGGGCGTCGTCGCCGCTCATGGCTACCTTGTCCTTGGCCGAGAACTCCTTGTCGATGTAGGCATTGAGCGTGCG
This sequence comes from Steroidobacter cummioxidans, assembly GCF_003104955.1. Classification (NCBI taxonomy): domain Bacteria; kingdom Pseudomonadati; phylum Pseudomonadota; class Gammaproteobacteria; order Steroidobacterales; family Steroidobacteraceae; genus Steroidobacter; species Steroidobacter cummioxidans. The sequence continues at coordinate 12,005 of NZ_LSRW01000046.1, read as the reverse complement.
GGTCAGCGCGCTACGGAAGCCAGCCAGATGGGTGCCGCCGTCCCGCTGGGGAATGTTGTTCGTGTAACAGGACATGCTCTCCTGGTACGAGTCATTCCACTGCAGGCCCAGCTCCACCGTGATCGCATCCTGCTGAGTGCGGAACCAGATGATGGTGTCGTGGATGGGCTGGGCGTTACGGTTCAAGTAGCGGACGAACTCTCGGATGCCACCCTCGTGGTGGAAGGTCTCGTGCTTGTCGTCGCGCTCGTCGATCAGCTCGATGCGAACACCGGAGTTGAGGAACGACAGCTCGCGGAGCCGCTTGGCCAGCACGCTGTAGTCGAACTCAATATTGGTGAAGATGGAGGCGCTGGGCTTGAAGCGAATACTGGTGCCCCGCTTCTGCGTCGTGCCGGCCTCGGCCAACGGAGCCTGGGGATCGCCGAGACGATATTCCTGCTGGTGAAGCTTGCCGTCCTTGTGGATGGTCAGGAGCAGGTACTCGGAAAGGGCATTCACCACCGACACGCCGACGCCGTGCAAGCCGCCCGAAACCTTGTAGGAAGAGTCGTCGAATTTTCCGCCGGCGTGCAGCACCGTCATGATGACTTCGGCCGCCGAACGACCCTCCTCCGGATGGATATCCACAGGTATTCCACGGCCGTCATCGGACACAGTGACCGACTGATCGGCATGGATGGTGACGGTCACTTGTGAGCAATGTCCCGCCAGCGCTTCGTCGACAGAGTTATCGACGACCTCAAATACCATGTGGTGTAGACCGGTACCGTCATCGGTATCGCCGATGTACATGCCGGGGCGCTTGCGGACCGCGTCGAGGCCCTTCAAGACTTTGATTTTGCTGGAATCGTAGACGTCTTTATCTGACATAGTCCGGCCTGAAATGAGTGCCGCGGGATTATAGCATCGGCTCGAATTGGCCTTGTTTCACGTGAAACCTCCGACCAATTTCGATGCCCTTCAGCCCCCGCTCGTGGACTGAAGTAACGATCAGTTGACTGGGGATCTCAGCGATCGCCAGAAGAAGTTTCCCCAAGTTATCCACATCCAGCTCGGCCGCCGGATCGTCCAACATGAGGGTCGTCGGGACCGCTCCGAGAGCGGTGTGGCACTGCAGCTGCGACAGGATAAAAGCCGCCGCCAGCATCTTCTGTTGGCCCCGCGAAACCCGGTCCCTGGCGGACGTGCCATCGATCAAGAAACCGAGATCGGCACGATGCGGACCCACATGCGTGGTCTTGAGCCGCAGGTCTCTAGAAATGGAGTCGTGGAGTGCCTCTCTCAAGTCGACCTCCGCCGGCCAGCCACGCCGATAGGTCAGAGTCGTGCCTGGTCCGACCAGGCGAGCGGCAAGCGACTCGAAGTGCGGCTTGAGCTCTTCAACATAGTGAGATCGCAATCGATCGACCTCGGCACCGGCGGCGCAGAAGTCCTGTTCCCAGGCGTGGATCAACTCCTCGCCGTGAGCGGTGCGAAGCGCAGCGTTCCGCTGAGACAGGGCGCGCTGGTACCGGCGCCAGTAACCGAGGAACTCACGTTTCACGTGAAACACTCCCCAGTCCATCAACCGGCGCCGGCGGGCCGAGCCCTCCTCCACCAATCGATGGACGCCCGGGTCGATGATCTGCAGCGGCAACACTTCGGCGATGTCCGCGATACCGGAAATGCCCTGGCCGGCGAGCTGGCCTTGGGTTCGGCCGCCGGTGTACTCGAGCCCAGCGGTCAGCAGTCCGCGATGAGCCGCAATCCTGCCGACCACCCGAAAGAAGCTGGTGCCTTCGCGTTTGAGCTTGTCCGCTTGAGCGCTGCGGAATGAGCGTCCGTGACCTAGAAAGTAAATCGCCTCCAGCAAGCTGGTCTTGCCGGAGGCGTTGTCACCGATGACGCCGGTCGAGCGAGAATCAAAATCGAGGCTGGCGTGTTCGATGCAACGGAAGTTGTCGACCGTAATTGCAGTCAGCACCGGAGCACGCCCGCCATGGGGTTACAGCCTCATCGGCATGACGACGTACTTGGCCCCAGGCGCGCCATCCGAGCTCAGCAGACAGCTGTTGTTGGCATCGGTCAGACCGAGCACCACATCGCCGCCGTCGACCGCCGCCAGAGCGTCGAGCAGGTAGTTGACGTTGAAGCCAATCTCCAGCTCCTCGCCGGCGTAATTGATTTCCAACTCCTCCTCGGCCTCTTCCTGCTCCGGGTTATGCGACTGCAGAACCAGGAGCCCGGGACGAACCGCAAGGCGAATCCCGCGGTACTTTTCGTTCGAAAGAATGGCCGCGCGCTGCAAGGCGGAGCGGAGCACATCGCGATTGGCATTGATCCGCTTGGTCGGATTGCTCGGGATCACGCGGCTATATTCCGGGAAACGGCCGTCAATCAGCTTCGAAGTGAAGCGAATATCGCCGATCTGGGCGCGAACGTGATTGGTTCCGATCGCCAGCTCGACATTGCCTTCGCCGGCGAGCAGCCGCTGCAGCTCCAGCACGCCTTTACGCGGCACGATGACCTGTTGGGCCGCACCGGCTTCGTGTTCGAGCGACGTTTCGCAATATGAAAGACGATGGCCGTCAGTCGCGACAGTTCGCAGCGTTTTCCCGTCAGCTTCTAGCAACATGCCGTTGAGGTAGTAACGCACGTCCTGCTGCGCCATCGAGAAATGAGTCTTGTCGAGCAGCCGACGCAGGGCGGATTGAGAAATCAGCAGTGCCTTCTGCGCTCGAATGTCCTCTACGGTCGGGAAGTCGCTGGCCGGCAGAGTGGCCAGCGTGAAGCGGCTCTTGCCGGAGCGAACCGTGGCGCGCTCGCCTTCCACCGCAATGGTTACCTGCGCCTTGTCTGGCAGCGCCTTGATGATGTCCAGCAGCTTGCGGCCGGGCAGTGTGATTTCGCCCGGCGTCTGCAAAGTGACGGAGGCCTTGGCCACCAGCTCCACTTCCAGATCCGTAGCCGTGATCGAGAGTTGATCGTCGCGACCTGCGATCAGGACGTTGGCCAGGATCGGCATGGTCTGGCGCCGTTCCACAACGCCGATTACCGCTTGCAGTGGCGCGAGGATGCTTTCCCGCTCAGCGCTGAACTTCATCGTGGTCACCTTAGCAATCTTAATTAGTGATTAAGTATTTAAAGAATTTATGATGATTATGAGGGCGGCAGTCGCCTGTGTATAACCCGTTTTTTCCGTGTTCCATCAGCTGCTTATCGCCATCAAAACCATTCTGAGAACTGCGCCTGAGCTTGTCTCGAAACTGTGTGCTGTCTGTGGATAAATAAAGCCCACGCTTAACGCACAAATTATCCACAGTCATCCAGCCAGGGTTCTCAACAGGTTTGAGTAGTCCTCGCTGGTGCGCGTATTCGTCTCTCTGAGCTCCTTGATCACCCGGCAGGCATGCAGCACCGTCGTGTGATCGCGGCCACCGAACGCATCGCCGATCTCCGGCAAGCTATGACTGGTCAACTCTTTCGCCAGCGCCATCGCGACTTGCCGCGGCCGTGCGATCGAGCGGCTGCGACGTTTCGACAGAAGATCGGCAACGCGGATTTTGAAGTATTCCGCGACGGTCTTCTGGATGTTCTCGATGGTCACGAGCCGATCCTGCAAAGCCAGCAGGTCGCGCAGCGCTTCCTTCGCGAAATCCATGGTGATCGCGCGCCCGGTGAATTGCGAGTTGGCGACCACGCGACGCAGTGCGCCTTCGAGCTCGCGAACGTTGGAGCGAATGCGCTTGGCCATGAAGAACGCGACTTCCTCGGGCAGCTCGACGCGAGTCTGCGCGGCCTTGCTCATCAAGATGGCGACGCAGGTCTCCACATCGGGCGGCTCGATGGCGACCGTCAGTCCCCAGCCGAAGCGCGACTTGAGGCGCTCCTCCAGGCCGTCGACTTCCTTGGGATAGCGATCGCAGGTCAGGATGATCTGCTGCTGGCCTTCGAACAATGCGTTGAAGGTGTGGAAGAACTCTTCCTGCGAGCGATCCTTGCCGGCGAAAAACTGAATGTCGTCGATCAACAGCGCATCGAGCGAGCGATACGCGGTTTTGAAGTCGTTGATGGTGTTGTGCTGAAGCGCCTTGACCATGTCGCCGACGAAACGCTCCGAGTGCACGTAAGCCACCCGGGCCCGCTCGTTGCGAACCTTGATCATGTTGCCGACGGCGTGCATCAGGTGTGTCTTGCCCAGACCCACGCCGCCATAGATGAACAGCGGGTTGTAGGCGCGACCGGGATTTTCCGAGACCTGGAAGGCCGCGGCACGGCCGAGCTGGTTGCTTTTACCTTCGACGAAGTTCGTGAAGGTGAAATCGGGATTGAGCCGGCTGCCCAGGACAGTGGGGATATCGCGGACCGGCGGCGGCGCGATGGGAGCAGCACGCGCAGCGGCGGGCTGATGAGTATTGATCGTCATCGCCGGAGCGGCCGGCCGAGAGCCGACTTCCAGCACGACTGCCGGTACGGGCTGTTCGCCCACCGCATCGACCAACTCAGTGATCCGACCGGCGACGTTCTCGTTCACCCAGTCGACCACGAAACGGTTCGGGGCGAGCAGGCGCAACGTCTGTCCGTCCTCAACGGCCTGCAGGGGCCGGATCCACGTATTGAACTGCTGCTCCGGCAATTCGATTTCCAATTGCGCGAGACAGCGGCGCCACAACGAACCCTGCACGGTTTCGTCCCCTAATCGACTCAAGAAAGAATTGTTCTGCGCCAGGTCAACGCGAGAGGCGGCGAGTCTATACCGTTGGACAGCCAGTTATCCACAGGCTCAGGGTGCGAATTTTGTGCGTCGAAAGGCACTCTCGCGCTTGACACTGGAAGGGGTGGTGCGTAGTCTTGCCGGCCCTCTATGCGCGCGAGCATGTACTTGTTTTAGCGCGATTTCTGGCCCGAGCCAAAGTAACGACATCGTTGAGATGCCCGCATGAAGCGTACTTACCAACCCAGCAAAGTTCACCGTCAGCGCACCCACGGTTTTCGCGCGCGCATGGCCACCCGTGCTGGTCGCCAGGTGTTGGCCCGCCGCCGCGCCAAGGGCCGCAAGCGTCTGACCGTCTAAGAGCGTCGCTTGCAGCGGCGCTCGCATTCGTTCGACCCCAGACTTGCCAGTCCCGGCCCGACGTTTTCAACCGGCGCAACGACTCCGGCATAAATCCGAATTCGATCGCGTCTACCGGGACTCACGCCGCTCCACCGACGCTTGTTTCGCGGTTCTCACTCGCAACAGCGGCGGTTCGATTCCAAGACTTGGATTATCGATTGCCGCACGCATCATCGGGAACGCTGTGCGGCGTAACCGCATCAAGCGTCTGGTTCGGGAATCTTTTCGTCAGCATCAGCATGAACTGCCTGCGGTGGACATCGTCGTCAATGCGCGCTCCGGTGCTCGCGATGCGGACAATGCCGTCATCGTGCGCAGTCTGGAAAAACATTGGCGCACGGTCGTAAAGCAATGCGCCCAGTAGTCGTCAATGGGCTGACCGCCGCCATTCGCGCTTATCGCTATCTGATCAGCCCCATGCTCGGGCCGACTTGCCGCTTCTACCCGAGCTGTTCCTGCTACGCCGAAGAAGCCTTGCGAGAGCATGGCGCGGCGCGCGGAACTTATCTCACGGTGCGCCGCCTGATGCGGTGTCATCCCTGGAATGAAGGCGGCTACGATCCGGTGCCACCTCCTCACAATACCAAGCCGGTTCCTCATGGATAACCAACGCGTATTCATATGGGCCGCGCTTGCGCTGGTCCTGTACCTCAACTTCATCACCTGGCAGAAGGACTATGCTCCTCCGCCTGCCCCGGCGAGCACTGCGTCTACACAAACGCAGTCTGCAGACGGCAATGCACCCGCGACCAACGAAACGCTGCCCGACCTGCCGTCTGCGCGTTCCGAAGCACCGGCCGCTCCCGGCGCGTCGGCAGCTGCACCAAACGAGGCAGCTGCCACCAGCGCACCCATCATCCACGTGCAGACCGACGTGTTGTCGATGGACATCAGCACGCGCGGCGGCGAGCTGATCCGCGCCGACTTGCTGAAATACCCGGTCGAGAAGAACCGGCCCGACGTGCCGGTCCGCCTGTTCTCTCCGACGCCGCCACTGTTCGTCGCCCGCTCCGGCCTGCGAGCTGCCGATCAACGTGCCGAGCCGACGCATCAAGCCCTCTATCAATCCGCCAACAGCGCATACACCCTGGCGGCGGGTCAGCAGGAAATGTCCGTGCCGCTGACGTGGACGGATGGCCAGGGCATTACCGTCGTCAAGACTTATAAGTTCAAGCCGGGCAGCTACCGGATCGATCTGACCTATGACGTCGTGAACACCTCGGGCAGCGACTACAGAGCTGCTTCCTACGTGCAGCTGGTGCGCCACTACGAGCACGTCGAGCGTTCCTATTTCAACGTCGAGACCTATGCCTATCGCGGCCCGGCCATTTTCGACGGCAAGGGCTATCGCAAGCTCAACATCGAAAAGGAAGAAGATCGAGCCTTCAAGGCGACCATTACCGGTGGCTGGATGGCCGCCCTGCAGCATCATTTCGTCGCGGCCGCCGTGCCGCCCGCCGGCGAGCCTTACGACTATCAGCTGAGCCTCGATCGCGGCAACGATTTCGTGCTGTCGTATCGCGGTCCGCTGGTGACGGTGCCGGCCGGCGGCAAGCAGTCGTTAGAGGAAACATTGTTCGTCGGACCCAAGCTGCAGGCGCAGCTTTCCGAGACCGGACCCAGGCTCGATCTGGTGGCCGACTATGGCAAGTACCTGACCGTGCTCGCTCGACCGCTGTTCTGGCTGCTCGAACAGGTCCACAGCGTGATCGGCAACTGGGGTTGGGCGATCATCATCGTCACCTTCCTGATCAAGCTGGCGTTCTACAAGCTGACCGCGGCGAGCGGCCGCTCGATGGCCAAGATGCGCAACCTCGGTCCGCGCATCAAAGCGATTCAGGAACGTTACAAGGACGACCGCGAACAGCTCGGCCGCAAGATGATGGAGATCTACAAGACCGAGAAGATCAATCCGCTCGCCGGCTGTTTGCCCATCCTGATCCAGATTCCGTTCTTCCTCGCCTTCTACTGGGTGCTGCTGGAGAGCGTCGAGATGCGGCAGGCGCCGTTCCTCGGCTGGATCACCGATCTGAGCTCGCGCGATCCGTTCTTCATCCTGCCCATCCTGATGGGTGGCGCGATGTTCGCGCAGTTCAAGCTGCAGCCGATGCCGAGCACCGACCCGGTGCAGGCGAAGATCTTCATGTTCATGCCCATCATCATGTCGGTGACGATGGCGTGGTTCCCCGCGGGTCTGGTGCTGTACTGGCTGACCAACACCTTGCTGTCGATCGCTCAGCAGTGGCGCATCAACAAGCTGGTCGCGGCGGAAGACAAGCGAGAGAAAGACCGGAGCTGACCCGGTCGATAGTCGATGACGACCCGTCCCGGCGACACTGACACCATCGCGGCGATTGCAACGCCGCCGGGTCGCGGTGGCGTCGGGATGGTGCGAATCTCGGGACGCCTCGTCCCCACCATCGCTGCCGAAGTGCTCGGGGATCTTCCCGAGCCGCGTCACGCCGCGCTGCGCATCTTTCGTGATGCCGATGGCGAAATGCTCGACGGCGGTCTCGCCCTCTATTTCCCCGCGCCAAACTCGTTCACTGGCGAAGATGTCTTGGAGCTGCATGGCCACGGCGGTCCTGTCGTCATGGACATGCTGCTCGCGCGAGTGCTCAGCCTCGGCGCGCGCGTCGCCCAGCCGGGTGAATTCACACAGCGCGCCTTCCTGAATGACAAGATCGATCTGACACAGGCCGAAGCGATCGCCGATCTCATCGACAGCGGTTCGAGCCAGGCGGCGCGCGCAGCGCTGCGATCGCTGCAAGGTGAATTTTCCGTCGCCGTGCATTCGCTCACTGAAGCGGTGACGGAAACGCGCATGCATGTGGAAGCGGCGATCGATTTTCCAGAAGAGGAAGTCGACTTCCTCGCCGACACCGTCCTGCACGAGCGCATCGCTTCGACCATCGAACTTTGCGAACAGATCACTGCCAAGGCTCAGCAGGGCGCCCTGTTACGCGAAGGCATGACTGTGGTCATCGCCGGCCGCCCGAACGCGGGTAAATCCAGTTTGCTTAATCGCCTTGCCGGCTACGAAGCTGCCATCGTGACCGACATTCCCGGCACGACTCGCGACGTGCTGCGCGAGCGCATTCACATCGACGGCATGCCTCTGCATGTCGCCGACACTGCCGGTCTTCGCGAAGACGCCGATGTCGTCGAAGCCGAAGGCATCCGTCGCGCGCGCAACGAGATGACTCGCGCCGACCGCATCCTCTATGTGATCGATGCGATGCGTGCTCTCGATGACGAGAGCATGAAAGCCGAACTCGCCAGCTTGCCGCCGGAAATCCCGGTGAGCGTGGTGTTGAACAAGATCGATCTCGCGCAGGCCCAATCTCGCTACGAGCAGTCACAACCGCCGCGGCTGCATGTATCGGCGACAACGGGCGAAGGCATCGATCTGCTGCGTGAGCATCTGAAGGAATGCATGGGCTTCCAGGGTGCCGGCACCAGCACCATCTCCGCCCGCCGCCGCCATCTGGATGCGTTGAATCGTGCGTACGCTCATTTGACCGAAGCGCAACGACAACTCACGGACAAGCGCGCCGGCGAATTGATGGCCGAAGAACTTCGACAAGCCCAGCAATGCCTCGGCGAAATCACCGGCGAGTTCACGCCGGACGATCTGCTGGGGCGGATCTTCACGACGTTCTGCATAGGCAAGTAGCGAGCGGCGGCCCAATGTTCGGCCATCGTTCCTCCATCCCCGCCCCCGTCGCCAACGCGCTCCGCCAGATCTTCGGCCAGCCCGTAGATCACATCCGCGTCATCGAAAACTCCCTTTACGCACGCATCCACCTCGGCGCGAGAGCGACTACGCGCCGAGGCCGCATCTTACTGAGCGGTTCAGCCAACGATTTTTGGAATGATCCTGAGCTGATCTTGCACGAGTACTTCCATGTGCTGCGTCAGTGGCAAAACCGGCGACTCACCATCTGGCGATATTTAAAGGAGTCGGCGCGCAATGGCTACTGGCATAACTGCTACGAAATCGAAGCGCGGGCGTTCGCGGCAGCGCACTGGCGTGCTCTGAGCCTGCGATTGAGGAAGGCCTCCTAGCGCGTTCCGGTCGCTCTCGGTTGCAGGGTCTTCAAGAACCCGAACAGCGCATCGAGCTCCGAATCGCTCATCGCGCTCAGGCTTTCGAACGGCATGAGGCCGATGCTGGTGCCGTCGGCGCGCTTGCCACTCCGCATCATCTGACGGAACTGCTCGAGCGAGGCGTAACGAGTCGTCATCGCGCTATCCGGCGCGGAAGTGAGATTCGCCGCAGCGGGCCAGGTCGGCGGAGCACCAGGAATCTGACCCCCGGAAAAGCCCGGGCCATGGCAGCCGCTACAGGTCTTGGAGATGTACTCGCCCTGGGCGTGCGTCTCTTCCGGAACCCGGCGCGGCGCGACATTGGTGTGATCGATCTTCTCGGACGCGTCCTGGGCGATGCCGGCGACATAGAGCGCTTTCATCAACAGCGGAAAATGCATCTCCGTCTTGCGCTCGGCCGAAGGGGCCATGGAGCGGATGTACGCAACGAGCGATACGACGTCCTCGTCAGCCATTTGTGCGTAATCCTCGCTTGGCATGATGAAGGCGGCTTTGCGTCCGGGCTTGAGGCCATGTCGAAGGAGTGCGACCCAATCGGTGTCGCTGTATGTCGCAGCCGCGCCGCCGCCACCGCGAGTGATGTTCGGCGAGTGAACATAAAAGCCGCTGCTCGGATCTTCCATCACCAACTTGCCTTCGCCGCGCGTGCCATGGCATTCCGAGCAGCCGCGCGTCGTGAACAGATATTCACCGCGCTCGAGGCTCGGATTGAACGAGCTGAAGTTCACCGACTCGATGGGCACGTCGACGACGCGATTCATCTTGTGCTCGCTGAGCAACACGGCTGCGCCAGCAGCAATACCGGCACTCGCGGCCAGTCCCACCAGCGAGCCCCCGACGATTTTCATGAGCTTGTTCATGGCGTCGTATTCTGCATATCGATGGCTGGATTACAGCGTACCAACGGGCAGCGAACACTGGCCCGGAAGAGCCATCGCCGCTGCTCACTTTCGCCAGGGGCCGGCTACACTTCGGCCACGGGTTCAGTTCGTATGGCAAAGCATCAATCCAAAAAATTGCACAGCAAGAGGCGGGAATCTTCCGAGCCGGCCGCACGCAAAACTGCGAGCCAGGCAAAGAGGAGAGCCGCCATGCCGAACGCACGATTGAACGATGAGGAACTGTGGAGCGCGGTGCAGAGTCGGGACGCCAGCCGCGATGGTGAATTCTTCTACGGCGTCATGACGACCGGAGTCTATTGCCGGCCCTCGTGCAATTCCCGCCGGCCGTTGCGCAAGAACGTTCGTTTCTTTACGACTCCCGAGGCAGCCGAGCGCGCGGGATTGCGACCATGCAAGCGCTGCCGTCCGACCGGCGCGACGGCAAACGTGTTGAATCAAGTGGTGCACGAGTTGGCTCGGCAGATCGAAGCTGCGCCCGACAGCAAGCTCAGCCTGGAACAGCTCGCGAAACGTTCCGGCTACAGCCCATTCCATTTGCAGCGCAGCTTCAAGGCCATCATGGGCAGCAGCCCGAAGGAATATCAGACGGCTGCACGCGTCCGCATGCTCAAGCAGGAGCTTCGCAACGAAGCGCCCGTCGCCGATGCGATCTATCAAGCTGGTTTCGGTTCCGGCAGCCGCGTCTACGAGAAGGCCGATGGCCAGCTCGGCATGACGCCGAGTGAATATCGCAGTGGCGGCAAAGGCCTCACCATTTCCTACGCGAGCGGACCCACGCCGCTGGGATCGATGATGATCGGCGCCACCGATCGCGGCATTTGTTTCCTGCAGTTTGGGGATAGCGATCGAGCGCTGCTCGACGATCTGCGACAGCAGTTCCCCGCCGCCACCGTGCAAGCGATGCCTGACAGCTCTCGGACCGAATTCGAGTCATGGATGGCCGCGCTCAATCGACATCTGAGCGGGCTCGAGCCGCGACTCGACCTGCCGCTGGACGTGCGAGGCACCGCGTTCCAATTGATCGTGTGGCGTTACCTGCAGAAACTGCCGTATGGCGAAGTCCGATCGTATTCGGAAGTCGCGGCCGGTATCGGCAAACCCAGTGCTGCACGAGCAGTCGCCAGGGCCTGTGCCACTAACTCGGTGGCGCTATTGATCCCGTGTCATCGCGTCGTGCGAGGCACCGGCGAGCTGGGTGGGTATCGCTGGGGAATGCAGCGCAAGCGTGTGCTGCTCGATACCGAACGGGCGGCAAGTAAACGGTGAGCTGTAGATCACATCTTCACGGCGCATCCTTGCGCACTCGCCGCTCGTGCCGATAATGGGCGCGCATGCGATGAGCATGCTGCGGGAGGCGGTATGTGCCTGGGTTGTTTAGACGATGATGAGCCACCACCGACGCGACGGGAGTTCCTTGCGACGGCTTTGCAGCTGACCGCCGCGTCGGCGTTCGGCGCGACGGCGGTTGCTGCCGATGCGGCCACCACAGTGTGGGACATCGAGGGCCGCGGGCTCACCGTCGATAACGCCGGAACGCTGTTACCCGCGTACGTGGCCGTCCCGATGGGCGCGGACAATCGCACGACCGTCGTCATCCTTCACGACAGCCCGGGAATTACCAAGGACCTGCAAGAGCTGGCGCGCGAGGTGGCGCGAACCGGATACGTAGCGCTGGTGATCGATTGCGCCCAGCGCGGCGCGGCGCAGATCTCTACTCACCCGGACGCGCTGCTGAGCGAGTCTTTCAATCTCGACGTTCAGAGCGATGTGCGCGCTGGCATCGTGAACTTGAATGGCAGCCAGCCAGACGCCAATCCCGTCGTGATTCTGGGATTTGGCTCGGCCGGGTACACGGCGCTGCGCATGGCCTGTCTCTTATACACATCTGACGCTGC
>NZ_LSRW01000045.1:0-129768 GCF_003104955.1 Steroidobacter cummioxidans | reverse complement strand
GTACCGTAATTTTTACCGCCATCGACCGCACCTACGGCCGTGGCATGAAGCTCACGATCGCGCTGTTCCTGCTTGGAACTTCGACGGTGGCGATCGCCTTTATCCCCAGTTATGAGGATATCGGCGTCGCCTCCGCCTATTTTCTAGGCGCCTTGCGCATCGGTCAGGGTCTGGCGCTGGGCGGATCGTGGGACGGTCTCGCCTCTTTGCTCGCCTTGAACGCGCCCCAGAGACGGCGCGGCTACTACGCGATGATTCCACAGCTGGGCGCCCCGCTCGGCTTGATGGTCGCAAGCGCGTTGTTCGCCTACATCATCGCGCATCTGTCTGCCGAAGACTTCCTCGGCTGGGGCTGGCGATATCCGTTCTTCGTGGCCTTCGCCATCAACGTCGTGGCGCTGTTCGCCCGCCTGCGTATCGTGGTCACGCCGGAATATACAAAGCTGTTCGAGACGCGCGAGCTGCAGCCGCAGCCCATCCTGGAAACATTGCGTCACGGCGGACGAAACATCGTCATCGGCGCGTTCGCCCCGCTCGCCAGCTTCGCGTTGTTTCACATGGTGACCGTGTTCCCGCTGTCGTGGGTGTTTCTGTACACGCAGGAGGGTCCGGCACGCTTTCTGGTGATCGAGGCTATCGGCGCCGCATTCGGTGTCGCCGCCATCATCGCGTCCGGTTGGCTCGCCGATCGCGTCGGTCGTCGCACCCTGCTCGCCGGTACCGCAGCGGCCATCGCAGCGTACAGCGGCTTTGCTCCGCAATTGCTGGCCGCCGGTGAGTTCGGCGAACTGGTGTTCATGATCTCCGGCTTCCTGCTGCTCGGCCTCGCCTTCGGCCAGGCCTCGGGCGCGGTAGCCTCGAACTTCCAGCTGAACTACCGCTACACCAGCTCCGCCATCACGTCGGATCTCGCCTGGTTGTTCGGCGCCGGCTTCGCCCCCTGGGTTGCGCTCGAACTGTCCAGCCGCTTCGGCCTGGGCTTCGCGGGCGCCTATCTGCTGTCCGGCGCAGTCGGCACGCTCGTGGCGCTGTATATCAACAGGCAAATGGTGCAGGATCGCTGAATCACGGACTTCCGCTGCGTCGGAGACGTTCAATGGATCCAGCCAAGAAACTTCCTCGGACTGCCACCATAGTGGCGCCGGGACAGGGTCGCGTTTATCCGATGGGCAGGATGCGCGCGATCTTCAAGGCCGACGGCGACGAGACCGAGACGAAGTATTCGATTTCCGAGTGGTGGCTCGAGCCGAACACCACCGGTCCGGGAGCGCATGAGCATCCGGAAGATCACGTCTATTATGTGATCGACGGCGAACTGAGCGTGTGCTTCGATGGAGCGTGGTCGCAGGCCGAGCGCGGCTCATACATCCTGATCCCGGGCGGCACCTCCCACGATTTCCAGAATCGCAGCAGCGCGCGCGTGGGATTCATGAGCATCAATGTGCCCGGTGGCTTCGAAAGCCACCTGCCGTCGATCGTCGAGTGGTTTGCCGAGCATCCGCCCGGCGACGCCAATCCCTAGCAGCGGCAAATGACTCGATTCCGCCCCGCCTTACGGATGGCGGGCGCCGGCGGCAGGCCGTCATATAGATCGCCGCTCCTTTGCAGGCGCGTCTCGCCCAGGGTGGCAATCTTGAGTGATGTAATACTCGTCGTGGACGACGATGACAGCTTGCGTGCCAGCACGCTGCGCTTGCTGATCACTCGCGGCTACACCGCGTTTTCTGCCAGCAGCGCGGCCGGCGCACTTCAGCAGGCCACGGCGCTGACGCCGGATGTCATATTGATGGACTTGCACCTGCGCAACGGCAGCGGACTGGAAGCCGCCCGTGACATCAAGGAGAAGCAGTCGCTCGCGCACATCCCCATCATCGCGCTGACCGCAACGCCGCCGGAATGGGACGAGAAATTGCAGTTGTTCGCCGCGGTGCTGGTCAAGCCGTGCCCCACGGCGCAGATCCTCGACGCTATCGAGACCGTGCTGCGACGGTGAGCCGTCCCGTCATGGATTGGGCTGCTGGGCGGGTTGCCTCGGAAAGCGCTCGAACACCTGCCGGACGACTTCGTTGATGGCGGGCTCTGGATTGTTGCGCGCCTTGTCGTTGATGCGGCCAACCGCGATGCCCTCCCACACGAGGCGGCTCGTTGCGTTGTCCACGACATCCACATTGAGCGTTCCCTCAGTGTAGTTGTCCACGGTGGTGGAAACTCCAGCGCCCCAGCCGTACATGCCATAACGATAGCCATAGTAACCGCCGCCGGTCGGCATCTCGGTAACCTGCACCTTCTCCTTGGTCTGCACGTGGATGTTGACCAGCAGCTGTGGATTGTCGCTCTTTTTGAAGCCGCGCAGCTGCATCTCACGATCGATCGCCGCTTTGATATAGCGCGTCGCAAACGAGTCGTAAGCAGGCGCGCGCCCGGTCACCTCATCGAAGAAACCGTAGGTCTGATACTTCGAGAAGTCCGCCGCTGGATCGGTGTTGGAGCGAATGGTTGGCTTGCTGGCACACGCCGCCAGCAACGCCACGGCGATCATCACCCCGTATCTCACGATCGTCTTTACCGCGTTCATGGCCGACCCCGTTGCCCGTGTCGGGCATGATCGATTCGGGTACTGCGGCGAGCTATCAATTTATCGCATTCGCCGTCAGTGCCAGCCGCGCCTGCTCCTGATAACGCTGCGCCGAGGCGCGCACGTTGCCGTCTTTTATAGAAAATGGCGTCTGCGCTATGTACTGCAGGACCCGCGGCACGCCGAACTCCGCAATCAGCGGACGTAGCAGCATCGATCCACCCAGTTGCTGAACATCGCGATACGCGACATCGCCCGGACGCCAGTTGCGGGCACCCTGCTCCTGCAGGTTTTCCGGCCAGATCAGATCGATTCGATTGGAGTTGAAGAAGGGCTGCGCCTGACGACGCGACGCCTCGACGCCATAGACCAGCATCTCGCAGCCCAGCCGCTTCTCGATTTCCAGGGACGCGCAATCCTGGTTCGGCCAGGAGAGCCCCTTGCGATACGCGGCTTCCTGCAAGTGAGTCATCCACAGCGCATCGTCGATGAGCTCGATGATCGGCAGCAGCGCGCGAATCTCGGCGTTTTTATAGTAAGGCCAGTACGCCTTGGCCCAGGATTTCACCCCACGGGTGACCGAGCTGACCAGGCTGCGGCGGAAGATCAAGGTATGTCGCTCCGGATCGTAGGCCATCGGACCGTCGCGCGGATAGGTGTCATCGTCGCGACGGGCGAAGTCGACAATGATCTTCTCACCCGTCCCGTTCAGTATGGGCCCGAGCGCCAGATCGATGGCTGTCGCGCGCATTACGACGAGCTCGAAAAAGCGTCGCTCGGACTTGCTCGCCGGCGTCGACATCTCGAGCTTGTCCGAGGCGCTCGGCGCCGTACGTTGCGCGGGGCTCGCGGTCGCGATGGCAACGAGCAGCGTGACGATCAGCAGTCTCACAGCTGCTCCGCGACGCGGTTCGTGGTCACGACACAGTCGCAACTGTTACTGCGGGCGCGGCCACTCGCGCGCCCGAGCGTAATCGACGGCAGCTCGCCGAACAGGTCGAAGTAGTCCTTCGAGAACTGACTCAAGTGCCAGAAGCCCCATTGCAGAGCCAGCTGAGTGATCTTGCCGCTGGTATACGGCGACGAATACAACTCCCGGCGCACGCGGGACAATCGTGCGCAGCGAATATATGTGATGGGCGAGACGCCAAAGATTTCCCGGAAGCCATATTCCAGTGCCCTCGGGCTCGAGTAGCTGGCTTGACAGACACTGGCGAGCGTCAGAGGCCGATCCAGATGCTCATCGATGTATTGCCGCGCCCGGACCGCAGCCTGACATCGGGCGGTCGCAGCTGTCACAGCGACATCCTCGTCAGTCGCCTGGCGCAGCCATGCGTCACAAATGCCCAGTAGCGACCCTGCCGATGGGCCGCCCTGCGCTGCATCGATCACCCGTCGCGCACAGCTATCGAACGCTTCTATTCTGGATGCCGAGGCACGCAGGAAACGAATGCCCTGACCACCGAGTCCGCCGTCTCGATCGGGCATCGAGACGAACCACGCCGCATATCCCCGGTCGGTGCACGCGACCAATTGCGTCGGGCCGTGCGCGACGATGACCTGCCCGGGCCCGATGCTGGCCGTGCCGGCTCGCGCCCGTCCCCGAATCGGCACGACCATGAGCACTCTGCCGGCAGGAACATCGAGCCACTCGACCTTGTGACGATCCGCGCTCGCATGACCGACCGCCATTGGTTCGAACGCTGCGAACTCGCCGGATGAGCAGGCCATGCCGCGCTCCAGCTGCACGTAGTGCACGCTAATGAATGGAGCGAGCTGCTCAGCCGCCTCGTCCAGACCATGGGCATGAATGCGTGTCACGAGGCGGTCGCGGATCAGTAGCGATACTCGAAACCGAGCTTGAACTGATCGAAGTCCGGCGTGCTGGTGGCCTTGCTGTAGTCGAACCAATGTTTCTCGTAGGCCAGTCGCAGCGTGAAGCCGTTCGGGAAGTCCCAGCGTCCGCCGATACCGGCCTGATAGACGAAATCGTCGATGGACTTGGTGCTCTGATACGGCGTGCAGATGTAGCCCCACCAGGGATCCCACCAACAGCCCACCTGTACGCGGCTGTTGGGGATATTGGTATCGACCCAACTCCAGCCGATGCCCGCGTTCACGAAGGGCGTGAGGGGTCCCGGCAGGAAGTTGTAATTGGCCCAGATGCGTGGCGTGAACGCTTCCAGGTCGCCCGAGACGTCGGCGCTCAGATTGGGAGCCAGCCCGGACTGCAGCGTCGCATCGTAGTTGATGGACTGCCAGTCGAGCGCGAATGCCAGCTCGAAGTGCTCGTTGAAGCGATAGCCGAAAGTGAGCGCCACGCCCAGATCGTCGTTCAGACGAACCTTCGAGCCGCCCTCGACATTGATGTCCTTGCTGAGTTGATAAATGAGATCGACGCCCATGTCCCAGCCCGGGCCGCGGGGCTGACCTTGCGCATGCGCCACATTGAACAGACTCGCCACGCACAGACAAAGAACAGCCATCGTTTTCATGGGATCTCCGTTAGAAGCGCCACTCGCCCGTCAGCCACAGTGCGTATGGATCTTTGAAGTCTTCCAGATCGAAACGTTCGTATTCGATCTTGACGTTGAGGTGATCGATAAACGTGACACCGGCGCCGACGCCATACGTGAATGCGTCGCGGTTGGAGCTGGTATTGATGACATTGCCGTTGCCGGAGCCGACATTGTCGAAGTTGACGTGCAAGTTCACATCGTGCCAGTAATAACCGGCCTTGGCCGAGAGCTCGAAGATGGTGATCGGCAACGTGCCGATCACGTACGCGCCGAAGCCGGAGAGCTTCACCGAATAGTGGCCATCCGATCCCGCTGCATTGAAGGTGCCGCGCGGGTTGCCCAGATCGATGTAGTCGCCCTCGATCGCCAGCCATTTCATGAAACGGTAGCCGGCGAACACCTTCCACGCCGAGTTGTCGTCGGCCTTGATGTCGCCGATGACATCGGTGACACCCTGCGCGTTCTCGATCTTGACGTTGAACTGCCCCCAGCCCGCGCCAAGGTAGATGCCGGAATCATTGTCGTCCGCTGACGCCGTTGCCGAAAAGCACGCGGCGGCGAGCGCGATGCAGGCGTAACAGAAGGAACGCCAGAGCGATGTATCCACGATGGGCTCCCGGATTTCTGGCTTTCAGCGCGATCGGATGATGTTGCGTCCTGCCACTTGGCAGGCGAGTCCGTACGGCGGGCAACGCCCCAACCCCAGATCGAAAGTGGCGCAGCCGCCACCGCGGGAGCTGCCGGTGGCGCGCGTACATTCCTCACGGCCTCGCTTGAATATTCGTTCTAGCGAGGTGCGGCGAGCACGGGCTTCTCCGGCTGAATCACGAAGTGCGGCGTCATGATCTGCACCTGCGCCAGCGCGAACGAATCGAGGACATTCGCGTTCAACTCCGAGAGCACCGCGCCCCGCTGCTCGGCTCTCTCCAGAACAACGTGCAGGTAATACTGGACTGAGAAATCGCTCAACTCCCAGCGCAGCACTTCGGGAGCCGGCTCACGTCGCACGCCGGCCGTTTTCGCCGCTGCCTGCAACAGCAGCGCCTCGACCTGCTGCCACGGCACGTCATAGCCGATCTGCACTGAGATGTTGAGCACTGCGCCCTGTGCCTCTCCCAGACGCGAATAGTTGATGAGCTTGTCGGCGGTCATGACGGCGTTCGGCACCGTGACCTGCTCTCCATGTATGGTGAGGAGCTTGGTCACGAGCGCTCCCATCTCGGTGACATAGCCTTCGAGGTCGCCGAGCTTGATGTAGTCGCCGATGCGAAACGAACGCGAATACAGCAACACGACGCCGCTGATCCATTGATTCACCAAACCCGCCGATGCCAACGACGCGCCGAGGCCGAGCACGATGCTCATGCCCTGAAAGACGGGATTGTTCGACCAGGGCAGCAGCGCGTAGGCGACTGCGAGTCCCAGAATCCAGATGAGGCCGACCGCCATGCGCCGCGTCGCGCGGGCCTGCCCCTGTGCCAGCCACGAGACGGTGCGCGCGCCGTGCTCCACCTCAGCAATCAAGTGCCCGGCCCAGAGCGAAATGGTGCGGGTCATGAAGATCACAGCGGCGATCCCGATGATATTCGGCAACCACCGGAGCACTGTTGTCAGGCCATCCGCGAGTCGCCCTCGGATATAGCCACCCAGACGCTCAGCGAGCGGCTCGGTATACGGGAAAGCATGCAGCACGAAAATCACCAGTAGATAGGTAGCGAGGGCGATTGCGACCCACGCAAGCACTTGGAACGTGGCGCGCTCAACGGTCGCAAGCGTCGGCAGGATGTCGACGCCCCCGACAATCCACTGCCGCACGTGGAGCCGCCGATGGATCTGGCCGGCAGCCCATTCGCGGGCCATCAGAATCAATTTGATGACCGCGATGAATGCCAACAGCGCCAGCAAAGTCAGCCCGACGCCTCGCGCCACCACCAAGGGACGCTGTTGCTGCTCGTGTGCCTGCAATGCCTTACGCAGGCGATCCGCCGCACGCACCGCGGCCTGCTCGAGCGTCGTCGCAGCCTCGGCGTCGAGGTCGCCCTCGACCAAGCCGAAGGCGACATCCGGGCCCATGGTGACCACAATGCCTTTCACGTCGCCAATCGCGGTGGCACGCGTTGCAATCCGCCCGGCGGGCTGTATAGCGAGATGCTCCTCGATACGCTTGCGGGAATTTTGCACGCGCTGCTGCGGCGGCACGCCGTCGACGGTGGCTCGAAAAGTCACGATGGGCCTGTTCCACAACGACAGCGTCGCCGGTTCGGCGACGGGCGCCTCCTGCGCATGCACCAATGGTCCCACGCACGCGAGCAGCACGGCGATGATGAAGCTCCAGCGTGTCATTTCAGGTTTGCCTTCTCCCAGGCGCGTACCCGACGCCGCGCTTCATCGAACAACCGCTCATAGTTCCCCTTGCGCAGCTTCTCGCTAACCTGCGGTGTGAGTTGAGCGAACAGCGGCTGGTACATCTCATAGATCTTGAGATAGCTTTCCTGGTCGGTCGGCGCGACCTCATCGGTGCCGAACAGGAAGCGATCGGGAAATTCATTGATGGTCTGCGCGACGCGCCGGGTCGTCTCCGGGGTCGCCAGGATGTACTTCGCCGTCTCGATCCAGGAGATGTCGATGGACACGTGCGACGTGCCAGGCTCGTTCAATGCGCGCTTCAACAACTCCAGATGGTTCTCGATCGGTCGGACGATGCGACCGACGCCACCATGCGCCCAAATGATGTTGGTGCTTGGATGGCGGCGAAACAACGCCGAGAGTTGCTGCAGGTCGTACGGCTCCTGGTCCTTGCGCGGAAACGGCTTGTCGGCGTCGTTGTGAATGATGACGACCATCCCCGCCTCCGCAGCGAACGCCAGGATCCGGTCGAGCGCAGGATCGGTGAGAGACGGCACCTCACCGGCGATCTTCGAGGACACGAATTCCTTGTGGATCGTGAACTCGCCGATCCCCGTGAACACGCCCGGGAACGTTCTCAGCACCCGCTTGATGTGATCGACCGCGTACATGTCGGCCGGGTTGAAGCCGGTGATCATCGGATCGAAGCGCGCCCGATCGCGCTCGGGTAACGACAGGTACGCCATGGCGATGTAGGCGTCGGTGAACGAGTAGTAATAGAGCGGCGAATCGGTTTGCAGATAATAGGTCGGCGCAAAATCGCCAGAGTTTCGATATGACCAGGTCTGCTGCAGCGGAATACCGAACAACGCCACCCGCCCGACGCGGTCGCCCATGATTTGCAGGAACTTGCGGATGTCCGTCCCCTCCTGCACATAGTTGGTCAGATGAAAATGCGAGTCGTTGAGCTCGTAGCTCGACTGCGCAGCCTCGGCGGCGCAGCTCGCGACAGCCATCGAGGCAAACGCGGCAAGAACGACGAGTGGTCGCATGGCCTTCCTCTTTAGAACAGCAGCGAGGCGGCGACCGAGTAAGTCGGGCCAGTCTGGCCGCCGACATAGAAGCCGAACGTGCTGTTGACGGCGGATTTGTCCACGTAAATGATTTGCGCGTTGACGCGCAACTTCCGTGTGTGCGCAGGATAATAATTCGTACCGATGATGTACTCGTGCGCGTCGCCGAAGCCCGCGTCCTTGTCACCAAACACCCACGACGTTGCGCCATACAGCTCCAGCTTCTGCTTGATCGGAAAGAATGCGCCCTGCACATAGAAGCCGTCATCGACGATCTTGGTAACTGGCAGCGCGCCGTCGGCGGCGAAGTTGTCGAGCTGGCGCCAGTAGTACTCGGCCTGCAGGAACATCCCTTTGTACTTGATGCCCGCGTCGACCGAGACAGACTCCCAATCCGCCCTCTGCACGCTCACGCCCGGGGCGAGCGAGCCGGGGCTGAATAGCAGCAGACTGTCCGCCAACCGCACCTGTGTGTTGTCGGGTTCGTTGTTCTGCAGCGTCTGACTATTCTCGCGGCTGCGAATGCGTGAAAAGCCGAAGCGCGTGGCCAGCGTCTCGTGATATTCCCAGTCGCCGTAGGCGCCCAGGGGACCGAACTCGTGCGTGGTCGGCATCCACCACATGCCGACGCCCGTGCCGATATCGCGAGTCAGCTGACTGGCGGTGATGCCGAGCTGGCTCAGGTTGTTGGACAACGCAAGGTGGTACCACAGACCCGGCAGAATCTCACCGTTCGCCCACAGCGTGCCGGTGAAGCTGCCGCGAAAGTACTCATCCGCCATCACGCGATCGTTCGCCAACCATAACGGATGCGAGCCCATCACCGAGCGCGAGCCGCCCGGCGTGTTGATGCCACCGTACAAGTTGAACCATTTCGTGAACTGATAACCCAGGAAGCCATACAGCGTCGTCTGGTCCGTCGACATCACGGTCCACACCGTGATCTGGTAACGAAACTTGGGCGTATAGAACCAGCCCTTCAGATGAATCATGGCGCGATGAAACTGGATGTCCCGGCGCGTATCGATGTCGTGCTCGTTGCCCAGGTGATCGACGAAACTCTGCACGGCCGGACGCTGATCGATGTAGCGCACCAGTGCATACGCGCTCAGCGCAACTTGCCCCAACTGGTCCGAGTCGAACAGCACGATGCCCTGACCGGCCGTGTCGAGCGCGCCCCAGGTGGGCCGCTCATCGGCCAGCCTGGGGTCGGGCTGCAACAGCTTTTGCTGTGCTTCAATCGCGGGATCTGCGGTCGGCACATCGCTTTGTTCAGCCGTCGCGGTGCCGGCCAGGAGCAGCAAGGAGCACATCGTCCAGCGCCACATTCGAACCCAAAGCGACGGCACTGCGCCCATGCTCCCCCCGCTGGGCCTCACTTCGCCTTGGCCGACACCGGTGCATACGGATTGCCGTGCAGCGTGTTGGAGATATCTGTGATCGCCTTCTGCGCGCGCACGCTGTTGCCCGCCTCATCGAGTGGCGGCGACACGACCGCAATCCCAAACTTGCCGGGCGACACCGCGATGATGCCGCCGCCCACCCCGCTCTTGGCTGGCAGGCCGGTGCGATACAGCCACTTGCCCGAGTCATCGTAGAGTCCCGCCGTCGCCATCACGGCCAGCACTTCCGGCACGTTTTGCACCTTCATCACCTGCTTGCCCGTCACGGGATTCTTGCCGGCATTCGCCAGCGTCGCCGCCATCGTCCCCAGATCCTTCGCATTGACGGCGATCGCGCACTGCTCGGTATAGATATCCACTGCTTGCCCCGGATTGTCCTTGATGAACCCGTAGGCATACATCAGCGCGCCGATCGCCTGATTGCGCTGATTGCTGGCCGCCTCCGAATCGAACACTTCCTGATCGACGCGCAGCGGACGACCCGCGAACGCCGAGTGGAAGTCGAGGATGCTCTGCCACACCTCATCGCGCGAGCCGCCCTGAACCATGCTGGTCGCGGTGATCGCGCCGGGATTCACCAGCGGATTGATCTCCGGCCCTCCCAGCGCTTTCTCCGCGAACTCCACGGCAACGATCGAGTTGAAGCGCATCCCGGTCGCATCCACGCCGATGCGCTGGACGATGGCATCCGGTCCCTGCTGCTCCATGACCTTGGCCATGGTGAAAACTTTCGAGATCGATTGGATCGAGACCTCCGATTTCACGTCGCCGGCGGTGTGGATCTTGCCGTCGGTGGTCACCAGCGCGATGCCGAAGATCTTTGGATCGACGCGCGCCAGCGCGGGAATGTAATCGGCATTCTTGCCCTCCTTGATGTCTTTGTACTTCGCGTAGGCAGCGTCCAGTGCCGCCTGGATCTGATCGGACGTTTGCGCCCTCACTGGCGCCATGGCAAACACAGCCAGCAGTGAAATCAGCCCGATGAAACCACCGTTCCGGGAGCGCATTTCACTCTCCTCCAAACGTCATGCCGAAGCTGTACTTGAACGAGAACTGCACCCGCAGATCGTCCGAGGTGAAGCCGTCGCGGAAATTCTCGCGGCGGCCGTATTGAACCTCGGCGCCCCACAGGAACTTTTCCACGGGGTTGAACAGCAGGTTCACGAGCGCATAGTCGCCCCGCTTGAAGGCAGCGTCGGCCTGACCGTCGGTGTTGTGGATATCGACCATGGAATAACCGAGCGAGGTCGACATGGTGTCGGTCCAGTTGATGTCCAAGAAGGCAACAACACCGAGCACCGGCAGCACCTTGCCGAGAATCGGCCGGGTCGGATTGGAGAAGTTGTTGCTGATGCCGACGTCGGCCGGCGCATCGTTCATATAGTTCTCGATGCCCTCGCCGTACACGGCCTGCAGCCGCAAGGTGTTGTTGCCGAGCTTGATGTTCGAGCTCAAGTTGACGCCCCAGCCGGTTTGGTTGCCGGACAGATTGAATTGGTCGACCAGCTGATCCTGCCATTCGATATAGCGCACGATGCCCGCGATCTCGACGTAGCCCCAGCCGCGGCCGAGCCGGAACTCGCCGGACAGATCCGGATAGGGAAAATGCGGTGCAATGTTTTGCAGCTCGATGCGGTCGGCGTACCTGCCCTGATCGGCCGACGCACCGGGGCGCTCGAGCGCGAATGTCAGCCGTGTATCGCCCTTGATCGGCATCCAGCGCATCTGGACATTGCGGAAGAACACCATGCCGTTGGGTCCCCAGTATTCGAGCGAATTGGGGAACACGTCGATGTCCATGAACGGGCTCCACGTCTGGCCGGCACCGAATTGGCCCAGCTCGCCGTAGGCATGCCGCAAACGCAACGTGGTCTGTCCGGCATCGACGCCGGTGCCGAACAATTCCCACTCGAACAGCGTCTTCAACTCGCCGAGCCCGGTCGGCGTGCTGCTTTTGACGCCGAAACGGGTCTGACGCACGCTGGCGTACCAGTTCTGATCCGCGCCGAACTCATCCTTGAATGCGGGCAGCTTGGTCGGCCGTACCACATCGAACCAGTTGGGATCGTTCTGCTTGGACTGGTAGCCGTTGTCGAGCATGACGAAGCCGTAGATATCCAGGGTGGACCCCGCCGCTTCGCCTTCCTCCTCGCCAAGCGCCACGCTCGCAAAGAACAGGCTCGCGATTCCGAGCAGCAACGTTCGCATACCACCGTCTCCTGCATCGCCCCTGCACTAGCATCGACAGTCGCGTCGCGATGACGCCGCATCACGAATATACAAACTAGTCAGGTCTGTGAGATGCCGACACTGGCGCTTGGTGAAATCCGACGTTCCCTCTGTCACATCTGAAGTTGCAGGCGCGTCTGGAAGAACTGAGTGTTTCCTTGCAGCCCGAAACGATCCAGCACGCCAAAACCATAAACAAATTCGAGCCGCACATTGTCGGAGAGGTGCCAGTTGACCATGGGCGTGATGCGTCGAAACCGGCCGCCGCGAATCGAGCCTTCATCGAGATCGGCGTAGGAATATCGCAGCACCAGCTCCCATGCGCCGGGGCCACCCTCGAACACCGTGCGCGCCGGCGAGACTGCTTGAAACAAAGCAGCGCGAGCGTAATAGGGACGCGTCTCCCCGGTCAGCAGCCAGGCCGCGAACACCTCACCGCCATGTAACAGCGGATCGCCGGATGCCGGCGCCGACACCTTGTTGAAGTAATATTCCATCCCGAACACCCACGGCCCATCGCGGTAGTACGACTCGACGCCGTACATATTCTGGTGCTTGGCAGCGAAGATGCCGGTATCGATCGCGTAGGATTGCGCGGGGAACGATTCTGGCTTGGAACGGAAGCGGAAGGTGCCGTCGTCGGATTCGCCGTAGCGATACTCCAATGCCAGGTGCAGCAGACGTGGCGACTCCTGGCCGCCGCCCAAGGGCAGCCACACGCCGCGCGCCGCGAACTGTTTGTCGTTCCGGTTGAACGACTCGTTCTCGGAACGAGTGTCCTTGAACCAGCCCAGGTTGTAAACGAATTTGCCGCTGGCGCCGACGCCGCTCCATTTCACGCCGTCGGCGAGAATGGGCAGGAACGCGTCGTTCGCGGCCGAGCGCTCGTTCACCCAACCGTGATAGCCGACCATTGCCTTGTTGGTCGAGAACCCTTCCTTGGTGCGGCCGACGAACAGGTCGCCGCCGAACTCCGGAATATCGAGC
The DNA here is from genome assembly GCF_003104955.1 of Steroidobacter cummioxidans. Taxonomy (NCBI): domain Bacteria; kingdom Pseudomonadati; phylum Pseudomonadota; class Gammaproteobacteria; order Steroidobacterales; family Steroidobacteraceae; genus Steroidobacter; species Steroidobacter cummioxidans. The sequence goes on along the minus strand of NZ_LSRW01000045.1, from coordinate 116,636 downwards.
ATCAAGCCCGTCTGCCGGAAGCGCCACGATTTGGCGGCGGCATCGTACATGTAACCGACTGTGTAGCTGAGTCGTGGCAGCTTTGGAAACTTGCCTTTGAGCAGCAGCCGAAAGTCGCGCACCATGCCGGTCGGCCGCAACGTCATCTGCTCTTTGCTGTCGCAGGTCCTGCGAGTACGCAAAAACGTAGTCGTAAGAAGAAAAAACCCGCCACCCAGGCGCGCGGTGAAATAAGGCCCCTCGTATTCATTCCACGAGACCAGCTGACGGCGTGGCCCAGGACCATCCGCCTCGGCAGCTTCGAGAGTGTCGTACGTCTGCGCTGCTCGTTCTGACTCCTCTGCGGCCGCGCCGTCTGTCACGGCCATCAGTAACAGGCATGATGCCCAGCGAGCGCGGACTCGCATATTTTTCTATCAATAGAGATCGTAGAGGTTCTGGATATCCGATAGCGAGCGCTGCTTGAGCAGCGCCAGCGTCAACAGAACTCGCGCCTTCTGCGGATTCAGCTCATAAGACGCCACGAAGCCAAGCTTGTCGTCGTCCAGCTCCACGTTGCGCCCGACGAAGCCGGTCGGCACGCGACTGCTGCGAACCACGACGATGCCCTTCTGAGCCGCCCTGGACGCGGCATCCACCGCCGCTTTGGTCATGTTGCCGTTGCCGACGCCCGCGATGACGATCCCTTTCGCTCCACGCTCGACGGAGCAATCGATCAGATCCCCCGGCATATCGACGTCCGCAAAGACCACATCGACGCGCGGCAGTTTTGTAACATTGCTGATGTCGAACTCGCTCTGAGTGGTGTGTTTCCAGGGCGGCGTGTTGTAGAAATCATTCTTGCCGTAGCTGGCGACACCAATCAGGCCGCGCAACGGCGACAGGAAGGTTTCGACCGCCGTGGTGCTGGTCTTGGTGAGCGAATGCGCCCCATGAATCTGATCGTTCATGACCACCAGCACGCCGCGCCCCTTCGCCTTCGGATCGGCGGCGACGCCCACCGCGTTATATAAATTTAGCGGACCGTCGGCGCTCAATGCCGTCGACGGCCGCATCGAGCCCACCATCACCACCGGCTTGTTGGTCTTCACGGTGAGATTCAGGAAATAGGCCGACTCTTCCATGGTGTCGGTGCCGTGCGTGATGACGAAGCCATCGACGTCGGCACTCGGCGCGAGCTCATTGATGCGCTTGGCGAGCTTGATCAGGATCTCGAACGACATGTCCTGCGAGCCGACGTTCGCGACCTGCTCGCCTTTCACGATCGCCAGCTTGTCGATGCCCGGCACGGCAGCGAGCATCGCATCGATGGTCACCGCACCGGATTTGTAGCCGGATTGAGTACCGGTCTCGGCGGCTCCGGCGATCGTGCCTCCCGTGGCCAGAATGGTCACGTGCGGCTTCCTCTGCTCCGCGGCCACGGCCGCTTGCCAGCAGATCGCACAGAGCAACAGTGCAATCAGCGACCCCGCCCAGCTTCTGAGTGGCGCATTCATACCCTCCTCTCCTTTCCCCGACGGGGTCGAGTCAGCGTGGATATTTGCTCTTGTCCAGATTCGCCAGCTTGACCGGATCGAGCAATTCCTTGATCTGTTCCTCGGTCAGGACATGCTTCTCGCGGATGATCTCCAACAGCCCCTTGTTGGTGGCATAGGCTTCGTTCGCCAGCTCGGTGGCCTTCTCGTAGCCGATGACGGGATTCAGCGCGGTGACAATGCCCACCGTTTCCTCCAGAAAGCGGCTGAGCACTTCTTCATTCACCGTGATGCCGTCGACGCATTTGGTTCGCAGCGCGTCCATGCCCCTCGCCAACAATTGCTGCGATTCCATTACTGCCAGGCCTACCAGCGGCTCGTAGGCATTGAGTTGCAGTTGACCCGAGTGCGCGGCCATCGCGACGCCCGCGTCGTTGCCGACGACGCGGAATGCGATGATGTTGACGAGCTCGGGCATGACCGGATTCACCTTGCCGGGCATGATCGAGGAGCCCGGCTGAATTGCCGGCATATCGATCTCGTTCAGACCGGCGCGGGGCCCGGACTCCAGCAGAATCAGGTCGCTGGCAATCTTGGACAGCTTGATGGCCACGCTCTTGAGCGCCCCCGAATACACGACGAAGCCCTGCTGATCCCAAGTGGCGGCAAACAAGTCGCTCGCCGACACGATGGGCTTGCCGGTGAGCTTGGCCAGCTCCTTTGCAACGGCCTGCGCATAGCCCCTGGGCGCATTGATGCCGCTGCCGATCGCAGTCGCACCCATGTTGACCGCATACAGGTATCGCTCCGCGTCCTTGAGCAGATCGATCTCGCTTTCCAGCGACGCACCGAACGCATGAAACTCCTGACCCACGGTCATCGGTACCGCGTCCTGCAGCTCCGTGCGCCCGATTTTAGGAATCTCCAGGTACTGATTGCCTTTGGCACGAAACGACTTCGCCAGCTGCTGCAGCTGGTCGATGACCTTCGCGTTGCGCAGAATGAAGGCAATCTTGATCGCGGTCGGATAGGAGTCATTGGTCGACTGCGACATGTTGAGATCGTCGTGCGGATCGAGGTACTGGTATTCGCCCTTCTTGTGCCCGGTGAGCACCAGGCCGACGTTCGCCATCACTTCGTTGGCGTTCATGTTGGCTGACGTGCCGGCGCCGCCCTGATACCAATCGACCAGGAACTGATCGCGATAGCGGCCGGCCTTGATGGCTTCGTAGGCTTTCTCGATGGCCGCGAGCCGCTCCGGCTTCATCGCGCCGACACTCGTGTTGGCGCGTGCCGCCGCCACTTTCACAATCGCGAATGCCTCGACGAACTCTGGGTAGTAGTTCATCGGCACATTGGAGATCTGGAAGTTCTCCAGGGCGCGTGCCGTCTGCACGCCGTAGTACGCGTCCGCCGGCACCGCCTTTTCGCCGAGCAGATCATGCTCGATGCGCGTTCCCTGCGTCGCCTGTTTTTTCTGCGCGTCGGCAGCAATCGAAGTGAGCGGCAGACAACAACACGCGAGGACCGTCGCGAATCGAGCTGTCCGGGTCATTTGCGTTTTCCCCTCGCCGAGGTACGCAGAAGTATGAGTCGCGGCGACACCAATAAGATGCGTAGTGAGGGCACCGCGGACAGCTGGCGGCGAGATCGACGGCGCTCAGCCGTTCATATTGTTTAGAAGTCGGCACGCCATACGACGGCGTGCCGACGAGGCGCGATTACTGCTTCTGGGGTTGAGGCACGACGCGCAGATACGACTTCACGGTCTTCCAACCCTGCGGGAAACGTTGCTTGGCTTCCTCATCGGAGACCGACGGCACGATGATGACGTCTTCGCCGTGCTGCCAGTTCACCGGCGTTGCGACCTTGTGTTGCGCGGTGAGCTGAATCGAATCGAGCAGACGTAACACTTCATCGAAATTGCGGCCGCTGCTCATCGGGTAGACGAGCAGTGCCTTGATCAGCTTGTCCGGGCCAACGATATATACCGTCCGGACGGTTTGATTCGTGGCAGCGGTGCGGCCCTGCGAAGTCGTGCCGGCATCGCCAGGCAGCATGTCGTAGAGCTTGGCGACCGCCAGGTCGTGATCGCCGATCAGCGGATAGTTCACCGCGGCGCCGCCGACGTCCTTGATGTCATTCAGCCAGCGCTCGTGATCCGTCACCGGATCGACCGACAAGCCCAGGATCTTCGTGTTGCGCTTGGCAAACTCCGGTTCGAGCTTCGCCAGATAGCCCAGCTCGGTGGTGCACACCGGCGTGAAGTCCTTGGGATGCGAAAACAGAATGCCCCACGAATTGCCCAGCCATTCGTGAAACTTGATGGGGCCCTTAGTGGTCTGCGCCTGGAAGTCCGGCGCCTGATCGCCAATTCTCAGTGACATGGTGTTGCTCCCGTTCAATCGCTGACTGCACGTCACTATAGAACGAAGACAGCGGCGCTGTCGCTGACTGAAATGTCACTAACCGGCCCACTTGCGACGCATCGCGACGTCATGTCGCGGCACGCTCAAGCGGCCTGTTTGAACACCTGGCGCAGATACGCAAGGAATGTCTCATCGGAGCACAGCGTCTTGCCCGGCGTGTCGGACAGCTTGGCAACGGGTTGCCCGTTGCACTCGGTCAGCTTCATCACGATGTTCAGCGCCGGCACGCCCAGGTCGTTGGAAAGGTCGGTGCCGATACCGAAGCCGCATTGCACTCGGTCCGAGAAATGCTCGTGGAGCCGCAGCGCTTTCGGAACGTTGAGCGCATCGGAAAACACCAGGCGCTTGGTGTGCGCATCGATTCGCAAACGCTGATAGTGAGCCAGCGCCTTCTCGCCCCACACCACCGGATCGCCCGAGTCGTGGCGCAGGCCATCGAACAGTTTTGCGAAATACAGATCGAAGTCGGCCAGGAACGCGTCCATGCCGACCACATCGGTCAGGGCCACACCGAGATCGCCGCGATACTCGTGCACCCAGGCTTCCAGCGCTGCCTTCTGGAAATTTCTCAACTGCACGCCCACCGCCTGGAAGGTTTGCAGATATTCGTGCGCCATGGTGCCAATGGCTGCGAGGCCGTACTTCTTCGCGAGGTACATGTTCGAGGTGCCGGTGAAGTACTGCGGCACTTCACGAGCCAGCGTGGCTACGACCTCCTCGTGCCATTCACGAGCAAAGCGGCGGCGCGTGCCGAAGTCGAAAAATTGGAACGGATGGCGGATCGTGTGCAAAGCGCCGCCGGCCAGCGGTGCCGTCGTGCCGTTCGCAAACTTCAACACGTTTGGCGCCGGCACTTCCGCCACCGGGCTCTGCGTTCGGAAATCGCGCAGCATGAGCATCTTTTCCGCGAGCCGCTGGCGCCCCTCCTGCAGCACCTCCGGGGTCGCGTAACGCCGGAAGTACAGCTCGTTGATGATGGACAGTACGAAGATCTCGAAGCCCATCACATGGATCTGCGGGCCGCGCGCCGTCACGTTGAGTGCATCGCCGTCGGTGCTCACCGTGATGTAGCGCCGCTGGAAATGGAAGATCCGCAGGAAGTCGATGAAGTCGCTCTTGAAGAACGACTTGGTGCCGAGGTAGTCGAGTTCGTCCTCGGTGTATGTGAGCGAGCATAGATGATCGAGCTGCTCCTCGACCTCGGCCTTCAGGCTCGCGAGCGGATACTGCGGGGTGTTGCGACAGACGAAGTTGTAGACCGCCTGATTGGCTGGGAACCGATGCAGCATCGGCGACAGCATGGTCAGCTTGTAGAGATCCGTGTCGAGCAGCGAGCGAATGATGGGTGTGAACATGGAGAACTCGCAGCTCAATTCCTGGAGATTTCAGTCAGCGCTTGCGCACTGTTCAAGGTTCGCGCGCCGCACGTCACGGACTTGTCGAGGAACGCTTTGGCGTTGGCTTCGAAGCCTGACACTGGACTCATGCAATCCTCCAACAGCACCACGCGGCGACTCTCGTCGTCCGAGAAGGCCTCGAACAAATCCTCGAGCGTCGCCGCCACACAGTGGCTGGCGGCCTCGCCCGCCACGAGCAGCAACCCCGACCTGGGCCGGCACTTCTCGATCAACTCGTGGTCGGTCTGAGTGCGAGGATCGTCCGCTCTCGGCACTTCAGCGCGCACCGCGCTGTACTGCTCGGTCAGCGGATTCTGCCCCTTCAGCGCTTTGAACGCTCCGCGTTGTACCTGCCTCTCCCACTCACCGACCGCATCGAACACGGGGCCGTAAATATTGTGCCCCCAGGCGCCGATCACACAGTGGACCGGCCAGACCATCAATTTATACCGTCCCTGCGACTCCAGAGCTTGCAGATACTTCAGGACTTCTGGGAGCAATGACGCGTCGATCGGAGCGTACTCGCTGGCCGCGACCTGCTCATGGGTGATCTGCGTGAAAGGTGCCACCGGCCGACCATCGCCGCGCTTCCAGAACGTCGGACGCTCGATGGCGACGCTCGGATGCGAATCCAGGGTGACCACGACTTCGCCCAGCCGGCTGCGGGCCGAGCGGACAAACCCCGCCAGCCGCTGCATGTCCTCCCCTGCGCCGGGGACGAACAGCGTCCCCTGCCGGTCGCAGAAATCGTTCTGGGGATCGATGATCAAAAGGGTGTGCATGAGTTGCTCCAACCGATGCACCACCTTAACACCCCGACAGCAACAACCGGAGTGCCCCGAAGCGCGGCAATGAGGTATTCAGACCATCCAGCGAACACAGGAGCCAAGCCGTGCACTCGCTATGGCGCAGCTGTTTTCTGACGCTCACCTCTTCGGCGGTGCTGGCCGAGTCCATCGACTCCGGTCGTCTTTATGACGTGACCACCGAAACCAGCATGCCCCACCTGGAGGAAAACCTCAGGTACGCCATTGAGCACGGTCAGCATTGCTTGAGCCGGGACGATCTTGCGTCGGCCTTTCCGGTGCTTCATCACCCAGCGCTCGCCGGCTGCAAACTGCGCGAGCAATATCATGACGGGGACACTCTCTCCTACTTGCTGGTTTGTGAGGGGTCCTCCGCAACGACTGGCACAGCAAAGTGGCGTTTGGGAGAACACATCATCCGCGGCACGCTGTATGTGAAGCTGGGCGGTAAGAACATGACCTTCTCTCAACGCATCACCGGCAGGCTCATCGGAACATGCCCGCCTGCTTGAGACTTCTCAAATAGTTCGCCTGGTTGTTCGTGTACGGCGCGTAGGCGAACCAGCGAGCGACGCCTCGCGTCCCGTGTACGAGCTGCATTCAGTGTAGCTTCGGAGCCCAACTGTACTGCTGACAAGTCGAAACGATGCCCGGACGAATTGAAGATTATGCATTGATTGGTGATCTCGAAACCGCCGCCCTGATCGGGCGCGATGGCTCCATCGACTGGCTCTGCTGGCCACGCTTCGATTCGGATGCCTGCTTCGCAGCGCTGCTTGGCGACGCCGGACACGGCCGCTGGTTGCTGTGCGCACGGGATGCCGACGTCAAAGTGACCCGCCGTTATCGCAAGGACACGCTCATTCTCGAAACCAGACTCGAGAGCGACGCCGGCGCAGCCACGATCATCGATTTCATGCCGCCGCGGGGTAATGCGTCGGACCTCATCCGCCTCGTGATCGGCGAGCGCGGCGAGCTGCGTTTGCGCACCGAGCTGGTGATTCGATTCGGCTATGGCGCCGTCGTCCCGTGGGTGACGCGCGTCGCACCCGGCCAATGGCAGGCGACCGCAGGCCCGGACACGCTCGAGCTGTATGCCGACGTGCCGATGAAGGGCGAGAACTTCAAATCGGTGAGCTATTTCAGCATCAAAGCGGGCGAGCGCGTTTCGTTCGTGCTTACACACTGCCCGTCGCATCTGTCGCCGCCAAAGAAACCCGATGTCGACAAGGCGCTGAGCGAGACCGAGCACTTCTGGCGCGATTGGGTCGCGAAGGGTCAGCAAGCGCAGCCCTGGCCCGCCGCTGCGACTCGCTCGCTCATCACGCTGCGCGCTTTGATCTACTCTCCCACGGGTGGAATCGTCGCGGCGCCCACCACCTCGCTGCCGGAAAAGATCGGCAGCGTACGCAACTGGGACTATCGATTCTGCTGGCTGCGCGATGCGACGCTAACGCTGCTCGCCTTCATGAATGCCGGTCATTTCGAGGAAGCGGAGGCCTGGCGTCAGTGGCTGTTGCGCGCCATCGCGGGCAGTCCGGAGCAGTTGCAGATCATGTACGGCATCGCTGGCGAGCGCCGGCTCACCGAGTGGGAGGTGCCCTGGCTGCCTGGCTACGAAAACTCGGCGCCCGTGCGCATCGGCAACGCGGCTCACTCACAATTGCAACTCGACGTGTACGGCGAGGTGATGGATGCGCTTCACCAGGCGCGCAAAGGCGGCATCGCCATGCTGGAAACCGGCTGGCGACTGCAATGCGAGCTGCTGGAGCATCTGGCGAACATCTGGGAGCAACCGGACTATGGCATCTGGGAAGTTCGCGGTCCGCCGCGACATTTCACCTATTCCAAAGTCATGGCCTGGGTCGCATTCGATCGCGCCATCAAAGATGCGCGCAGTTACCAGCTGGACGGCCCCATCGATGAATGGCGCATGCATCGCGCTCGAATTCATCGACAGGTGTGCGAGCAAGGCTATGACTCGCAGCGCAATTGTTTCGTGCAGTCCTACGGCTCCACCTGTCTGGATGCGAGCCTGCTGTTGATTGCCCAACTCGGCTTTCTGCCGGCTGACGATGAGCGGTATCAGGGGACGGTACGCGCCATCGAGGCCGGCCTGTTACAGGAAGGCTTCGTGAAGCGCTACGACACGCAAGTCACGGACGACGGCTTGCCGCCTGGCGAAGGGGTGTTTCTTCCCTGCAGCTTCTGGCTCGCGGACGCTTACGCGATGTGCGGACGGCTGGATGAAGCCCAGGTCCTGTTCGATCGCTTGCTGGGATTGTGCAACGATGTGGGCCTGCTCGCGGAAGAATACGATCCAGTGGCGCGCCGGCAGGTCGGCAACTTTCCGCAGGCGTTCTCGCATCTGTCCCTGGTGACCACGGCCTGCAATCTTGCGCACGCGAACAAGCCAGCTGAACAACGCTCGGAGGTGACCATGCTCACGCGAGCAAGCGCTCAGATGTGAGTTGGTTTTTATCCCTAGAGATGTACGCTACCATCCCTCGCCAACACAGGACGAGGGACGGCAATGATTCGAGGGATAGTGGCGGTTGCCCTGGCGTTGGCGTGTGCCTCCGTAGCGGCCCAAGTGGGTCGGCAGTTTCCGTCCGAAAAACAGACCGTGGTCGATCGAGTCACCGGTCGGCCGCTGGCCGTGCTGACTGCCGGCACCAGCAGCGACGCCAAGATCTACCCCACCCATCCGCAGTGGGCCGCCGACGGCGTGCACATCCTGTTTCGCTCCTCCGACCGCAGCACCGACCGGACGCCGCAGATTTTCGTGGTGAACGAGATCACCGGCGTCATCACCCAGCTGTCCGACGGCCCGGGCGTCGACGCCGGCAGTATCAACGTCGCCCGCCAGACGAACAAAGTTTATTACCTGCGTCGAGCGGCCAACGATGCGCCAGGAACCCTGATCGAAGTCGACCTCGATGCGTTCTTCCGAGCCGTCGCCAATGGTGAGGCGGGTGCGCGTCGTTTCGAAAGAACGGTTGGAACGTTGCCGAAGAATTTCATCGGCGCTGGCGGTTTCACCCTGGATGCCGATGAAAAGACCGCTTACCTCGGCTTCGATCAGCGCCGCGCTCCTGCGCGCCAGCCCGGCCAACCCGTACCGCAAGTGCCCGGCGGCTTGCTCGCGATGGATCTGGCGAACGGCAAGACCCGCACCGTGCTGGAAGTGCCGTTCCGCATGGGTCACGTGCAAGCCAATCCGCTCAAGCCGGGCGAGATTTTGTATTGCCACGAAACCGGCGGCGACGCTCCGCAGCGCATGTGGATCGTCAATGCCGATGGCTCCAACAATCGCCCGGTGTTCCCCGAGCACGATGACGATTGGGTCACTCACGAACAGTTCGCCGACGCCGATCATGTGATCTTCAATCTCATGGGCCATACGACCAGGCTGCGCCAGCGCCCCACGGGCATCATGGTCGTGAACCTGCGCGATGGCACGATGGAGAATCTCGGCCAGCCCGACAGCTACTACAATGCCGCCCAACAGCAGCAGTACTCCGATCCGAACATTCCCAGCGGCAACGAAGCTCGCGGCGGCTTCTGGCACAACGCTGTGACTTACGACCGCCGCTTTGCCGCTGGCGACGATTTCGACGGCAATGTGCATCTGATCGATCGACGCACCGGCGGACGCACCCTGCTCACCACCGGCCATCGCATGCGCCCCGATCACACGCATCCAAGCTTCAGTGCCGACGGCACCCGCCTGCTGATTCAGTCTGGCCTGCTCACGGACGGACAGCGGCTGTCGCTGATCGTCGTTCCCACGGGCGTCACGGTCGGGTCGCGATAAGGAGCCGGAATTTAACATTCGACACTCCAGCTGGAAGATGCAGCCTCGAGAGTCGAATCCGCGCTTCCTTCTCCGATCGCCACGCCCTTGTGCTTCTCCGCGGAACGGGTATCGCTTGATCGGCGCATCGAACGCGCTTGCCCCCTGATGACGCCAGATTGACGCTGGTAGCGATGCGGCACTATCTTGACCGCCGGGCGGAGCCCGCTGCGGTCGTATTACTGCCCGAATCACTCGATAAATGCCCTAAGTCATGAAGAGAGCGGACCAAAGCGGCAAGCTGAGCGAATCTGCCTGGGCGATACACCGCACTTTCGCGGCACCCGAAAGTACGGCGCGGCACGCAGTGCCGCGGTTGGGCGGCCGATACAAGAGTTAGATGCTGAAGAATAAATAATGGATGACACACTCTCGAAAACGCTCTTCCTATTTCTGGGCTGGCTGCTCGGACTATTCAGTCCAGTCATAGTCGACGCGATTAAGCGTCGCAGAGAAAATCGGGAGATTCGCGATGCCCTCCGCATCGAGCTCTCGGAACTCAGATATCGGCTGGCGTGCGCTCATTACTTCATCCAAATGCGGTTTGGTACGGTCGACAGGGCGCTGCTGAGTTGGGTCAGCCCCATTTTGAAGAACTACACTGGCTTGAATCCGTCGGAAAATATCTCCAAAAGCATAGAAATGCAGCTGAGCCTTGATGATGGGCAGATCGCGGCACTGGCTAGAAACGACAAGGCATCCCCGGATGCCGGTCTTTCCGTGAAAAAGTACACGGCACCATTGCTCGAGTCGAAATTTGCATTGCTTTCGGGACTTGATACGCCGCTCCAGAATCGATTGCTTGAGATCCGAACGAATCTGAATTTGCTCAATGAGGAAGTGGATCAATCTCGATACTATTTCCAGCTGACGTTCAACAGTGGCGTTACGGAAAACAACCGGTCCAGGGCCGTAGACAATTTGGGACAGTGCTATCTCAATCTAGCGTCGAGAGCGAAGAACGTGGCGGACCACATCGGTCAGATCTCGTGGTAGGAGCATCTAACAAATTGCTGCACGCGACGCGCAAAACGCGCGCGCGTGAGCAATGGCGTTGGGCAGTGAGGGAATAAGATGCTTGATCTGGTCGAGATTGGCGAACTCTTCTTGTCGTGGCGTCTCTATGTTGGATTGGCGCTGACCGGCTTGTTATGCTGGCTCATCATCTTGATAGTGCCAGGCGAGGCTTTGCAGCTTCTCATCTGCATCCCCGTTGGTCTGATTGGTGTCATTCTCGGTTTCCGCTGGCAGATCAGAGTGGACAGAGCCTGATGCTACACGCGTCGTCAGCGAGGGTTGTCGTTGGTGCGCGGCCGTTGCCCAACAAGCCGCTGGTTCCGACTCGCACAGGCGAGGCGCCTGTGCTCGCGGCACAGCGGCAGCGTTATGCAACAGAGGAAATGCCAGCGTGACCGCAGGTGAGCAAGCATTCCAGCGGTTCTGCCTATTCAACTCCATACCTTGTGAAAAACTGGCTGAGGCAGGAACGCCTGTGCCCGACTTCACAATCGAAGTCGGCAGCGCTCATGTATTCGTCGAAGTGAAAGACATTGAAGAGGATGAAAATTTTCGTGGGCCAGTGATGACAAGAACAGTAGGAGCGCACGTGCGCGCCAAGATCGGAGAAGCAAGGCTGCAGCTGCAGCCAGTGGCAAGGTCGGGTGTGCCGACGATGCTGCTTATTTACAACGCCCTCGACCCGTTTCAAGCGTTCGGAACCGAACCTCACGACTTCCTGGCAGCGATGTACGGTGATCTCACTGTGTCGATTGATCTAAGTTCCCGCCGGGCGGGCAAGCCTTTCCATGGAAGGAATCGGGCAATGGGAGAGAACAAGAACACGTCCTTCAGCGCCGTCGGAGGCCTCTACGCGCGTGGCGAAAGCTTGTCGGTCGTTCTTTACGAGAACGTCTTTGCAAGAAACCCTCTCGATTACGGCGCTTTGCCCGCCTGTTTCGGCGCTAGGCGAGTTGAGCTGGTTCAGAACGAAGATGCATAACAAGCGCGTCAAGTTCGCGCCCTTCGGGCGCCCGACTCGCAAAAGCGAGGCGCTTTTGCTCGCGACTTACGCGCGGAGTTAGACATTGCGGAGAATGCCGGAGTGAAAGAGAGCCTCGAGCGAACAGCGACCCACATTCTTCTGCTCCTTGCGAAGATAAGAGCAACGCCAGACGTTCCTGACGAAGTGGATGGTGAAACTCTGAGAAAGATCACTGAGCTGTCGGTGAACGATATTAATGATGCTTTCTGGCTGCTCAAGAATTCAGGCTATGTCGATTCCGTGCAGTACCTGGAAACGCGCGATTACAACTTCACCAAGGTTTGGATCACACCTCTAGGACGCTATGAGGCGGAGCGTATCACTGGGCCTCTATCTGATCCCATAAAGTTGCCGGTCACAGGGCGGATGAGCGCTGAAGAGCACCGAATCTCTCTCCCGCCTGCGCCAATTGGCTCTCCCTTCGGGTTCACTGATGAAGACTGGGAGTTTATCGCCCGTCAGAAGAGTAACGAGGAGCAGCTGGTCGTGGTGATGGGATATCAGTTTCGCTCCGAGTGTTACGACACAAATCTGCTTCAGCGAAACGTCAAATCGATGTTTCAGGATGCGGTAGACCGCTACAACGCCACCGCTGGTGCTTTACAGACCGCGCTATCGTTCCGTTCCCTGGCTGCAGGGTACGGAGAACACCTCTTCAACGAGATCGCGCGAGACATCATCGCATCTGACATCGCTGTATTTGACACTTCCGACTTGAATCCAAATGTCATGCTAGAGCTCGGCGTCGCTCTTACGTGGGGTATTCGCGTGCTTCCTATCAGGCTTCACTCCAAACCGCCGCCTCCTTCAGATATTTCGGGACAGACTTGGGCGCAGTACACAGACAATGCGGCAGCGTTTCTGGATGCGGACCATCCAGACAAGCTCGTTCGAATGGTGGAGCGCGCGGTTCGAAAGAAGGGGCGTCACAGATGATGTCTAGCAAGCGAATCGAGTGCGCTCCCTTCGGTCGCCCGACTCGCAACGGCGAAGCGCCATTGCTCGCGGCTCATTCGCGGCGTTGTGCGTCATGAGTTGCAACTTGCATTGGACTACCTATATGGCGGCACTTGCGGTACCTAGCATCGCGGTCTTGGGTGCCGTTATCGCCTTCCTCCAGTCTCGTATAGCGCGTAACAAGTTGAAGCTCGATCTCTTTGATCGAAGGTTCGCGGTGTATGACAAGACGGTTCTCTACTACCAAGCCTATCATTCGTCTGGCTCAGACCCAGATGCAGTAAGCATCGCTGCAGGGGAATTTATTCGAGCGTACCGAGAATCTCGGTTCTTGTTTGGCCCCGACTCTGAAGTCTATAAGGCGATGACAAAGGTGAAGGACACGCTCAGCTTTCTGGTCGGGTATGAGGAAAAATTTCGATCTCAGCCCTATGACGAGAGCGAGCACAAGGCTTGGTCGGAGCTCAAGGCGGAGAAGCCGGATCTGAGCATGCTCATGGGGGCACTTGAAAATGCGTTGGTGCCTTGGTTAGATTTTCGCGGAGTCAAATGAGACAACATCATTGCATGCCCAACAATCCGCTGGTTCCGACTCGCAACGGCGAAGCGCCGTTGCTCGCGGCACAACGGCAGCGTTAGGCATCCAACGAGAAAACCGCCAGATTCAGTGTGAGCCTTTCTCATTGAATCTTCCTTGTCCCAGGAGGAGTGTCATGAAGCGACTCAAACTAGTTTTTGCTGGCGCCCTGATCTCAGCTCTCACCGCGGCATTCTCAGCTGAACGGTCTTCCCCGCCGACGTTTAGGATCGAAGTGGACCTCTCGGGTTCCCAAGCCAAGATGCGCTGCACCGCCGGCTGTACCTGGACCACAACTTCGTACTCATGCGGTGCTGCTAACAGTTGTACCTTTGTGGTTGATGAGTCGGGAGTAGGTGGCGTTGCGCCGGCCGGACGTTGAGTGAAGCGTAACAACGCCATCAACACGGACGTCGAACACGCACGCGCCGCTGGCGCGCACGTATTCGCCGCCGGTTATGGCGAGCGTTGGGCGGGCGGACAGAACCAGAGGTCCATCCCCCACCGCTGCTCTCAATGCTTCATTGAGCCGGAACAATCGTGATGCAGCCATCGGCGACATGCACTCTCACGCGTTGTCCCGCGGAGAATCACGCGTGTTGCAGCCAGTAGCCACGCAGGCGTAAATAGGGAACCTCGGGTGGCCGCGGCCAGCGGCCATCTAGTTGATATTCGTAGCAGGAGCCGGTGATACTCAGCAGGCGGGGCTTGTGCGGAACGGAAACGTGAGCAGCCATAATGGCCCGAGTCCGCTCCCTTCGGTCGCCCGACTCGCAAAAGCCTGCGGCTTACGCTCGCGGTTCATTTGCGGCGTTATGTCCCGAACTATCCTAGGCCTGTCCCGTCTGATAAATTCGATACCGCTCTACGGAGATACGCATGAACGCCTCAGTCAAATCGCTTGGAATTGATCGCCTCCCCCTCGAGGAACGGCTGGCACTGGTTGAGGAAATCTGGGACAGCATCGCCGCCGATAGCGGGGCAGTACCATTGACCGAGGCTCAACGTGCCGAACTCGAGAAGCGGATCGCCGAAGACGACGCACATCCTCATGACGTAACACCCTGGGAGCAAGTCAAAGCATCGACCCTTGCTCGTCTGGGGAAATGAGTTTACAGCCTGCTTTCCGAAGAGCTGCACGTCTTGAGTACGACGAAGCAGCGGGTTGGTATGAGAGTCAGCGGGGCGGGCTTGGAATCGAGTTCGTTTCCGAAATCGAACATGCATTGTTCCAGGCATGCGAAATGCCACAGCGATTCCCCCGAATGCTGGCCGATGTTCGTTGCGTTCGGGTTCGGCGCTTCCCGTATTCCATTTTCTTTCGCGTTCGCTCACCCCAGCTCATCGTGCTTTCAGTATTTCATGTACGCCGCGACCCTGCCATTTGGCGTGAAAGAACATAACAAATAGCTCGCGTCGCGATTCCAGCGACGCGAGCCCGATAGGAGTCAGTTACCTCCGCGGTCGTGGAAAGTACAGCCGGGGCGCCGGCGGCAACTTCATGTCTGTGCCAAGGAAGAAGCCGGGATGCGGCGGCTGGTTGTACGCAACGTTCTGCCAGGCGACGGCCAGACGGTACGTCGGATCATGCATCAGCGTACGCAGCTTATGCTCCGTCGGTGTGGTCGTGGTGTAGATGCGCAGCTCGCTGCTATCTTGCGAGCGCCAGAGCACCTCTTCGCGCCAATCGCCGAGGATGTCAGCTTGCAACGCCGGCGTTCCCTTGGTGCCGTTGTTGGAATACGTGCCGTCGGCAACCAGGGTGGGCACCGAGACACCATTCAAGTAATCCCACTTGTCGATGCGGCCGACGCCCGCGCCCGCTGCCGCGTCATAGCTGTGATCGAGCAGCTCACGTGACAGATCGCCGTCCCACCAGATGCCGAAGTTGATCGACGAAGGAATTCCCGTGAGTGGCTCGCCCCTCGCGGTGTGCAGTCCACCGCCAGTGCTGGACCACATTTCCTCACCGGGATGCGTGGGATCGATGTCAGCAGACATTCCGCGGCCTGTATCCGCACCGGTAAATTTTCCCCACAGGATTTCACCGGTGGCCGCATCCCAGGCGGCCAGACCATACGGTGAGGCTCTCGACTCCATGACTTTGAACACCTCGAGCCCGGGCCGCGTCGGATCCAGATCGCCAACGTGCAACGCATCGCCGTGGCCCAGATTGGTGTTGTAGAGCGGCGTGCCGTCATCGTCGATCGTCATGGCGCCGAACACGATCTCGTCCTTGCCATCGCCATCCACATCAGCCACGGCCAGCTGATGGTTGCCCTGCCCGCGATACTCCGCGCCGGAAATGTCCGAGTCGAACACCCAGCGCTGCGTGAGCTCGCCGTGTTTCCAATCCCACGCCACGATGACCGTGCGCGTGTAATAACCGCGACTCATGATCAAACTCGGACGCCGGCCATCGAGATAGGCCACCCCACCCAGGAAACGATCGACACGGTTGCCGTAGTTATCCCCCCACGATTCGACCGCTCCGCGCGCTGGAACGTAATCGATGGTGGCCAGCGCCTTGCCGGTGGCGCCATCGAACATGGTCAGAAACTCCGGGCCGCTGAGCACGTAGCCGGCGGCATTTCGATAGTCGGCGGTGGGATCGCCGATCACGGTACCTCGCGCGTCCGTCGTGCCGTCCGCTGTTTTCATCGCCACTTCGGCTTTGCCGTCGCCGTCGAAGTCATACACCATGAACTGCGTGTAGTGCGCGCCGGCCCGAATGTTTTTTCCCAGCGAGATACGCCACAGCAGCGTGCCATCGAGCTTGTAGGCGTCGAAGAAAACTTCACCGGTGTAGCCGCTTTGTGAGTTGTCCTTCTGATTCGAAGGGTCCCACTTCAAGACGATCTCGTACTCACCATCGCCATCCAGATCGCCCACGCTCGCGTCATTGGCGTGATAGGTGTACGCCTCACCCGCCGGCGTGACGCCACCCGCCGGCCTTTGCAACGGAATAGGAAGATACGACCCTCCCCAAACGGTGGCGGAATCCGCCTTGCCGCGCCGTCCCTGCGTCAGCGCTTCGATCAATGCAGCGAGCGGTTGCTCGCGGCCGTCAAACACACGACGCACGGTGTATGTCGAATTTACTGTGCCTGCAGGATCGAGATAGTTCGTCGTCGCAGTCAGCGGCTTGCGATTGAGCTTCTTGCCGTTGCGATAGAGATTGAAGCCCGCGTCATACGATTCGTCGCCCAGCAATCGCCAACTCAGAAACACGCCCTGATCCGTCTTCACCGCCACCAGTCCGCGATCCAGAAGCTCCGCCTGCCTTGCAGGCAACCCCCGGGTGGTTTCGGCCTCTACACCGGCCTGAACCATAGGCACCATCAGTCCGATACAGCCAGCGGCAATCCCCCGCCGCCATCCTTTCAGCTGGTCCATCGAGCACTCCTTATATATGAGCGACTTTCGTCGCCCGGATGACGCCCCCTAATCGAATTTGCTCGAATTTGCTCTTTACTGATTTATTTTGCAACCAAAGTGAGGTCGAGGCGGTTGTCGGCTGAGTTAAAGTAGCCGCCTTTCGAATTCCTGGAGTTGCTTTAGTGATGACCTCACCCCCCGCGACCTATCCCATCGGCACCCCCGGCGTTCCATGGGGCACTGACGAGCGGGCGCAGTGGCTGTCGCGTCAGGTTCGACATCGCAGCTATGACGACGACGTAGCGAAAGCAGTGGAGCGGCTGGCAGATCGATTCGATGTCGAGGTGTATGGACAGCTCGACTATCCCCCCGACCAATATCGTTTGTTTGCTGTTCGCAGCCGCAACTGGCGCGATGATCTTCCCGTCGCGCTCGTAACCGGCGGCGTCCATGGCTATGAAACCAGCGGCGTGCACGGCGCGCTGCAGTTTCTCGAGCGTCGCGCCGCTGACTATGCGAACCGGATCAACTTGCTGGTTGCGCCCTGCGTGAGTCCCTGGGCCTATGAGCGCATTCATCGCTGGAACGCGAATGCCATCGATCCCAATCGCTCGTTCCGCGAGAACAGCCCGGCGGAAGAGTCGGCGGCATTGCTGCGTTTGATTGCTCCCCTGCGCGGACGCTTTCTACTACATGTCGATCTGCACGAGACCACCGACACTGACGAAAGCGAGTTTCGACCCGCCCTCGCCGCACGTGACGGCAAAGCGTTCGAGCCCGAGGGCATTCCCGACGGTTTCTATCTTGTCGACGACAGCGAGAATCCGCAGACACCGTTTCAGCGAGCCATCATCGACGCCGTGAGCAAGGTCACTCACATTGCGCCGCCCGATGAGAAGGGACAGATCATCGGATCGCAGGTCGTCTCGCCGGGCGTCATTCAATACGCCCTGCGCTCACTCGGCCTGTGCGCCGGTATCACAGGTGCGCGGTACACCACGACGACCGAAGTCTATCCTGATAGCCCACGCGCCACGCCCGAACAATGCAATGACGCTCAAGTCGCGTCGGTGTGTGCGGGCATCGAGTTTGCGCTGGGCGCGGCTCGTTAGTGCGGATTACTGAGTGTTGACGATCTCGTAGCTCAACGAGTGCTTGTCGCCGAGCAGATCGACGCCCAGCTCGGCCATGGCATCGTCGTCGACTTCGACCAGCCAGCGCACCTCGATGTTCGCGCCGTCACGAGCGGCGCCATCGAGCAAAGTCAGCAGCTGTTGCAAGCTTCGGGTACTGGAGCTGTTGACGTATGCAAACTGCAGCGTGACCGTCGTTTTTCCCGACGGCTCGCTGCCGCTCGTATATGCACGCAGCGCCGCCAGGATGGGGCCGTAAAACTCCGCGGCGTTTTCCGGATAGGACTCGCCCTGCAGGATGAAGGCGCGGCTCGTGTAATCGAAGTCCACCAACGGCGTGAACTGAGTTGCGGGAAGAGTCAGACGTTCCATGGCGCTCTCCTGCTATTGAACGACGGTGTGGATGGTGAGTTGCAGCCTGCCGTCATGCGACGGCACTGGCATCAGCTCAAAATCGATGGGCTCGACAGCGTTGCGAGCGATGGTGAGCAAGCCGAGTCCCGCACCACCGGTGGGGCTCGCATCCTCCGTGTACTGCAGATTCGTCAGCCGCAAACGGAACTCGAACCGGATCTGCTCCGGCGTGAGATCGCGCAGCGCTGCGAGTCGCTGCTCGATCGGTGGCGCGTTGACAGCCGAGATCAAGCTGCGCGAGCGCAGGTGATAACGCTGGTCTTCCTGCCACACCTCGATGGCGCCGCAGCGGACGATCTTCACATCCCGCGCCCCTTCCGGCTCGCCATGATGAATGATGTTGTAGGCCAACTCGACGAAGCTGGAGAATATCTTGCGCGCGCGATGACTCTCCACGTTGAGCGCTGCCAGCCGGGCTCGCAACGATTCACCCGTAGCGCCGACGATGCTGGCGCTGACCGCGCCAGAGTAACTGAAGATCTCTCGTTCGGATGATTCCGGCATCATCCGATGTGCAACATTGGCATTCATCTAAACCTCGAACATCAATAACGTCGCATCGTCGCGGCGGGTCTGAGATCCCTGCCACTGCCGGTAACGTGACAACGTCGCTTCGAAACTATCTTGCAGCCCCGTACCGGGGGCCGCACCCAAGGACTGCGCGAACCTCGCTTTGCCGTAAGCAATGGCACGCGCTTCACCAATTTGATCGAACAGTCCGTCAGTGGCGAGCGCCACGCGCATGCCCTCCTCCAGCGGCGTCTCGCTGACCGGCCATTCGGTATCGTCGGGCGTGTCGGCGTAACCGACGCCCGGCCGGCCCGCTGGCAGACAGATCCATGAGTCGCGACTGGCATATGACACGAACACCGGCAGCCGCGCGCCCGCGAACTGCAATCGGCCCCTGCGCCGATCGATCAGCACCAACGACGCGTCCATGCCATCGTCGGAAGCGTCTTCAGCTACGTCATCGCCTGGCGCACGTTGCCGCTGCCCTAACGCAGCACGTGCGCGCCGATTGATGCTTGCAAGCAGTGCACTCGGATCCCAGGAATCCACCTCTGCGATGGATGCTTCGAGATTCGCCGACATGATCATGGTCAGCAGCGCGCCCGGAACGCCGTGGCCAGTGCAATCGAGCACGGCGACGAAAACTCGATCCTGGTCGCCGCGGCAGAAGTAATAGTCGCCACCGACAATATCCCTGGGCTCCCAGAAGATCCGATGCTGCGGCAAATGCTCGGCGAGATGCTCGTTCGAGATATGCAGGAACGCGCGCTGGATCCGGCTGGCGTAGCGGATGCCCTCCATCACTTGCCGGCTGCGCTCGACTTGCATATCGGCGAGCACTTGCATCAGTGTCGGTCCAGTGCAGGTGCCCAGATACTTGCCCCGGGTGGTGACGATTACGCCATCGTGCAGCGCTCGTCGCGAGTCGCTGGCGGCCACTGCACCGACGGTAGCGATCGAATCCGCCTCGTCGACCAGCAGCGGCTGCTGATCCATGAACAACGAGCAGCTCTTGTTGCCGAACAGCTCGTGGTGGAACGGCCGGGAGAAGCGCTCGAGCAGAATATGGCGCGTGACCAGCCCGACCGGGCGCTCGTCGCTGACGATGGGCAGGATGTCGTAGTCGGGATGGCTCGAAAAATAATCCAGCGCCTCTACGCAGGTATGGCGCGGCGTCAACGATGGGCAGGCAATCGCCAGCTGTCCGATGCGAAACATTGAGCACAACGGTTGGAGGACATGCACGCCATTGTGCTCAACGCCCCTCACAGCACAGTAGGACGCAAGTCCTACTTTGTAGCCGCTTCACGAGACTGTCACATTGCAGAACAGGCACAATAGCGCACTGCATCGATCCCTCGGAGCTGCAACCGCGTGGAAAGCATCACCGTCACATTGTTCCTGTTGCTGGCAGTGGTCGTGAGTGGCTGGCTGCAGCGGGGCCTGCCCTGGTCGGTGCCGCTGCCCATCGTGCAGATCGCACTCGGAGCGCTGATCGCGCTGGTCGCCAAAGCGCCGGTGGAGCTCAATCCGGACGTGTTCTTCCTGCTGTTCCTGCCGCCCCTGCTGTTCCTCGATGGCTGGCGCATTCCCAAAGAAGGCCTGTTTCGCGACAAGGACACCATTCTCGAGCTGGCCGTGGGCCTGGTGATCTTCACCGTCGTCGGCCTGGGCTTCCTGATCAACTGGATGATTCCGGCGATGCCCCTGCCGGTTGCGTTCGCACTGGCCGCGGTCGTTTCGCCCACAGATCCGGTCGCAGTCTCAGCGCTGTCGTCACGCGCGCCGATTCCCAAGCGCTTGCTGCATATTCTCGAAGGCGAATCGCTGCTCAATGACGCGTCGGGTCTGGTCTGCATGCGCTTCGCGGTCGCGGCGGCCATGACGGGCTTGTTCTCGCCGCTCAGCGCGATCGGCACGTTCTTGTGGCTATCGCTGGGTGGCATCGTCATTGGCGTGGTGGTCACCTGGGTCATTACGCGCCTGAAGGACTGGCTGAGCTGGCGGCTCGGCGAGGACAGCGGTTCGCAGATTCTGATCAGCCTGCTGATTCCTTTCGGCGCCTACTTGATGGCCGAACATCTGCATTGCTCGGGCATTCTGGCCGCGGTCGCCGCCGGTATCACGATGAGCTATGCGGAACTGAGGGGCCGTGCGCTGGCCACGACGCGGGTGCGCCGCTCTGGTGTGTGGGACACGATTCAATTCTCGGTCAATGGCGTCATATTCGTGCTGCTCGGCGAGCAGATGCCCAAGCTCATCGAAGGCGCGACTCGCGTCGTGCAGGACGCCGGCCATCATGACCCGCTGTGGCTCATCGGATACGTCATCGCGATCAATGCGGCACTGGCCGCGCTACGCTTCGTCTGGGTGTGGGTGTCGTTGCGATTGACGCTGTACCGCGCATCGCGGGCCGGTCACAGCACACCGGCCCGCCGGCCGAGCTTGCGATTGGTTGCCGCCACTTCGCTGGCCGGCGTTCGTGGCGCGATCACGCTCGCCGGCGTGTTGACGCTGCCTTTGTTTCTTCCCGATGGCTCGCCGTTTCCCGCTCGCGATCTAGCCATCTTCCTCGCCGCCGGCGTGATTCTGACTTCGCTGGTGGCCGCCACCATCGGCCTGCCCTTCGTGCTCGGTGGTCTGCAGATTCCGGCGGAACCTGCACACGACGAACAAGAGGACGCCGCGCGAATCGCTGCCGCCGAAGCAGCCATCAAAGCGATCGAGCATGCTCAACACGAGTTGAGCAAGAACCGTCCCGACGCCGATCTATATGCGGATACAGGCGCGAAGATCATGGATGTGTACCGCGCACGCATGACCAGCCAGCCACGCAGCGTCGAGGAAGCGGAGAAGATGCGGTTGATCGGCGAGATCGAACGTCAGCTGCGCCTCGCGGGATTGCGAGCGGAACGTGACGAGCTGTATCGGCTCGTTCGCGGACGACAGCTCTCCGAAGAGCTGGTGCGCAAGCTGGTTCGTGAGATCGATCTGCACGAGGCGCGACTCACCGCTAGCTAGCCGCCGCTCAGACTGGAACCGCCGACCGCCAGCAGCAGCTGCGCTGTGTTCACGAACCGTTTGGATTGCGCGTCCAACAATCCGAGTCGCGCTTGCAGACTTTGCCGTTCGGCAACCAGCACTGTCAGCACGCCAGTGTTGCCGGCGCTGTAACTTCTGCGAGCGAGGTCGACGCTGGAGCGTGCGGTCTCCATCGCCTCGGTCTGCGACAGCAACAGCTCCTCGTCGTGTCGCGCCGCCTGCAGCAGGTTTGCGACTTGTCCAAATGATTGCAGCACGGTCTGCTGATAGTTCGCCGCGCTCACCTGCACGGCCTGCAATGCCGCGCGGCGCTCGGCTCGCAATGTTCCACCGTCAAACAACGGCGCAGTGATGCCGCTGATGATGCCCCAGGCAAGGCTCGAAGCATCGAACAGATGGCCGGTGGTGGTTGCCTGCTGGCCCACGTTTCCTGACAGCGTGATCTGCGGATACAGGTTTGCGGTGGCGACACCGACGGCAGCGGTCGCCGCATGCAACTGCGATTCGGCCGACAGAATATCCGGTCGATGTCGCACCAGCTCGGATGGCAAACTCACCGGCAGCTGCTCCGGCAAGCGCAGATCGCTTGCCGACGCAAATTGGGTTTTCGCATCCGCCCACTCACCGGGCGCCTTGCCCAGCAACACTGCAAGCGCATGTCTCGCCGTATCCAGCTGCTGCCGCAGCGGCGGAAGCAACGTCGCATCCTGCGCCAGCTGCGCACGTGCGCTCAGCTCGTCCACCTTCGTTACCATGCCCGCCTGCTGTGCGCGAGACACCAGGTCAACATTGGTTCGATCTTCCGCCAGCAGGTCTTCGAGCGCCTGAATCTGCGCCTGCGTGAACACGATGGTGAAATATTGAACTGCCACATTGCCCGTGAGCGACAACCACGCGGCGTCCAACTCGTGCTGGTAGTACTCAGTGAGCGCCCGTTGCTGCTCGATGGAGCGCGCGATGCCACCCGTGTAGTCGAGGGTGTAGCGAACATCCGCGCCAATGGCATAGTAAGTGAACGTCGGCAGATGAAAATTACCGAGCGACTGCGCGCCCAACTGTTGTCGACCTGCACCACCGGTCAGATCCACTTTGGGCAAGCGCGTGCCGCTACGAGCCGCGAGCAACTCCTCGGCTTGCGCCAATGACGCGCGCGCCGCGGCGAGGGTGAAGTTGTTCTCCTTCGCCTGCTGCATCAGCCGGTTCAACTCATCGTTCTGGAACAGCGTCCACCACTCATTGGGCGGCGTTTCGCCGTAGATGAAACGTTGCGTTTGATCGGGTGCCGCGACATAGCGGCTCGCCGTCGGCGCGTCCGGCCGCTTGAAGTCTGGCCCGACCGCGCACGCCGACAGCGCAACCATCGCGCCGGCCGTCACTAAACTACGAAACATTCGACTCATCATCTCGTCAACCTTGGGCCTTAGTCCGCATGCACGACGGGCGCCGGCCCGCTTTGAGCACGGCGCAGGAACAGGACCAGTGGCGTCACGGCCAGCGTCATTATCAACAACAACTTGAAATCGTTGATGTACGCGATGAGCGTGGCCTGGTGCGTCACCACGCCATTGATGCCGTACAGCCCGGTCTGTGTAGACACATCGAATACTGGATGCGTGCGCGTCGCCAAAGCATACGGAGTGATGTGCTCGGCCAGGCGCGCGTGCATGAACTGCACATTGCGCGTCAACAGTGCGGTAACCACAGCCACACCGATACTGCTGCCGATGTTTCGCAGCAGATTGAAGATGGCGCTTGCCTCGTTACGCTGACTGGGCTCGAGCGTGCCGAACGCGATCGTGGTCAGCGGCACCCAGGTGAAGCCCAGGCCGAAGCCTTGAATCACGCCGCTCCAGATCACCAGGTGGCTATCCATTTGCGGCGAGAAGCTGGTCATCAGCCATAGCGACAGCGCCGTGGTCAGCAGACCGAACGTCAACATGACGCGCGCATCGATCTTGCCGATCACCCGCCCCACGATGATCATCGCCACGAACGTTCCGATGCCGCGCGGCGCGGTGACCAGACCGATGGTCACGACGGGATAGTCGAACAATCCCTCGAGCAGCGGTGGCAGCAGCGCCAACGTCGCCAGCAGCACGATGCCGATCAGAAAGATGAACACCGAGCCGAGTGCGAAATTGCGATCCCTGAACAGGGAGGGACTCAGGAACGGCTGGCGTGCCGTGAGGATGTGCACCAGGAACAGATAGAACGCCACCGCGGCGACCGCCGCTTCGATGATGATCTCGGTGGAGCTGAACCAGTCGAGCAGCTGACCGCGGTCGAGCATCAATTGCAGGCTGCCGATGGCAGTGCTCAGCATCGCAAAGCCAAAGAAGTCGAACGGCGTCCGCCGGCGTTGCGTCTCGTGCATGAATTTCGAGGACGCCAGCATGGCAACCACGCCGAACGGAACATTGATTAGAAACACCCAGCGCCAGCTGTGCATCTCCGTGAGCCAGCCGCCGAGTGCGGGGCCGAGAATCGGGCCGAGCGTCACACCCATGCCCCACATCGCCGTCGCGCGCCCGTGCTGATGTTTCGGATACAGGTCGAGCAGGATGGCCAGCGACAACGGCACCAGGGACGCGCCGGCCACGCCTTGAATGGCGCGATAGAGCACGAGCTCGGTGAGGTTGTGCGCGATACCGCACATCGCCGAGGACACGGTGAACAAGGCGATGGAGAATAAAAATACTTTCTTCCGCCCGACCGGTCCGGTCAGCCAGCCCGCCAGCGGCGTCATGATGGCGGCGCCCACGATATAGGACGTGAGCACCCAACCCATCTGCTCCTGCGTCGCCGACAACGCACCTTGAATGCGCGGCAAGGCAACGTTGGCGATGGTGGTATCCAGCGCCTGCATGACCGAGCCGAGCATCACCGCCAGCACGATCCAGCCGCGATTTCGCAGCTCCTCGGCGCTTGCTGTCGGAACAGAATCGCTCATCGACTGGTCGCTGCGACGGTCTCGGTTTCAGTGTCGGGCGCAGTGTCGGAGCGCAAGCCGAACAAGGTGCGCTGGCGACGCGTGTCGACTTCGACATTCGCGCTCAGACCGGCACGCAGCGGCACGTCCGCGGCCGTCTTCAGTTCCAGCCGCACCGGCAGACGCTGCACGACTTTCACCCAGTTGCCCGAGGCATTCTCGGCGGGCAGCAACGAGAACTCCGCCCCCGTACCCGGGCTCACGCTGACCACAGTGGCAGCGAGCTTGTGACCGGGATATGCATCGATCAGCACTTCGGCCCGCTGCCCCGGTCCCATGTGCGTCAGCTGCACCTCTTTGAAATTTGCCTCGATCCAAATGTTCTGTGAGGACACGAGCGCGAACGCCGGCCTCGCAGCGTTGAGATAGTCGCCCACCTGCAACTGCTCGACTTTGGTGACGATGCCTGCCGCCGGCGCAGTAACCGTCGTGTAGGAGAGATTCAGCTTGGCGCGATCCAAAGCTGCCTGCGCTTGCTGCACGCTCGGATGATTGTCGACTGCGATGGCCGGATCGCCGCCCAGTGTCGCCAGCACCGCAGTGATCTGCGCACGAGCGGCTTCGAGATCCTGATGAGCGGCATCGCGCGCCACCTGCGCCTTCTCGACCTGCGCCTGAGAAGAGATTCCCGGCTCGAGCAGACCCTGCTGCCGGGCCAGTTCTTTGGTCTGATATTCGAGCCGCGCCTGCGCGGAGGAACGATCGGCCAGCCGTTGCTGATAAGTGGCCTTGAGCGATTCGACTTCCAGCTTCGCCGAAGCCAGGCGCGCCTGCGCCTCGTCCACAGCAATGCGAAACGGACGATCGTCCAGACGGAACAACAGATCGCCCTTGTTGACTTGCTGGTTGTCGCGAATGGCCAGCTCGCTGACGCGGCCAGCGACGTTCGCACTGACAGTAATCTGCGCCGCGCGCACATAAGCATCATCAGTGGACTCGTATCGCCCACCGGTCACATAGAAGTACGCGGCGACGGCCACAACCAGCAGCGGGCCGCCAATCATCAAGGGCCGGCGCAGCTTGCTGGGAGCCGGTTCATTGTCAGCAGCATCGGACACGGCGCTGGCAGGATCGGACACGGAATCGTTCATCGGTTGCGGGGAACTCATGGAATCACTGCGCCTTCTTGCGGATTGGCAACGCCGCCGGCTCAGCCTTGGAGACCAGCAGGTTTTGATACGCGTGCTCGAGCAGGCTCATCAGTTGATTGCGCTGCTCGGCGCTCAGGCCGGCGAGCGCTTCTGCACGCATCTGCGCCGACATCTTGTCGATCTGCTCCAGAACCGGCTTCGCGCCGGCCGTCACATACAGCGTGCGGGCCCGGCGATCGTTGGGATCCGGCCGTCGCTCCACCCAGCCATCGCTCTCCATGCGGTCGAGGATGCGCACCAGAGTCATGGGCTCGATCTCGGCCAGCTCGGCCAGCCGCTTCTGACTGATGCCCTCGTTGCGTGCCAGGTTGAACAGCGCCTTGCATTGAGGCAGCGTCAATGACAGCTCCTGCGCCAAGGCTTCGAAGCGCTTGGTGTACAGGCGCTCGAGGTTCTTCAGGACGAACCCGAAGTTCCGGATGCGATCCACGGGCAACTCCGCAAACGAGGGGATGGCCGCCCGACAGGGGCGGCTGGATAGTAGCGAACTATATAGTCATCGCTGAGATAGTATCAAGTGTTATTATCGCAACCGTGAAGCAATCCTCTGCCTTCACGAGGCAGGAATCACGTCAAGGCGAGGTCAATTGCACCCTGATGTCGGTAGTCGCCGCGGTCCTGCCGCTGGAGCTACCGCAAGCGCCGCCGTTGTCGCAATCCCACACATCGATGACATGCGTCCCCGCCTCCCTCAAGGGAAACGCGATCGCGCCCTGGGCACTGTCTGCGGACCCGACCAGACGTCCCTGGCGATAGACGAATGCCATCGAGCGTTTGCCGAGAGCGCTGGCGAGGGACAATCGCACGGTCTGCGGCTGCTCCAAGTCGAAACGCAGGAAGCGGTGGATGCCCAGCTTGTTGCTCGGGCCCGCGCTGTTGCTTTCAATGCGGAAATCGACACTGCTACGTACAGTGACGGGTGCGCCGCCCAGAATGATGGGACTGTAAACCGGCAACACGCCCGGGGAGCCAGCATCGTTTGTCTCGGTGCTGCCGAACTCATCGTTCACGGGCTGGATGCCGTAAGGGTATGTGAGCGTATCGATGTCCGCGCTCACGTCGGCCCGCTGACGCTTGAGCGTGGCGACGAACGAAAAGATGGTGGTCAGCGCCGGGGTCGATCGTTGCTCGACCAACGCGTTCCAGAGCGGCTGCCATCCCAGCGCGACAGCATCGTCGGTTTCGTTGGCCGCATCGTACAAATCCCAAAGCAGTTCTCCCACAGCCACCTCGGAGTACCACCCCCGAGCGGCACCCGTTTCCAGATCGCGCTGGGTGCCCATGTGCGTCGTCCCGGTGATATCGCGTGCGATCACCGAGAAGGCTGTCGCAAAGCCTTCGCTGAACGCGTTGCGAGGATCGAGAAATACCTCGGAAAAATGTTCGCCCCCGCGCGAGTCGTTGCGAGCCAATGCTTCCTGCAGGTAATGGCCGAACTCATGGAGCACGACATCCGGGTCGAACTCATGCAGGTCGATGGCCAGCGTGCCACGCAATGAAATCATTCGCGTGGGGGCGCGGGCATAGAACGTGCTGCCGCCACCACGCGGTGCTGCAGCGTTCCAGTCGAGGTCGAGCGGCGGAAACTCCGCTGCAGGCGCCACGGCAAGAACGGTGGTGTAGCCGAGATAAATCGAATCCAGGATGGTGAAAGCGCCGGACGCTTGCGGTCCGATGACCTCGCCGCTCGCAGACCATCCGGAAGGAATGCTCACATCCGCCGGCGTACCCGCTACGTCAGCGACGAATACGTCGCCGTCGAACCAATATGGATCGCCGGCGCCCGGCACATCCCGCACCTCGAAGCGCCATCGTGGCAGGCTGTGATCCTGCTCCATGCTGGCATGGACACGGATGAAGAGCGGCTCGTTGGGCGGCACCTCGACGGAGTAAGCGCCAGATGCATCGGTGCTCGCGGTTGCAACGATCGTCTGCGACTGCGCAGCGATGACTTCGAGGCGCAGTCCCCTGCTCGGCTCGAACGCCTGACGCGCAAAATCAGAAAACACCACAGTGGAAGTCGCTGGGACACGCTGATGACGCACGACGCCGCTGACGGATGCGGTGGCAGTCACCGGCAGCACCGTGATCGTCACTTCATCGGGTGCGCTGTCGGCGCCGAATCCATCGGTTACGACGAGCTGAAGAACCAGCGCTGTCGGCCGGTCCACCGTCGGTGCCACAAAGGATGTGATTGCAGCTGCAGAATCGACCAGCACCACCTCCGGGCCTGCGACCTGTTGCCACCGCTGAGTCAGGATGGGCCCCTCGGCATCGCGGCTGTGAGTGCCACGCAGCGCGACGCGTACGCCCGGCAACACGGCACGATCCGGGCCCGCGTCGGCCACCGGCAATTGATTGGCTGCAATGCGTACCGTTCTCGAGGTGCTGCCGCCCGGACCATTGCAGGTCAAAGTAAATTCGGTGGTTGCGTTCAGCGCGCCTGTGGTTTCGCTCCCGCTCGTCGGGCGCGCACCGCTCCAGGCACCGCTCGCCATACAACTCGTGGCATCGACCGTCTGCCATTGCAGCGCGGTTGCACCGCCGACGTTGACGAACAACGGCTCGGAACCAAACGTCACAGTGGGTGGAGGCTGTGACGGCGTGCGATCGCCCCCACCGCCATTGCCGCCGCAGCCGTGCAAGAAACCGAGAGCAGAAAGAAGGAGAACGCAGCGTTTTGTTATGTTCTCAATTGCTGAATCGGCCATCCCTGAACCCTGGTCTCTACGGCGTCCGCAGGATGCCACATCGAATTCGACCTCACCAGGACGCCCGTGGCGAAGATCGTGAAAGTATGTGACGAGCGCGGCGCGTCAGCTGCCCTTGGCGGCAGTCTGACGCGCCCTGAGGAGAAGCTAGGGCGTCGAGGGCGTCGAGGGCGTCGGCGTTGAGGTCGACGTCGTCACGGTGATGACGCCATAAGCGCCATCTGCTTCATCGTTCGGTCCGGCGGCCCAGAACAGCGAGTTGGTTGGCTGTTCCTCGACGCCATTGCCGAACTGCATGCCCCACAGACCGTCCACGACGAGGGGCTGATTGTTTGCTCCATTCAGACTGCCCAGCGCTCTGCCGGTGCGCGGGTCGTAGCCATGGATCTTGCCGTCGCCGAGGTTGCCGATCAGCAAGGCGCCGCCAAGAGAACCGAAACTGGCGGGCGCCAGCGCGATGCCCCAAGGTGCATTTTCCAGAGGGGCCATTTCGAAGCGATGCGGCGGATCAGATTTCCTTGCGGATCGAACACATTGACGATGCCCAGGCCCGCGCCATGCACCTCCTCGGCGCTGCCCGCCTCCTCCTGTTTCGCATAGGTCACATAGATATCACCGCCGATGGCCTGGATGCCGAAGGGCGCATAGTTCTCGGGCAGCTTCGGATCGTTAAAACCGCCAGGCACATCGACCGACTTGAAGGTACCGTCGAACACGTCGATGCGCGCCTGGCTGAAGTTGGCCGCGTATAGCAGATGGGTGGTACCGTCGCCGCTGAGCGTCAGCCCGGTGTAAGCCGCCTTCTGGCCCGAGTTATCCACCACCGTGATGGCGTTCGTGGCATTCACGTTGGGTGCCCAGCCCGCGATCGTTCCCTGGCCGGTGGCAAATAGAAATCGGGCCGGCCCATTGGTGGTGCCACTGTTGACGACGAAGTCCATCCCTGCGCTGAACACGATGCCGGTTGGATTGGAGGGGGCGCCGCCGACCCCGGGGATGGTCACGACCAGGTCTTGCGGCTCCCCGTTACCGTCGAACAGCAGCGCTTTGCCGGTCCCCTCGGCATTCACCCACACGTATGCCGTCGGGTTAAATGCCACGCCCCAGCCATTGATCAGATTAGAATCGGTGAAGTTCGCGGACATGCCGCCGTTGGAAACCAGCACCTTCGATTGATATGTACTGTTACTGTTCCCGCCAGAATCGTCTTGCGCGATGGCGGGAATGGTTAGCAGCGTCAACACGGCGCATGCCAAGCCTGACCAAGGTAATTTAGCTGTGCTCATGGGAGTTGCCCTGTGCAGGAGTGATCGATGGAGCACGCATCGTGAAGCGTGCTGATGTGAGTACCGCACGGTGCAGTCGCGGTTCACCATCCGGGCCGCAGGTAAGGCGCTGGATCAGGGAGCTTGATGCACAGGTCAAGCGTTGTGCGGAAACACTGTAGGAGAATGTGGAGGCGACATGCGAGCAAAGACATCGACAAAAAAGACCACGACGACGAAAGCCCCCTCTCACAAGGCCAAGGGCAAGAGCAAGAGCAAAGCCAAGGCCAGCTGGGCGGACACCATGAAGCAGGCCTTGGAAAAACGACAGAGCGGCGGCGGATTCCCCAAACAACCGAAGCCGCGCGATTCGAGCGTTCATCCATTGCGGAAGAACGCTTTCTGAGATTGGCGAGAGCGCCCAGCGCTCTCACAGCTTGACGTTGATCCCTGCCAGATAGAAACGGCCGAGCGGGCTGTCGCTCATTGCGAAGCCGTCGCGAAGGCCTGCGCGCGTGCCATTGCCGGAGTACGCGCCATTGGGTGCGTCGGCATTGAACAC
The DNA here is from genome assembly GCF_003104955.1 of Steroidobacter cummioxidans. Classification (NCBI taxonomy): domain Bacteria; kingdom Pseudomonadati; phylum Pseudomonadota; class Gammaproteobacteria; order Steroidobacterales; family Steroidobacteraceae; genus Steroidobacter; species Steroidobacter cummioxidans. The sequence goes on along the minus strand of NZ_LSRW01000045.1, from coordinate 85,943 downwards.
GTTCTGGACGTTCACGTAGTACTCCATGGTCATTGCGCCCGTTCGATGCTGGTAGGCGACATTGATGTTGGTGGTCGCGAACGACTCGACATGGTTGCTGACCCAGGACTGGGTGGGATCGCCGCCCAGATCCATGGCATTGCGCCAGCGCTGCATGAGATCGACCGTGAAGTTCTCGACCGGCTGGAATCTCACCAGGCCGGTCAGACGCACGCTCGGGCTTGCAGCCGCGCCGAGCGGGCCGAAGCCGACGCCGCCCTGATCGGTGACCGGCAGATTCGGCTGTCGATAATAGATGTGCGGCTGGTACGCGCCGAGGAAACGAATCGCGAGCGGCCGATCGAACAGGGTGCTGTTCCAGTTCACTTCCAGATCGGCGCCATAAGTTTCGATCTCGGAAATATTCAGCCACACGTTGTACCAGGCCGTCACGGCATTGGCGGCCGAGGTATCGGTGAATCCGTTCGGCCGATCCTGCAGTTCGCAATAAGGCGACGTGCCGCCGCTGGCATAGCACTGGTTCTGGAACGCCGTCGTCGCGCCGTTCACCTGCGTGATCGCATCCGAAACAACGATGCGATAGCCGTCCAGCGCCACGCTCAGCTCCGGCATCGGTCGCCACACAAATCCTGCAGTCACCGTGTTGCCGATCTCCGCGGTCAGAATCTGATTGGATCGATCGCGCGACTGCACGCGCGGCGACGTGCCCGTCAGCAGATCGGTCGGCTGCACATAGACGAAATTGTCCGGCGCATACAGATCGCTCAGCGTTGGCGCGCGAATGTCGCGTGAGCGGGTCGCACGGAATCGCAGCGAGTCGAGAACTTGCCAGTCGACGCCGAACTTCCAGGTCCAGTAGTCGCCGCTGGTGTTGTAGCTCGTGTAACGGCCGGCGGCGCTGAGATTCACCGAATCCTTTACCAGCGGCACGCCAAACTCGAGCGCGGTCTCCCAAACGTTCTGGCTGACCTTGGGCACGTCGGCGAACGACTGGATCCAGATCGGATCGCCGTCGCGACAGTTATTGAAGCGAATACCGAGGCCCGCACAGTTCAGCACATTCGAGGGCTCGCCATCGCTCTCGCCCTCGAAGGACTGGTCACGATATTCGGCCGACAGCGCCACGTTCACCGGGCCCGCCCAGTTGTCGAACGGCGAGCCACTGATGTAAGCCGAGACATCGCTCATGTTCGTCTCGCCCGCGAAACGCGTCGGCTGCATGACGTAGTCAAACGCCGCCGCATTGGCCGCGGTCGGCCCGAAGACATTGAGCGGAACGCAGTCTTGGCCGAGCGACGGATTGGTCAAGGTGATGTTGCAAACGATGTTGCCACCGGAATCTCGCACCGCATCGAGTGCGTACGCCAGACGCTGCGCATTTACGTTCCGGCCAAGCGCGGTCTCCAGCTGAGTCGTGCCGAACACATAGCTCACGCCCCAGTCATACTCGCCGAGCGATCCTTTCAAGCCCGCGGTGTACACGCGCTGGTCGGACTCCGAATTGGACTCGAAGCGCGGACCGGTTTGCAGCAACCCGGTCATGCGGAATGTCGCCTGGCCGGCAGCCTGCATCGCCGCCTGATAGGTCGGGCTCAGAAAAGCGTTCTGAGCGCTGAAATTGCGGTCGTACAGCAAGTATTCGCCAAAGACTTCGTTGCTCTTGATGTTGCCGGCGATCTGCACGTAGCCCTGCAGGCGATCGGTGAAGTCGAATTGGAAGCGACCGAAGTACTGATGCCCTTCCATCGGCGCGAGCAACGACGAATCGTAGTAGCCACCTCCTCCGCCGATCTGCAAGCCGTTGGTACCCGTCGGTGTGCCGGCAGCGAATGGGCTCAGCACGCCATCACTGCTGAAGGTTTGGTTCGTATATATGCCGCTGCGAATCAGACCACCGAACGGATACTGGGCCTGCCGCAGGTCGCTATACATCTCATAAGGATTCTGCGCCGAGCCGGGACTCGGTGCGCCGGGCACCGAGCCGGCCACGCCGACCAGATTCATATAGGGACGGTCGGAGCGCGACGCAATGCCCTCTTCCTTACGATACTCGTAACTGGCTTCGATATGGCCCCGGCCATCGAACAGTGCCGTGCCTGCCGCAATCGCCGCGTTGTATTTGTTCGCATCGCCATAGTCCGAAACACCGCCATTGACGCGCGTTTCGAGGCCCTGGAATTTCTTGTTGAGGATGTAGTTGACGACGCCGCTGATCGCATCGGAGCCGTAGACTGCGGAGACGCCGCCGGTCACCGTATCCACTCGTTGCACCAGCATCTGGGGGATCAGATCGACGTCGACGATGCCATTGATCAACGTCGGCGGCACGCGCAAACCGTCGAGCAACACCAGCGTGCGAATCGCACCGACGTTGCGCAGGTTGAGCTGATTGGCCGACGCGTTGCCTGCCGACACGGTGCCCGTCGAAGTCGGGTTGCTGCCCGAGCCGCGCGATCCCGAAAACACCGGCAGGATGTTGAGCGCGTCGGCCAACGTTCCGGGCTGCGCTGCGAGCACCTCTTGCGTCGAAACGACCGTGACCGGCGTCGGGCTGTAGTCGCCATTGGTGATGACGCGCGACCCCGTGACCGTCACCTCTTCGAGGGCAGGCGCGTCATTCTGGGCCTGCGCATGAGTCAACGTGGAAACCATGCCTGCTCCGCCGGCGATCAGCATGGCAGCGATGCGACGATCCATTGTTATCCCCCATTGTCATAGGCGCGCTCGCCATGAGGCGAGGCTACGTTTTATCGGATCGCATTCTGCCTTTCGCAGCGATCCGTGGAGGAAACAGATACGTGCCCGGAGCGATTAGTTTTTGCTGGGTGGCTCGCTCGTCAATAGATTTTCAAGCCGCCGAACCTTTTGCGGAGACGACGCGCGAGCATTTGATAGCCACCGGCAAAACTCGCGGCGCCGACCAACAGCATTGCGACCAGCCAGCCCATGACACCGGTTGGTGCGGTGGTCGGAAAAGCAGCTGCTTGCATCGGAGCAGCGGGCATCTCGGTGATCGTTTCACCCTGCGGCGGTGGTGACGCGACAGGCGCGACGACTCGTGCTTGCAGCTCACTCACTTGTCCACGCAGCGTGGTGTTCTCTTTCTTCAGCTGCGCAATCTCTTCTAACGATGCTTTGTCCACGCGGGGTGCGGGAGTCGGCTGCTGACGTTGCAACTCACGCAGGCGAACGATCGCGGGCGCATCGCTCGTCAGATAGCTCGCCCCCACCCAACCTTCGCGCCCCTCTGCCAAGCGCACCCGGACCAGGTTGCCGGCACGCTCCAATTCCTCGACCGCATCGCCTGTCTGAATGGTGGCGATGCGATCGCTGCCCTGATCGGGCTCGGAATAAACATTCAACACCAGCTTGTCGGAGACGAAACGTTGCTGCGGGGCCGGTTCAGCAGCCGCCGCCGTTTCGACCGTTGATGTTTCCTGCGCAACGCCGCTGAGCGGCAATGTTGTCGCAATCACCAGACAGTAGATCGCCGCTGAATTTTTCATATCAGCGGATGTTTTCAGAGTTGCCGGACGCGGGCAACCGCCGCAAGCTGAACGGAGTTCCGTACTCCGTCAGCTCATGTCAAAAGTTTGAACCGGATCGCAGCGCGTGGACTCACCGGAGCGAACGCAGCTTGAACGCGCCGAGGATTTGCAGCATGCCGTAGACCATTGCACCCGCGCCAATCCACCATGCGGCAACGACCAGCCCGGTCAGCGGACTCATGAAGAAGAGTACGCCGAGGATGATGCTGAGCACGCCGCTAAGCGCGATCAACCATTCTCCCTTGATCTCCTCGCGCACCTTGATGGCGACGACAATGCGATAGATGCCGGCGACGATCAGCCATGCGGCGAGGAACAGCAACAAGGTGCCCGCCATGGTCACCGGATTCATCACGGCCATGATGCCGAACAGAATCGATAGCACCGCATACAGCGCCACCCAACCTTTGGGCACTCCAACTTTGTTGCTGAAAGCGGCAAACAAGCTCACGAGGCCCTCCGCGAGCGCCAGCACGCCGATCGCCCACACCAACGCGGTGGCGGCCGACAACGGCCGCGCGAGCGCGAACAAACCGAAGATCACACCCAGGATGCCGTACAACAACAACATCCACCAGCTACGGCCGACCAAGGGAAACAAGCCCGGTACCGATTCCCGTTCCAATGTGCTCATGTTCATCTCCTCATCAGAGATTCACGTCGATCTGCCGCGAGGGACTCCTGGCACTCCGATTTCGCACTCCAACGCGGCACGATCCCATTTGCCACACACCGCCGCCGCTTCATAAGTCGATTGCAGGAAGCTCAGCAGTTCCGCGGCAGGGTCTTTCGCCGTACGCACGCGCTCGTACGGCAATACAAACTCGCCCAGCGCTTCGTTGAATTGGGCCGCCTGCGGTTGCACGCGATAGTCCTTGAAACCGGGTGGCGGCGGATAGGCATAGGAATAAAACGATGCGTCGATGCCGGCGCTGCCGGGCCAGAAACCGGCGCTACTCACCTCGTGCGAGTACGCTTCCTGCATCACATCCTGACGCAAGCCCGGCGCCTTGCCGGTGAACAGCGGTGCCGTCTTGCCTGAGAAACGCGTCACCGCCAGATCGAAGCTGCCCCAGAAGAAGTGCACCGGGCTGCTCTTGCCGAGAAAGCTGGTCCGGAATTTCTTGAATACTTGATCGACCTGGCGCAGCACCTGCGCAAAGCGCTCCACGTACTGCCGATCGTAGGAGGCGTGAGTGTGATCGCGAGAGAATGGAATCCCGTCGGGAATCTCGCTCGGCAGATCGTCGATCTCGATATGAATCCCAACCGAGTCGAGCTCCCGGAACACAGCCGTGTAAAAGTCTGCAACCGACATGGGGCGTAGCGCGATCCGACGTGTCTGGCCATCGCTCACATCGATATCGAGATGATGTTCCCGCAGATCGAAACTCAGCTCGAAGGTGCGATTGCCATCCGGGATCGGTGAGGTCGTCAGGCCGCGGGTGGTCACGAAAAACGTCACCTGCCAGCCATGGTTGAGCCACGGCGCGCGCGCCAGTCGGATCTTGCCGACAATCTGCGTCCACAGATGCAGCGTCGTACAGGTGTCCTGCCACTCTGCGTAGGGCAATTCCGGCCACGGATCCAGACTCATGGGAAGCACGCCTCAGAGCGGGTCTAGGTGGCGAGCATCTTCCGGCCGTGGACGGTGCCACGGCAAGTCAGGGTTGCCCTCCCTGCGGCTGTGGGCAGGCACTCGTTCACCACGCCTGGATCCCACAACCAGGCACCTGCCCACGGTGCCGTTATCTATGCTGCGTGTGAAGCCTGTCGACGCGCGCGCACGGCGCCTGCGAGCTGTTCCAGGATCTGCACGGAGGTCTGCCAGTCGACGCAGCCATCCGTGATGCTCTGGCCATATTCCAGTGCCTTGCCCGGCAGCAGATCCTGACGGCCCGCTTTCAAATGACTCTCCACCATCACACCGCTGATCCGGCGCTCCCCGGCCTCGATGCGCCTGGCGATATCGGCGATGACCAGCGGCTGATTCTCGGGTTTCTTCGAGCTGTTGCCATGGCTCACGTCGATCATCACGCGCGCCGGCAGCTTGGCCGAGTCGAGTTGCCTGCACACTGAATCGATGTTGGCCGAATCGTAATTCGGCTCCTTGCCGCCGCGCAGAATCACGTGACAATCGCCGTTGCCGCTGGTGGTGGCGATGGCGCTGTGACCCTGTTTGGTCACGGCCAGGAAATGATGCGGGAACGATGCCGCCTGCACCGCGTCGATCGCGATCTTCACATTGCCGTCGGTGCCGTTCTTGAAGCCGACCGGACACGACAGGCCCGAGGTCATTTCACGATGCACCTGACTCTCGGTGGTGCGTGCGCCGATCGCTCCCCAGGTGACCAGATCGCCGATGTACTGCGGCGTGATGATGTCGAGGAATTCGCAGCCGGCCGGCAGGCCCAGATCGTTGATGTCTCGCAACAGCTGGCGGGCAATGCGCAGGCCGCGGTTGATGTTGAAACTGCCGTCGAGATCGGGATCGTTGATCAGCCCCTTCCAGCCCACCGTGGTGCGCGGCTTCTCGAAATACACGCGCATGACGATTTCCAATTCACCCTGGAAGCGCTGCCGCTGTTCCCGCAGCAGGTGCGCGTAGTCCATCGCCGCTTTCGTATCGTGAATCGAGCAAGGCCCGATGACGACAGCGAGCCGGTCGCTGCGGCCGTGCACGATGTCCTGCATCGCTCTGCGGCCCTGCTCGATGGTGGCAGCCGCGGTCTCGCTACAGGGGTGCTCGCTCATCACCTGATGAGGAGTAACCAGTTCGCGGATTTCACGAATTCTTAGGTCGTCGATACGGGCGTTCACAGGGGCTCCAGGGGGCTTGCCGGCGGCGCAAAAAAAAACCGCCAGTTTTGCTGGCGGTTTTCTGAGTGACTCGGTTTCGATTCAGTCAAACGAGCTCAGTCCGTCCGCCAGTGGTTGGATAGGTAAAGTAGAACCAATAGCGGGCGAAAGAAAATTGCATGGGCAGATTGATAACACAGGGATATTGACCTGCGCAACTGGCGGATTCTCAATCTGTAAGGAGATGCGACGCTGACCGGACTGATGGCCGGGTCCTGGAGGCGTAGCATAGCGCTTCCCTCTCACAGGAGCCGCGCCATGGCTGCAACGCAATCCACGATGCTCGAGCTCGGCACAGCCGCGCCGGACTTTCGACTGCCCAGCTTCGACGGCAAGGTGACCGCGCTCGATGACTTCCGGGACGCGCGAGGGTTGGTGGTCGCCTTCATTTGCAGTCACTGCCCGTTCGTCAAACACATCCGCGACGAGTTCGCGCGCTTCGCTCGTGACTATCAACCGAAGGGCATCGCGGTCGTGGCGATCAATTCGAACGACATCCAGGCCTACCCTGCCGATGGGCCGGCCGGCATGTCCGCAGAAGCGAGCAGTGCGGGCTATACGTTTCCCTACCTGCTCGATGAGACCCAGGCAGTCGCCAAGGCCTATCGAGCAGCGTGTACGCCGGATCTGTTCCTGTTCGACGCACAGCGCAAGCTGGTCTATCGCGGCCAGTTCGACGACAGCCGCCCCGGCAAAGGATCGCCGACCGGCGCCGATCTGCGTGCCGCGTCCGATGCCCTGCTCAACGGCACCGGCGTGCCGAAGGATCAGAAGCCGAGCATTGGCTGCAATATCAAATGGAAGAAATGAGGTTGCGGCGAGTCAGACTGCAAACTTACGGCGCCCCCGCTCGGCCGACATGCGGTGAGTGCCTGCCAACGCAGTGCTACGCGTCCGAATGGTTTTCATGAACAACCATTCGCCGGTGATCCGCTGCGGAGTGATATCGATCATCATGTAGCCGCGTTGACTGGTATCGGCCCAAGCCAGTTCGGCATTCGTGGTGATGAAGGCACGAGCGACATCTTTGGGAGCCACGCCCAGCTGCCCCTCGATGCCCGGAGACGTCACGCTCTGACTCGCGAACTCGATCCCCGCAGGCCGTCCGTCCTCGGCCAGTGCATATGCCCAGGCATTGTGACTATCGCCTGACAGCATCACCAGATCCGCATCCGCCTGCTGAGCGGATTTCAGCAGGCGCGAACGAGCGGCGGGATAGCCGTCCCAGCGATCCATCCACATCGGCACGCCGAGTTTGGAACCACGCACATTTCTCTTTGAACGCGTCCCAACGACGCGCGCTCCCGCTTTCGGGGGCGCACCCCCAAATCGGGGTGCCACGTCCGGCATCAAGGTGCGTCCCATGATGGTTGCCATGCCGACCATCTGCCAGATGGAAGCAGAGGCATTTGCGCTTTTGAATTTTCCTGCGCGAGCCACGCTTTTCCTTTGCGTCGAAGCCAGAGCCAAGCATCGTTGCAGCCGGATCGCGCCAAACTCCATCACGGAACGCGCGCAGCGCTGCGTCGGGATCGCTGGCTTTGTGTGCGTTCGACAGCTCCGAGTATGCCGGCCGCGTACGCGCGAACACACGTGATTCAGTACGATACAGAGTGGCAAGCGTACCGATCGAATACGCCTTCCAAGGCTCCTCCGAAACCGGCATCCACTCACGATAGGCCTGAATCGAGGCGGCGCGACGGATGCTCCAATCCCCTTCGGACTTGGGCTGGTGATTCTGCGCACCGCCTTCCCAACTGTCGTTGGCGCTGTCATGGTCATCCCATAACGCCACCATCGGCGCCCGCTGATGCAGCCTCTGCAGATCCGGATCGGCGCGATAACAGGCAAGCCGCAGGCGATAGTCGGCCAGGCTGATCATCTCGTGATCGTGCGCGGGCATGACCTCTCGTCCAGCGACGAGGTGTTTCTCCCCGTACACAGCAAGCGCGTACTCGTAGACGTAATCGCCGACGTGCAACCACAGGTCGAGATCGTCACGCGCGGCCGCATGCGCGTAGGCATTGAACCAACCTATCGGCAGATTCGAACAAGAGAACACGCCCAACCCGAAACGATCGACGGCGCCGACCGGCAATGTCCTGGTGCGTCCCACCGGCGACTTGGAACCATCGGCCGCGATGAATCGATACCAGTAGGTCGTTCGAGGTTGCAGGCCGTTGACGGTGAGCTTCACCGTCCAGTCGCGATACTCGCCGGTGCGCACACTGCCGCCCGATACAACGCGCGTGAACTCGGGATCCAACGCGACTTCCGCATCCACACGAACTTCATCGACGTCCGCCGCCGGCACATAGCGAGTCCACAGCAGCATGGAGTCGGCACCCGGCTCGCCGCTGGCGACGTTGTGCGTGAAGCCCTTCGCTGCCAACATTGCTTCGGCAAGACTGCGCCCGATGGGCAGCAGCAACGCGCCCAAGCCCAGCGCGCCTCCGACGACGAGACGCCGGCGATCTATGTTCACAGTCATCGTGCCTGTTCCGAAGTCACGGGAATAAAAGGCTGGTTGGCATCTCCTGTCCATCGCATCAACGTGAGATCCGCACTCTGGGCGCCTTTACCGCCCGAGTTCACCGACAGATAAAAGAGCTGCTGGCCGACTGGCTGAAATCCCACATCGGCCTTCTGATTCCAGCCGCGCACGCCCGTCGCAGCATCCCTCAAGCCGTCATCGGCCAACGTGAGCAGTTGCCCTTGTTCCCACCCCTTACCGTCGCGATGAGGCACACCGACCAGGAAGCCCGCCTTCGGTGGCGTACGTGCATCGACCGCAAACAGCAAATAATTCGGGAACGATGGCTTCTTGCCCTGGTAGACGCCCAGGAACCAACGTTGCAACGAATCGTCGTAAGAAAGGTTCTGCACGCCCCACGTCGTGTTACCGGTGCGCACGAAGTACTTTCCTTGCAGAGTGTCGGGGCCGCTGCGGTGGGGAGCCGCTTCGTTCAGCGGCCTGGCGTGTTTGCTCCAATCGTTGATGTCGTACTGGAGCAGTACTTGATGGTCGTTGTCGTCGCGCCCCGGATCGCCGTAAACACCGTACGCAACGGTGAGCAAGCGAGGACCATCGACATGACCGAATGCGGGACCGAAGCCAACGCCATCGATGCCGGAGCAACCGTAACGATGACTGCGCTTGCCGTCGATATCGGCGGCGAAGTCCCTGGTCACTTCCGGAAGATAGACCGTGCGGAAAATCTCGGCCTTGCTCGCCTCGATGCCGACGCGATCGAGGCGTTCTGCATCGATCACCGCAATGTAGAACGCCTGATCCTTGCCGTATTCCAGCGAGCCGTAAACCTTGCCGTCGGCTGGATTGAAGTCGAGGTCGCCGAGATGACCGGTCCAGCCCACCAGCGTGCCGACCAGCTGGCCGCTGAAATCGTATTTCGCGAGCAGATTGGTGAAGGAGTAATAGATATAGCCGCCCTGCACGTCCACGGCGATGCCTTGCACGTGACCTGAATTCCAGGTGCCGCCGTTCTGATGAAGCGGCAATCGGGGCGCGTGTGTGGCGACGGGTTCAGCCGCCGCCACACACGTCGAGATCAGCAGCGCGGCGGCTGCGACAAAAGTACGGACCATCAGAACGTGACCTTCACGCCGAGGTTCCACATCGAGCCGTACACGGTGTACTGCTGACGACGGCTCTCGATATTGGAGTAGATGATGTCGGGCGCATTGAAGATGTTGCGGCCGGCGAGCTGCACTTCGAGGTTGTCTCCATACTTGTAGCTCGCGCTGATGTTCCAGAGATCGCGCGAGGTGTGATACAGGATGCCGTTGTTTGCCGTGGTCGGCGTATTGCTCAGCGCGCTGACGCGATACTTGGACTGATAGTTGCCGTTGACCTTGAAATCGAACGGACCGTAGCTGTAGCCCACACCGAAGTTGGCCGCACGCTCCGGCGTATTCACTCGCTCGCCGTCCGGCTTGACCCGCGTGACCGAGCCAAACACGCTCAGCCCCTTGAGCGCGCCCGGCAGGAACGTCATCTGCTGGCTGTATTCGAGCGTCAGGCCCTCGTTGGTGCTGGTGCCGGACACGTTCTGCGCGCTGCGGAAGGTGTAGGCGGAATAGTCATCGGGACCGAAGCCCGCGTCCTGCGGATCGATCGTCAGGCCGGCCACCTGCATGTCCTTGATGTCGAGCTTGTAGTAGGACACGCCCACGATGCCGGAGGGCTCGAGGAAATATTGCAGACTCGCGTAGTACTTGGTGGCGCGCTCCGGCTGCAGTTCCGGGTTCGGCACCGTGACGATCTGGGTGTCTTCGTTGATCGATACTACGCCGCCGAGGTTGCCATAGTCGGGACGCAGAATAGCCTGGCTGAAAGCGAGTTGACCGACCAGGTTCTTGGTGAAGTCATACTTGACGCCACCGCTCAGGAACCAGTCGTCGTATTCGCCGTGACGCTTGGAATACGTGCCATTGTAGTACTGATACAGCAGCCCCTCGACCGTGCTGGTCGACAGTCCGGCCGCGGCCACTTCGGCCGCGGTGCGAACCTCTGCAACCTGCGCCGCCGTCTTGGTCTTCTCGTAACGCACGCCCAGGTTGAAGCGAGCATCGCCGACGCGAGTCTCACCTTCGAGATAGGCAGCCTGGACGTCTTCCTGAACCTGCTTGTCGTTGTCCAGCTTGCGCTTCAGGTTGCCGACGGTGTCGGGCACGAAATATTCGGGGTGCGCCTGGTAGATCTGATAAACGGCATAGTTATTGTCGGCGCGCCAGTTCTGCGCGTTCATGTTGCCGGCGTTGAAACCGTTGATCGCGAAGTTGTAATGCTGGGTCCAGGGAATGACGGCCGCGGGGTCCTGCTGCGTCAGATCGCCATTCGGGCCGACATACTGGAACTGCTGCCACGAGCCTTCGTTGGTGCGCCAATCGTTCTTGCGGCTGCCCACGCCGGTCATGAAGGTCACCGGCAGATCGCCGAAGGTGAGCTGCTTCTTCAGATCCAGTTTGGCGCCGTACTGCTCGTTGATGGCATCGGACTCGGAGGTCCGGATGTTGTTGCCGATGTCGTGGTCACGATTGAAGTTCCTGGGATCGCTCCAGTCGCGCCCGGCAGTCTGTGTCAGCGTCCAGGCATTCGAATCCGACGACGGGCGGTCGAGCGTGAAGCCGATGCCGGTCAACCAGCTGTCGGTGCGCACGAAGAAGCCGTCGCTGTTGTCGCGAAAGTTGAATTCGGAGCGCGAATAGGTGGGCATCAGCGTGACTTCCGTCGTGTCGCCTTTGAATTCCAGTCGCGGGGCGATCGTGTACGTCGGCGTGCGGGCATAACGATGCGAATATTCGGTTCGCAGGCGTGTGTTGGTCCCGTCGGGATTCACGACGATGTGAGTCGGCGTGGAATCCGGCGTGGCATAGGACTGCGAGGCCGTACCGAAGTACAGATAGGTGTACTGGTTGAAGTACTCGACGTCGTACAACGAATAGGTGCTGCGCAGAGCGAACACCAGCTCATCGGTAATCTGATAGTCGGCACTCAGGTTGGCGGCCGTGCGGCTGGTCATCTTCGGACCGGGGCGCCACATGAGGCGATAAGGCATGACGCGTCCATCGGGGAGATACGACCAGTCGGTCTGGGCACGATCCTGCTGCACGTAGTTGGCGTTGTAGCTGGTGTTGAACGCGATGCCCAGGCGCCCGTCCAGGAAGATGTCGCCGTAGCCGAACTGCGCCGACGGATAGATGGTCGAATGCTTCTTGTCGTCCGGGAAGTACTTGCGCGAGGACGTGGAGTCGGACGTGCCGACGCCGCCAAGCTGCAGGACCACTTCGCGGCCGGCGCGATCGAAGGCGTACTTGCTGCGCAGGTTGATCTGACCGCCCGGCGAGTCGGCATCCATGCGGGCCGTGAGCGTGTTGCTGAGCTCGATGGCCTCGATGCCGGTGATCGACATTTGTTCGAAGGAGTTCTGGCGGCCGTCGTTGTTGTTGGAGGTCGCGGTGGCCATGCGGGCACCGTCGACGGTGAACGTCGAGTACTTCGGAGCGAGACCGCCGATACGCACGGCAGTCGCGTCCACCTCCGTGTAGTCCAGCGACAGGCCGGGCATGAACCTCATGAACTCGCCCACGTCGCCCATGGTGAGCGCGCCGAAGTTGTCGGCGGGGACCACGTTCTTCGCATTCATGGCGGCGCGACGCTCCATCAGGGCGCTCGCCTGGCCATCGCGCTTCGCGGTAACGATGACCATGTTGAGCTCGTCCGCCTCGCCGCCAGCATCGGTGTACGAAGGCACGCGCAGCTCGACATCGAGCGTGACGATCTGATCGGCAACCACGGTGACTGCGGCTTGCGACTCTTGCAGGCCCGTGTATCTGACGACCACCGTGATTTCGCCGGCAGGCACGCCGTTGAGCCGGAAATTGCCGCCGCTCTCGGAGTAAGTAACGATCGTCGTGCCTTGGACACGGATCTCGGCATTGCGCACGTACTCACCGGTCGCCTTGTTGAGCACGCGACCGCGCACGCCGCCGGTGCCCGCCTGCTGCGCCGACCGCGTACGCACGGTGGTGCCGCCGGCCTGCTCCAGCAAAATCACATTGCCTTCATCGGACTTGATGGTCAGGTCGGTGCCCGCCAGCAATGTGCGCAAGGCTTCGCGCGCATCCATCTCGCCAGCAATCGCCGGCGTGTCGATTCCTTCCAACGAACCCGCGGGCGCAATGATTTGCACCTGTGCCTGACGAGCCAATTCCGGAATCGCAGTGACCGCGGACTGCGCAGGCACTTCGAATCTGCGCTGTTGCGCATTGGCGTGAGGAGCAGCGGCCAATGCAGCGGCGATGGCACTGGCCAACAGGACATTCTTGTAACGATTCATCGACAGCGTTCTCAACATGCGTGTAGCGAGGTTGAGAACAGAGAGCGCTGATGAACGATTTTCCGTCAGCCTGTCAAAAAAGATTCAAAGTCGCGCCTCACTGAGCGCGCGCAATGACGATTCGATCGTCCTCCTGTCGCACTTCGGCGCCGAAGACTTCCGCGACGGCGCGACTGAACCCGAGGGGATTGTTGACAGTAAACAGCCCCGTGACCGGCACCTGCGCCAGATCCGGATCCGCGATCACGATCGGTGTATCGCTGTAGCGCGCATAGACCGCCACGGCTTCCGCCAATGTCTCGCCCTGCAGGGCAATCTTTCCTTCGCGCCAGGCCAGCTCACGCCCGAGCTGTCCGAGCGAGAGTGCCTGCAGCTGCCAGCCTTGTTCTTGGTCTTCGAGCAGCGACGCGCCGGTGTTCGCCGCGAGCGGAATCGTTGGCTGATTGTCTTCAGCCAGCACGACACGACCGTCTTGCACCAGCACCTGGGCGGGCTGATCTTTCAACTTGCGGACCACGAAGGTCGCCGCCGCCCCTTCCAGCTGCTTGCCATCGACTTCAACCAACGTCGACGCGGCACCGGCGCCTTCGATCAGCACTTCACCGCGCAGGACGCGGATTCGCCGCCGTCCGTCGGCGTCGTAAATCTTGATCTGGGTATCGGTGTTCAGTGTCACCGTGGTGCCATCTCCCAGTGGCACAGTACGCATCTCGCCTTTGGCCGTCGCATAGGCCGTAGGCATCTGCAGTGTTGCCACCAGCATCACGACGACCACGAGCGAAGCGGCCAGCGCCCCGCTCCACTTCATCATGGGTCGTCGACGCTCGACCCGAGCGGGAGGCGGCTCGGTTGGCGGAGGTGCGGATTGAAAGTTCTCCGGATCGTAGTGCGGGCCCAGCGCACGCGCGGATTCACTACGCAGCCACAGCGCCTTGGCACGAATGAAGGCGCCGCGTCGGCGTCGATCCCCTGCCAACCAGTCCTGCAACGCTTCGACTTCACTGGCGGTGAGCGGCGCACGATCGGCCCGAACCACCCATTCGGCAGCGATTCGCTCAATGTCCTGGCTGGTTTCGCGCTCTTGCACCGGCTCGCCTTTGTTCACGTTTCATCTTGTTAGAGCTTTTGGCGGGTGGGTTTCCGCCACCGGCGAACCAATCTGCCAACCAGCGCAGTCCCCGCACGATGTGCTTCTCGACGGTGTTTTCGGAAAGGCCCATGTGCGAAGCGATCTCTCGCTGCGACAGGCCCCTGACCCGGCGTAGGACGAATGCCTCGCGCGTTTGCCCCGGCATGGTGGCGATGACTTCGGCCAGCTGGCGCAGATCGTCATGCGCGATCACCCTTTGCTCGGGAGTCGCCGCGTCATCGGGCAAGTCCAGCAGCCCGAGATCTTCGACGGCGAGGATGGGCACGATCCGCGCCCGGCGAATACTGCGAACCACCAAGGAATGGGCCACCTGAAACAGGTAGGCGCGCGGGTTCAGGATGTCGTCGACGCGCTCGCGCTCGGCCAGGAGGGCGTAGCTCTCCTGCACTATGTCATCAACATCGAATGCCGCAGGTGCGCGCCGGCGTGCCAGCCAGCCTCGGAGCGCTGCCTCATGCGGCAGGATGTGATGCATGAACCAGCGCGCTCGCTCGTCATCGTCCAGAGGGAATTCCCTGTCCCCCGCTATTTCCGTTCGATCAGGCACCCGACTCCCCGGTCAGGAAAAATGACCGCAGATGCTAGGCGCGCTGCATGACGGAAATGTTGCAGCCCCCCAATCAAGCTAACAATTCGTGATCTGCTGATGGCTGCTCGGCATGAAAGGTGACCATTTCGTGACCGCCCTGCGACTGAACCGGTATCGAGCACCTCCTAGGATAGCTGCCACGAACAGTAGCCACTCGTGCGCTGCTGACTGGCCAAATCAACAAGGATCACAAGAAATGCGCGGACCACAGAAAAACGGCGAGTCGCTGGGCTACTCAGCCCTGCTCGCTCTGATCGTTGCGGGGAGCGCGAACCCGGCGCTCGCAGCGGAAGGCGATACCGACACGAACGCTTCAGCGGATTCGCGCATCGAGAGCGTGACGGTCACTGCACGGCGCCGCGAAGAGGCGATCCAGGACGTGCCGCTGGCCGTGTCGGTGCTCAATGCCGACAAGATCGAACAGACCGGCACCATCAACGTCGGCCGGCTCTCCCAGCTGCAGCCGTCGGTGCAGTTCTATTCCAGCAACCCGCGCAATTCCAGCGTGAACATTCGCGGCCTGGGCACGCCGTTCGGGCTCACCAACGACGGCATCGAGCCGGGCGTCGGCATCTATATCGACCAGGTTTATTACAACCGTAACGCCACCGCGACCTTCGACTTCCTGGACGTCGAGCGCGTCGAGATCCTGCGTGGCCCGCAGGGCACGCTGTACGGTAAGAACACCACTGCCGGTGCGGTCAACATCACTTCGCGCAAGCCGACGTTTACGCCGGAAGCGCGCATCGAGCTGACGCAAGGCAATTACGATTACACCCAGGGCAAGGCTTCGGTGTCCGGTCCGTTGATCGGCGACAAGCTCGCCGGCCGGCTGAGCGCCTCGTACACCTCGCGCGACGGCACCATTTATAACGTCACCACCGGTCAGCACATCAACGAGCTCGACAACCGTGGCGTCAAAGGCCAGCTGTTGTGGCAGGCGACGCGCGATTTCAAAGTCACTTTCTCCGCCGATTACACCGAACAGGATCCGATCGGTTACGGACAGGTGTGGGCGCGGACCGGGTCGACGCAGCGGCCGCTCAACCGCCAGTACGCCTCGCTCGCCCAGGCGTCCGGCAACTATCAGCCGCCGAGCTTCAATCCGTTCGATCGCCTGACCGACCTGGACTCCCCGCTCACCGCCATCCAGCAATTCGGCGGCGGCTCGGCGCTGGCCGAGTGGAACATCGGTTCCGGTCAGCTCACCTCGGTGACCGCTTATCGCAAGTGGGACTGGGGCCCGGCGAACGATCGCGACTTCATCGGCTTGCCGATCACCACGGTTTCCGCGAATCCGTCCAAGCAGCGTCAGTACTCGCAGGAGCTGCGCTACGCGGACTCCGGCGACAAGATCGACTACGTGGTCGGCGTGTACGGCTTCTATCAGACCGTCGACACTGCCGGCGTGCAGGAGCAAGGCCCGCTGGCCAGCCGCTGGTTGTTGAGCGGCGCGAATGCCAACGATCCGTCCATCCTCAACGGGCTGCGCTCGGAGAACAACATTGGCCTGAAGAACACCAGCGTCGCGGCGTTCGGTCAGCTCACCTGGCACATCACGGATGATCTGCGCGTGCAGCCGGGTCTGCGCGTCAACTACGACAAGAAGGAAGGCAAGTACATTGCAACGGTGACGAATGCGACCCACACGCCGCTCACCGCTGCGCAGATCGGCGTGCTCGCGCCGCAGAGCTATCAACCTCAGTTCGACGACACCAACGTGTCGGGCGACTTCACTGTGTCGTATGACGTGAGCGACGACGTGCTCGCATATGTGACTTATGCGCGCTCGTTCAAGTCGGGCGGCATCAACCTGTCGGGCTTGCCGCTGGATGCCAACAATCAGCCGATCACCGCGGTGGAAACCGTGGCGCCGGAAAAGACCAATCACTACGAGGCTGGCCTGAAGACCCAGCTGTTCTCGAAGAGTGTGACGCTCAATCTGTCTGCGTTCTGGACCGACATCAACGACTATCAGGCGACGGTCACCAACAGCCAGGCCAATGTGATCCGCGGTTACCTCGCGAATGCCGACCAGGTGCGCGTGCGTGGCTTGGAATTGGAACTGAACACCCGGCCGCTGGAGAACCTGAACGTGTTCGCCAACGCCGCCTATACGGATCACGAGTATGTGAGATTCCCAGATGCGCCGTGCCCACCGGAGCTGGCGGGCGGCACCGCTGCGAGCGCCGCGAATCCTCCGAGCGCGCCCGGCACACCGGGCGGCTTCAGCCCGCCCGCTTGCGATATTTCCGGTCAGTGGCTGCCGGGCATCTCCAAGGTCGCGCTGTCGTACGGATTCGAATATGACTTGCCGCTGTCGGCGCTCGGCTCGGATGGCGGCGCGTACTTCGCGTTCGATGGCAGCTATCGCTCCAAGTTCTCGTCCAATCCATCGCGCTCGGTCTACACCGATGTCTCCGGCTATTCGCTGGCGAACTTCCGCGCCGGTGCCCGCTTCGGCGAAGGCTGGAATATCTACGGCTGGGTACGCAACGCCTTCAACAAGGACTACTTCGAAATGCTGTCCACGCAGTCGGGCAACACCGGCCTGGTGGTAGCGCAGTTGGGTGATCCTCGCACCTACGGCTTGACGGTGAACAAGACCTTTTGATCGCTAGTCTTGAGGCGGCGGGCACCCGAGATGCCCGCCGCCACCGCAAAACCATCGCGCTTCGTTAGCGGATGGAACAGAATGTCCCACCCGATCTTTACTGACGGTGGACACCTCACTGAACACCCTCTTCAGCATCGCACTGGGCATAGGGCTCGCGGCGGCGACCGGCTTTCGAGTGTTCGTGCCGCTGCTGGTCGCAGGACTGGCGGCGCGCGCCGGATACATCCCGCTGGCCGACTCTTTTCAATGGCTGCAAAGCACGCCTGCCTTGATCGCCCTGGGGACGGCAGCAGCCATCGAGACGCTCGCCTTCTACATTCCGGGCGTCGATCACCTGCTCGATGTGCTTGCCGGGCCGTTGGCGATCGTGGCGGGAGTGCTGGCCAGCGCTTCGGTGATGGTGGATCTGCCCCCTGAGGCCAAGTGGCCGATCGCGCTGATTGCAGGCGGCGGGATCGCCGGCATCACCAAAACTGGAGCCGCCCTGCTCCGGCTGAAAAGCACGGCGTTCACCGGCGGCCTGGGCAATCCCGCCGTGAGTACTGCAGAGACTGCGGGCGCCGCGACGCTTTCCATTCTCGCGATCGTGGCCCCGATCCTGTGTGTGGCGGTAGCGCTGGTGCTGGCGATTTATCTCTTCCGACGATCGCGCCGGGCCCGCGTTCGCGCTCGCTAATCAGGGCTGGCATCTCGCCGCAACCTTCTCCAAGGAAGGTGCGTCAGAATGTCGTTATGGAACACAGAGTAACAACGATGCAAGGAATCGGTCTGGCCGTTCTGATCTGTGGCTTCGCTTGCTCGGCATCGGCCGCAGCCGCGCCAGGCCCGGAAATTCAAATCGAGGACGTCGAGCGCTTCTACGAGATCTACACCGCCACAGCGGGCCGGCCAACCGTCGAGCAGCTCCAGCGTGACTATCTGGATCGGGGCACGGACGGACTGCACACGTTGGCGAAGCTTCGCAATGTGACCGCACAGAGCATTGCGGACAACGTGGCGAAGCGACCCGAGATTTATGCCAACGCCAAAGGCTGCCTCGACGTCCTGCCTCGCGTGCGGCAGCGCCTGGAAGTCTCATTGCGCGAGTTGGTCAGACTTTATCCGCAAGCCCGCACTCCGCCAGTCACGATCGTCGTCGGCCGCGGCAAACCCGTTGGCATAGGGTACCCCGCCACGGGATTGCAGATCGGACTCGAAGCGCTGTGCGCGGTCGACTGGTTCACTCCGAATCTCGAGGACCGCTTCGTACACGTCATCGCACACGAGTACGCTCACGTTCAACAGGTGGCCGCCGCAGAGCAAGAGCACCTGACGGTATTGCAGCGATCCCTGCTGGAAGGCGCCGCCGAATTTGCAGCGGAGCTCACATCAGGCAAGACCGCCTATTCGCATTTCGAGCCGCTGACCCAAGGTCGCGAGAAACAGATCGAAACCGCCTTCGTGGCCGACCAGGATAAAACCGATCTGTCTGCATGGCTGGACAACAGCACGCTGCAACAGCCCGGCGATCTCGGCTACTGGGTCGGCTATCGGATCGTCAAGGCTTACTACCAGCACCACCCCGATCCGTCCCAAGCCTTCCGTGACATTTTGGAAATGAGCGACGCGAAAGCGTTCCTCGCCCGCAGCGGCTGGTATCCGGGTATTGAACTACCAACGTCTCCCAAGAGATGACGCTGCAAGCACTGACAGAGTTGACAGTCGGCGACAGCGCGCAAAGTGCGTAGCCTCTGTTTCCAGGATGGCGCGGTGGCCGATCGGTGAGGCAGGGGTTTGCAAAGCCTCTTAAATAGGTTCGATTCCTGTCCGCGCCTCCATCCCTCACGCCCGGCGCCAGACGGTTATGCCGCCGGGCTGATCCTCCAGAATCACTCCGGCGCTGTCGAGCTGCTTGCGGATACGATCCGCCTCTTGCCAGTTCTTGCCACGGCGTGCCGTATTGCGCTCCTCGATCAGCAACTCCACCGTTGCATCTGCGATATCGGCCTGCCCTGCGCTGCGCAGCCATGCATCCGATTCGGACTGCGCCAGTCCGAGAACACCGGCTAGAGAACGCAGCTCCGCGCCAAGCAGCGCAGCCTGTGAGTTGTCACCCGCAGCTCGTGCCGAGTTGATACTGCGTACGAGCGACTGGAGCACGGCCAACGCTTCGGGAGTGTTGAAATCGTCGTCCATCGCCTCGCAGAAGCGCTCGGCGTAAGCACTCGGCTGCACCTCGTGAAGTCTCGGCAGCTCGCGAAGCGCGGTGTAGATGCGCACGAGCGCGGCGTCTGCCTGTTCCAACTGCTCGAGCGAATAATTGATCGGCCCGCGATAATGGCTCGACAGCATGAAATAACGCATCACTTCCGGGTGACGCAGCTTCGCGAGCACCTCGCGCAAGGTAAAGAAGTTGCCGAGCGACTTCGACATCTTCTCGTTGTCCACATTCACGAAGCCGTTGTGCATCCAGAGATTCGCAAAATGCGAGTGGCCCGACGCGCCGCAGGACTGCGCGATCTCGTTCTCGTGATGCGGAAACTTCAGATCCAATCCGCCACCATGGATATCGAAATGGTCGCCAAGCAGCGCCGTCGACATGGCAGAGCATTCGATGTGCCAGCCAGGCCGCCCGCTGCCCCACGGTGAATCCCAGGCCGGCTCACCGGGCTTGGCCGATTTCCACAGTACGAAATCGAGCGGATCGCGCTTCGCCTCGACCACGGCGACTCGCGCGCCCGCTCGCAGATCCGCCAGACATTTGCCGGATAGCCGGCCATAGCCTTCGAACTGCGCGACCGCGTACATGACGTCGCCATTCGACGCCACATAGGCATAGCCGCGCTCGATCAAGCGCTCGATCATGAACAGGATTTCAGGAAGATATCGGGTCGCGCGCGGCTCGTGATCCGGAGCCGCGATGCCCAATCGCTCTCGATCTTCGTGCATGGCACGGATGAAGCGCTCCACGAGCGCCTCCATGGACTCACCGTTCTCCGCCGCGCGACGGATGATCTTGTCGTCGATGTCCGTGATGTTCTGAACCAGCGTCACTTCGAAGCCGCGACGCTGCAGATATCGCCGCACCATATCGAACACGATGAACATCCGGGCGTGGCCGACGTGCACATAGTCGTACACGGTGATGCCACACACGTACATTCGGACCTGGCCCGGAGTAATCGGCGTGAGCGGCTCTTTCTGCCCCGAAAGGGAGTTGTGGATGCGAATCATGGGCGCGCCCCTTGCAGGTTAGACCAGCTTCAGGCTGACCGCTCGAACGATGGCCTGGATCTTGTTCGAGGCGCCGAGCTTCTGGATCACGTTGTTCATGTGGAACACGACGGTGCGCTCGGTGATGCTCAGGATTTGACCGATCTCCCACGCGGTCTTGCCGTCGGCGGACCATTTCAGACATTCGCGCTCGCGGGGAGTCATCGCGATGCTCTGCTCGGGCAGCAATTTCGGCACCTCGATCCGCACGACCGCATCGTGCAGCATGCTGGCAAACATCTGCGCCCGCCCGATCAACGCCGCCATATCGGGCGCCGGCAGATTCAGCGATTTGTCGCGCGACAGACTCATGAGACCGGTGAGACCCGGCTGCCCGTGAACCGCGAAGCTCATGCCGGCTCGCAAGCCCAGCGAAACACGCTTTTCTTTTCCCCAAGAACTCGCGGGACTCGCCGTTTGTGAAACTTCTCTTCGCTCCAGATCGCCGGCAATGAGCTGTTCTGGGCGTAATGCACGACCGGATCGATTTTGAAATATTCCCGAGCGAGGTAGCGCTCATGCCACGCCAGCGGAAAGCCGTTGATGACGTGGTGCTGCAATCGTAGGGACGGCGCGCTGATGGTCAGCACGTAGGCGAAGTGTTCGAAGCCGCTTTGCCGTGCGAACTTGTCTATTTCGGCACGCAGCTCATCGGAGTTGCGCGCGCGCTCCATGGCATCGTAAGCCTCGCACAGCAAGTTCAACGTCCATGAGCTTCCCATAGGTGGCTATTTGCTCGGTTGCTGTAACCACGAGCCCTTCGCCCCCCTCGACTGGCTCCCTGCGTTTTTCTCGCTGCGCTGGCACTGCGGGGCGTTTTTACATGTCCGGCCCTTCTGCACCCACCATCGCGCTGCCGGGGACACTATACGAGATGAGTTTCAGAAAGGTAACAGGCACGTTAACCCGACGCGCCCCGCGAGCTCAACGCGGCTTGTTCAGACAACGTTCGCCCGCCAGCAAGTCCTGTACGGCGCCGCCCCGCCACGGCAGCGACTCGATCCAATGGAACAGATGAATCTGCGCGAGCGCGGGCGGCTCGGAGCTGCCGGTGCGCGAAATGAGCTGAATGTTGGTGCGAATCTCGTTCGGACTCACCAGCACGATGACGCCGTCGAGCACGGCCCAATCCCAGCCGATGGACACGGTCTGGTTGTGCCAGTCGCCCACCCATTCGGTGATGCCCGTGATGGTCGCACCCCCGCCGGGCACGGCAATAGAGGTGTCCTTCTCCGAGATCAGATGGCGCAGCTCGACCTCAGCGAGTGCCTCAGTGGGTATCCGCACGTAGCCATCCGGTGTGTTTCCCTCACGCTGCATTATTCAGACCGCCCTGGCGCCCGACTTTGGGGGGCGCGTCCGTACCGCCGTGACAAATCGCAAATCAGGCTGCCACCCCTGCCGCATCGGCATGCGACAAATCCAATGAGAGGTGCGCGGGAGCAGGTGCTACAGCCTTTTCTTTCTCGACCTCGATAAACAAGGCCACTGTCAGCTGTCCGTCTACCAAAGCCGGTGGACCGATGCGGTGAGCCGGTACTCCGGCCCGTAGCATCAATCGTTCTACCCCGATCGACGTGACGAAGATCAATCGGCGTATGTTATGGCGCTGGGCACACTCCAACACTTGATCGAGAAAGTCCAGCGTCGGCTTGGAAAGCGCAAGAATACGCCCTTCGCCGGTTTCGCGCACGCTGGTCGCGAAGCGGCTCAGCTCCCAGATATTCCAGGCTCTCGGCGTATCGACGCCGCCGAGCAACTGGGGAAACAGGTCCGGCAGCATGTAGCTCTCCGTCGTCGGCAACAGCCGCGCACACGCCGTGATGCGATCGGTGTCGTCGGTGAGGACGACGTATCTGGCACTCGCCGTGTCGTACTGATCCCGCTCCACCCCATCGCTCGCCGGCAGCGACCACTTGAGTCGCTTCACGAACACCTCGTGACGAAACTCATGCATCAGACTCAGGAGGGCGGAGCTGAGTTGCCTACAGTTCCCGATGGAGAGAGTTGGCATGCCAGTGTTTCCTTATCGGGCCGTCCGTGGAGGGATTAGATATCAGTCCGGCCAGCGCCGGTAACTGACAGGTTTGACAGTCGGTAGCCTTTACGCGTCACAGGATCGTCACCTTGTCGGCGTCGACTTCGACGCTGACGCTGCTGCTCAGCAAAGCCGCATTGATGACCAGGCGATCTTCATTCTTGATACGAATGAGCTCGCCCTGAATGCCCATGAAAGGTCCGGCGACGACTTCGACACGCTGGCCCGGCATGAGCCGCGGATTGACCGCGAGCTGCGTGCCGCTATCGACCAGGACGCGCACCGCATCCAGATCTTTCTCCGGCATCGCAGCTGGCTTGTCGCCGGCGAAAATGAGTCCGCAGGAACCGCGGATGTAACGCATATTCTCGAACTGATCCTCGCGCGGCTGCACGAAGATATAACCTGGAAACAAAGGCGCTGCGACGAAGGTCCGGGGACCGCTGACACGGCGGCGCGGCACAGCGTGTTTCGGCAGATAGGCATTGATTCGTTTCTGCCGCAGGCACTGCTCCACCGTGTTCTCTTGATGGCTGCGCGTTCTAAGCACCAGCCAGGGATCGATCTGCGACTGAATCACTGCCCGCCCTCCGTCTGTGGGGAGTGACATTACGTCGATCCGCCGGTGCGGCGTAGCTGGAAACTCTGGCAGGTAAGTCGATCGCTAACTCGCTTCCAGACACATGGCACAGTTGATGCCGCTGAAGCCAAGACTGATTTTTACTGCGCGCTGAATTGCGTGATCTACGGGTTGCACTCGAACCCAATTGCAGCTGTCGTCGATGGGCTGTTCGAGATTTCCACAAGGATGCAGTCGTCGCGCCCGCATCTGTAACAGCGTTGCAACGAGCTCGCTTGCGCCCGCGGCACTCAGCCCGTGACCGATGAGTGATTTGGTCGTGTTGATGTATGCGTGTTTCAGTCCCACCTCCTCTATCGCTTTGACTTCGGTCGCATCGCCCAGCTTCGAGCCGGTGCCGTGCGGATTCACATAGTCGATTGACGCTGGATCGAACCCGGCATTGTTCAGCGCCTGTCGCATCACACTGACTTCGCCTTCGAACGACGGATTGGGATTTCTGTTCGCATCCATTCGCATCGCCCATCCAGCAACGCGTGCGTAGCTCCCCACGCCCGCACGCCGCGCCGCACCGGCTCGCTCCACCACGACGGCTCCGCAAGACTCACCAAAGATGAAACCATCGGTGCGGCGATCGAAGGGGCGACACGCCAGCTGCGGCTGGTCGGCGAACTCATCCGATCCCATCGCTCCCAGAGAGCGCAGACCCTGGCATTCCCAATGAGACAGATCCATCAGCGCGCCGAGCGCAATACAAACATCCACCTGACCCGACGCCACCGACTGAACTGCATGGATTGCGGCGAGCTGTCCGCTGGCCGACGCGCCACCCAATGTGTATGCGAAGCCTTTGATGCCGAACACCTCGCTGCACATTCCGGAGATGTCGCTATCCATGAATGACAAGCCGTAGGTCGGACGCAGAAACTGCGGGCGCTCGCGATACGACTCGTGCGCACGGCTCAACTCTCGTTGTTGCACGTTCGAGCCGCCGACCACCAGGCCAATGCGAACCGGATCGACGTCGGTCAACCTCGCATCGCGCCAGGCTTCATGAAGCGTGGCGAGCGCCACTTGTCCCGACAGCGATGCGGTTCGCAGGATGCCGGCGGGCAATCCTTCAGGCGGCGAGAAGGAAGGGATCTCCGCGCCGATGAAACGGGTAGCCGGCTCATCTCCTGCCGCACACTGCCGGCCCGGCCGCTTCATCACTGCAAAATTGCGCTTGCCCTCCAACAAGGCCGCGATGAAGTCGCCCGCGCCGTGGCCGATGGCACTGGTGATGCCAACCCCGGTGACCAGGACCGCGGATGAGTCAGAGCTTGGCATGCAGCACGTTGACCAGCTCGCCGATGTTGGTCGCCTTGACCGTCTCGACCAGCGGGATGCGCAGCGCCAGCGACTCGAGCGTCATCATCACGATCTCGGAGCGATCGATGGAATTGGCGCCCAGCTCGCGCAGCGACTGGCTCGGTTGAAACTGATGGCCGCGCAGCGCAGGAATCACTTCCTGGGTATGGCGGGTGACGATGGCAAAAATGTCTTCTTTGTTCACGATGTACTCCTGTGAAGGTGGGCTAACGCCCGAAAAGAGTCTCGATGCGATCCCGGATCTCGGGCCGGTGGAAAGTCCGCTCGTGCATGGCCAGCTCCTGATCGATGGTCGCAGGCAGCCCCGCTCGCAACGACGCAACCAGGTGATCCTTGAGCGTGACGAGCGAAATTCTCGGCTTCTCCGCGATGTCCTTCGCCAGGTCGAACGCATAAGCGGCGACTTCGGCACGCGGCAGCACCGGAAACGGCACACCCCGCCTCTGCAGCTCCTCGCCGCGATAGGTGCGGGCGACGATCATCATCTCCTCGGCCAGGGTGATTCCGAGCTTTCTGGGCAGAATGAACGTCGCGCCCATGCCGGGCGTGAAGCCGTACTTCATGAAGTTGGTGGTGTAGATGCTCTCGCGACTGAGGATGGGGAAATCAGCAAACATGCCGAGCGCGAAGCCCCCGCCGATGCCGTGGCCCTGCATGGCGGCGATCACCGGCACGGGGCAATTCAATGCCAGGCTGTAGAGATCGACGTCGGTGAACTTGCCTTTGCCATCCGAGAGCAGCAGCAGACTCTCCTTGGTGCCGCCGCTGGCGAAGTAGCTGTCGTAACCGGTCAGGATCACGACTTTGCAGCGTGCATCCTCACTGACCTCGCCAAACGCCGCGATCAAGCCCTCGGCCAGCGGCATCGAGAACGTGTTCTTGCTGACGCGATCCTGCATCCTGATCTGAGCGATGCCGTCGTCGACGTAGCGCAGCTCGACCGCGGGTTCCATGGCTACTCCGCTTCCCATGGGAACTGCCCGGTGCTGACATACCGCGCGATCTTCTGCAGATTCGCCCGGTCGGAGAACACCTCGATGTTTGCTTCCAGCGCCTTCGGCTTGGCCGCTTCGAGCGTGTCATCCAGAGCCTGTGCGTAGCGCTTGTACCGGTGAATCGCGGCTTTCGACAGGCGTCGCAGGCGCAATAGCTTCTTACGCAGCAGATTGGCGCTATCCGCCGCGCAGTCGTCGACCAAGCCCCATTCGACCGCGGTCTTCGCAGTGACTGGCTCGGTCATCAGCGTCATGTAGTTCGCGCGAGCAAAGCCGACCCTGCGCACCAGGAACGGCAGCACACAGGCCGGCATCAGCCCGAACAGCAACTCCGACAGACTGAACGTCGCCTTCTCATCGCAAATCACCATGTCGCAGGCAGCGACGAAGCCCATGCCGCCGGCATTCGCCTGGCCGCGCACGTGGGCGATGGTGACGAACGGACCCGAAGACAGCCGGCGCCACAGCTCATACATAGGCTCCGGATCCATGACAGCGGGCCTGCCCGTGGCTTGAAAGCTTTGCTGCAGCCCCTTGAAGTCAGCGCCGAAGCAGAACACTTCGGGACTGCCTTCCAGCACCACGATCTTGATCTCCGGACCGCAGCGATCCAGCGCCGCGGTGAACTCTTCGATCAGCCGATCGTTGATCGAGTTGTTGGCGTCGGGACGATGGATCTGGATGAAACACACATCCTGGGCGACCCGCACCCGCAGCGTTTCATACGGGAACGCTTCCGCGATTACTGCACCCATTCGTACTTCCTTCCATATTCCTTGATTTCTTTCAGGAACAGCGTCGGCCGGCCGTGCGTGGTGCGTGCCTTGGGAATGAAACCCCGGTCCAGCACCACGTTACGCGTCCCGAACTTCACTGCGTTGCTGCCGACCAGCAGGTCGTCGTATTCGTCCATCGACAGCTCGTAGCGGCGATCGAGATGCTCCTTGATGCCCATGGCACGAACCCGCTCCTGCCCTTCCTTGGTGGCGACGCCGCTGAAGAACTCCGAGCAGCAACCCGATCCATAAGAAAACACGCCGACTCGCTGCGGCTTGTCGAAGTTGCCATTGGCGATGGTGCTCGCGAGCGACAGCATGGCGGTCGCGCCCATGATGTTGCCCACACGCTGGCAGTACGTCAGACCGGGAACCATGCGCCGCTCGAAGTCTGCTTCGATGTCCGACGGCGTCACGCCGCGCACGTGTTTGCGCATCAAGCTGCGGTGTGCGCCTTTCACCATGCCACCAAACGGCGTGTGATAAGCGAGGTAACCGAAGGTACGCCCATAGTCCGCACCGCTGACGCGCTTTTGGTACTCGAGAAACGCGTTCTCGCTGCAGTCCAGGTACGACGTGAGCGACAGATCCGAGTCGCCGGCTTCGCTGTCCGTGGAAGGTCGGCACGTGTCCATCACTTCGTAACCATAGGAGCCGATGGCACCCGGATCCACTTGGAAGACATACGGCGTTTCGCTGATCAGCAGCGCCACCGCGCCGGCCCCGCTGCTCGGCTCGGCGAACGACCACTCCATGGTGAGCGCGTCGCCGCCCTCTTCGATCATGAAACGGGAAATGTCCGTGGCGATGACCAGCGCCTTGGCACCCGGGGAGACTTGCGCGAGTACGAAGTTGATGGCGTTCTGAAAGCCCGCCACCCCGGAAAAACAAGCGTTTTTCACCTCGAACAAGCGACAGTTTCGATTCAAGCCGAGCAGGTCGTGACAGTAGGTGCTCATGGACTTGCCGAAATCGAACGCCGACTCGGTGCAGGTGATCACCATCTCGATGCGATCGCGCTCCTCGGCGCTCAGGCTGTCGATGATGGGCTTGGCGGCATTGACCGCGAACGTAATCGGATCCTCGTAAGGCAAGGTGACGCTCTTCTGCTTCATCAGCAGATTGTCGAAGCGCCTGCGATCCAGATTGCGATGCTCGGCCAGCTTTTTGACGTCCAGGAACGTGGTGCCGGCATACACGTTCATTGCCTCGATTCCTGCCTTGACCATGACGAGCTACCTACCTGCTTGATTGATCTGCGTTCGTTGCGAGAATGGGTTTAGCGAGCCAGCAACGGCACGACCTCGTCGAGATCGAAATAGCCGTTGTAACCTTTCATGTAGACCGCCGCGCGGTGACCGAACAGAACCATCGCCGGCGTGCGGGTCTCCAGCGACTGGTCGTCCATGAGGGTCGAGCGCACGCGAGTGCCCACGGGATACCTGATATTCCAGGCGACCACCTTGCCGGTCGGATCGGCGGGCGCCCGCGCTGGCACTGGCGCCGGTCGCGGAGACGAGCCGGCTCGTCGCAGTTCGGCTCGATACGGTTCGAGCGCCGACTCCGGCGTCTGCCGTTTGATGGTCTGGAAGATTCGAGTCAGGACATCGCCATGTCCGACCTCCTCGAACACCGCGGACTCGCCGCGGTGTTCGGCCAGCGCCATCAGGTATTGAATGCTTTCGCACCAGCGCACCGTGCTCGCGATCTGACCGGAGAGGCCCTCGACGATCTTGCCCTGCTCATAGGGCCGGGCGGTCACGTTCGCGAGCACGGGAATCTTCGGTGCGGAGAATTTGAACGTGCGCAGATAAGTGCCAAACTCGTCCATCGCGCTGCGCATGAAGCGCGAATGGAATGCACCGCTGGTCACGAGCGGGTAATAGAGCATCGTGCCCACCTGGAACAGCGACTGCGCCTGCGTGATCTCGTCGAGCAGACCGGAAATCACGATCTGCGACGGCGTGTTGTAATTGGCCAGGTCGATGTTCCTGAGTCCATTGCGTCTCAGAATGGTCTCGATCTCGTCCTTGCTGGCATTCAAGATCGCCGCCATACCGCCGCTGGAGACGCGGCTCATCAACTCGCCGCGCCGGCGCACCAGCCGCAGGCCGGTTTCGAAATCGAAACAATCGGCCGCAAGCAGCGCGTTGAACTCGCCGAGGCTATGGCCCGCAACGAAGTCCGGACGGCCCTGCTCCGTCACCTTCTTCAGATACGACAGCGCATTGACCACGAACAACGCGGGCTGCGTGAACTGCGTCTGGTTGAGCTGGTTTCTCGGGTCGTCCAGGCACAGCTCTTTGATGGAATATCCCAGGATGCTGTCGGCCTTGGCCGTGAGCGCCTCGAACTCATCGAACAAAGCGCCGCCCATGCCTTTGGCCTGCGACCCCTGCCCTGGGAACATAAAG
Organism: Steroidobacter cummioxidans; assembly: GCF_003104955.1. Lineage (NCBI taxonomy): Bacteria > Pseudomonadati > Pseudomonadota > Gammaproteobacteria > Steroidobacterales > Steroidobacteraceae > Steroidobacter > Steroidobacter cummioxidans. The sequence goes on along the minus strand of NZ_LSRW01000045.1, from coordinate 56,894 downwards.
ACTTTCATGAACTCGCCTCCACTACCTTGAACTAGGAATGCATTCCCGAATGACGCTCGGCAGCTGGCCGTCGTCGAGTGCCTGGCCTTTCAGGCAGAAATTCGTTCACCGAACCGTTCGAGGCCGGATCGGTCGACGCTCGCCGGCGTCGCTTGAATGAAGGGCTCTGTCCAGGCGTCGAGCAGGTCATGCGTGTCTTGCAAGTTGTCGCTCAGCGCTTCATGCAATTGCACGGTGAGCGCCATGCAGCCGTTGAGCGTCAGACACCCGGCTCCGATCGGTTGGGCGCGCGACACGGCGGGGCCGAAAACCCAGTGGCCGGCGCCTGGCACGGTCCAGACACCGAGGTTCGAAAAGAGTCCCGTCCAGCTGTTGTTCTGCTTGTCCCGCTTGCGCAGCTCGCGACGGATGCCTGCCGCGCCGATCAACTTGCCGAGGTGTAATGCAGCCCATGAGCCCCAATGACAATGCCGGTCCTTGAGGCTCGTGATCCGTGCTTGCACCTGCCCCACCGACGGGCGGCCTTGCAGATCGACTGGAAAGAACGACATCTTGAGAAACGCTTCCGGATGCTGCCGAGGCAATCCGCCTCGCAAGTTCACGGGAATCATCCACAGCCGGTCCGCCAATTCGGGCGTCAGCTGCGCAGACACGGCTCTGTCGAGGTGAAACAGCAGCAACGTATTGACGGTCACTCCCGTGGCCTTGGCCGCCGCAACGATCGATTTCGTTTCGTCTTCGGTCAGCAACTTCCAGGCGACACGCTGGGCCACGGGGCGGAAGGTCGCGCTACGAGTGGCGTCGAAGTTTCGCCACTGCTGGGTTCGTACTTTCAGAGCCGGTGAGACGGCAACCAACCCTCGCACCGCTCGAGAGAACGTCAGGCTATCTGCGTTCAACACCGGTAGCTCATCCACCGGACAGCCATGTTCCCGCAGCAAGTGCCCGAACCCACCGATGCCGTCGAACTTGTCGTGCGGCAACTCGGCCCACTCGGGCTCGGCGCGCGGCCCCTTGTTGACCCGGCCATAGACGATCGAGATGTCCTCGCCGCAATCGCGCATGGCGGCGAAGCCTTCAGCGACCCAGTCGATTTTCATGATGGCTCCTTGCGTCACTCGGCTTCGCGCGGCGTAGCCGTGCCTACCTCGTCGCGATCGACGCCCGCGTGCACACGATGCTCGTCCGCGTCGTGATATCGATCGACCAGCTCCATGAACCAGCGATAGCGCGCGTTATCCCATTGGTAGCCGTCCAGCCGCTCATCGAGCGCGATTGCCTGCCGGAGACCCGCCGGAAACATCTTGAATTGCTTCTTGATGTCCTCGGAGATGTGCGGCTGATCGACGTTGACGGCGAAGCTGTAAGGCTCGACGCGACCGAAGTGATGGACCGAGTGCTGAGCGATCTCGAAGATGTGTCGCGGCAGCTTGGGGAACACGCCAGGGATGTACTGGTGCAGGTCGATGTCGCTCTTCACCTCGATGGTGTAGTAAAGCGCCGCCACTAGCGGATTGAGGAACGGCGTCGGAAACGCGATGGCGCCTCGCAGGAAACCCTCCAGGTAGCCATTGCCGGCCACCCCGATCAATCCCGACGGAATAGCGTCGTGATGTGAGCCGTGCAGATAGACGAAATCGAATTCCGAGTTGTGCCCCACCCAGTGATCTCGATAGAACCACTCGTTGATAACGTTGGCGAACTGAATCGAGAGCACCGCGCCCGCGACCAGCGTGAGCGGCAGCAACACCAGCGAGAAGTTCGCGTGTGTAATCACCAGATACCACGGCACCACCAGCACGAGGTGCGTCAGCAATCCCGTCCAGTAGGCGTGCAGGATCTCGAGCACGATACTCGGCTGCCGCTCCAGACGCTTCTTCCAGATCGACTGCATCAGGATCTCTCGCACCAGATCCTTCTTGTACAGGTGCGAGAACAGGATGACAGTTCGATACAGCGTGATGACGGCGAGATGACCGTAGAACAGATACAGCGCCGCCTTACGCATCCACTCCACGTGATGCGGCCACTGCGGCGTCAGATAGATGACGAAGTTTTCGAGCAGAAGCAGTCCGATCGCCCACAGGTACGGCGCCTTGATGTTCTGGACCTTGTAGAGCAACGAATACAGCACATCTTGCGGACTGGAGAGAATGATCGGCGTTCTAAGCTCGATGCCATGTCGGATCGGAAACGAGAACAGCATGAAGGCGCACAGCGCCAGGCCGATCGGGGTCAGCACATTCGTCGCGCCAAAGCTGAACCAAAGGAGCGCACCGGTGGCGAAGATCATCAGCGCATAGTCCAGCGCATCTTTCGGCTGATACGTGATTCTCTGCCGCTTGGCGCCGTAGAGCTTGTGGAAATGTTCGGCTTCGGTGCTCATGATCTTCCCTTCAGACGATCGAGATGACGACGTTGCCCTTCTTGCGGCCCTGGTCCACGTAGCGATGGGCCTCGACGATTTCATCGAACCTGTACTTGCGGTCGACGACGACTCGGATCTTTCCTGCTTCCAGCAACTCGCGGATGAAGTCCAACGCCTCGGCGGTCTCCGGCGGCGCTTCGCCGAGGATCAATTTGTGAGCGCCGGACAGCTTGGCGCGCATGACCTGGATGCTCGGCAACACGGGCGTGCAATTCAGATAGCTGCCGCCACTCTTCAGTACCTTCATGCAGTCGCCGAATGACGCCTTGCCCACTGTGTCGAATACGACGTCGTATCTGTCTGGGCGAGTGGTGAAATCATCTGCGGTGTAATCGATGACCGCGTCGGCGCCCAGCGATTGGGTCAACTCGACGTTCGCAGTGCTGCAGACTGCGGTGACGTTGGCGCCGAAGTGCTTCGCCATCTGCACTGCATAGGTGCCGACGCTTCCAGACGCGCCGTAGATCAAAACGTCCTGCCCGCTTTGGACATTTGCCTTTCTGAGGTAATGCAGCGCCGTGCGAGCACCGATAGGAACTGCCGCGGCTTCCTCATAGGTTAGATTGCGGGGCTTCGCGGCGACCGGACCATCCTCGGAAATACATCGGTATTGCGCATAGGCGCCAAACCCCTGCAGGGTCGCCGCGAACACTCGATCGCCCTTCTTGAAGCGCTGCACCTGACCACCCACCGCTTCAACCTCGCCAGCGAGCTCGATTCCCAGAATGTTCCGCCGCGGCCGCGTGAGACCCAGCGCCATTCGCGCCGGTAACCACACTGCGGAGGGCACCGTAAAGCTTCTGATCCTGTGATCGCCCATGCTCACCGTAGTCGCATGCACCTTCACGAGCACTTCGTTATCGGCGGGACGCGGCTTCTCCACATCCTGCATCTGCAGCACTTCCGGCGGTCCGTAACCGGTGCACACGATTGCTTTCATCGGCGTCTTCATGGCATCGCGCCCTCTAGAATTGATACTGCACCTTGAGCGCGACCTGCTTCTGGTCACGAACGTTCCAAAGGCCAGCCTGCTCGTCCCGTGTGTACGGATAGACGACGTTGAAGCCGAACCTCAGGTTGTCGTTCCAGTCATAGGTGGTCTGCAGGATCGCCAGGTTGCTGTTGCCCGGCTGGGTGTAGAAGTTCATGACCTGGATGTTCAGATCCTCGTGCATCAGCAGCTTGGTCAGGGTCACCAGCAGCGATTGACTATCGCGCGGCGCGCTCGCGACCTCGGCGCTCCAGTCGGAGACGTGCTGATTGATGCCTTCGACGCTCAAGGTGAGCGTCGACGAAACCGAATACTCCAGTCCCAGATAGGCCTCGATTGCATCGCGCTCGACGATCTGCATCTCTGCGGTGTTGAAAGGTAGCTTCGACTTCCAGGCTGCCTCGCCGCGCAGGACGAAATCGCTAAAGGCGTAGTTGAAGGAGAATCCATTCATCGAAAAGCGCACTCGCTCTCGCGACACCGTGCCGTCGTCGTTCATTCGCAGCGCGTAGTCGTTGTCGATCAGGCTGGCCGTCATGAACGTGATGTCGCCGCGGGTGAATGTTTTCCTCCAGCTGGCGCCGTACTCCGATAGATCGGTTTCGCCCGATACTTCGGGTTGGTAGCGAAACCGGTCGAACGAATAGGCAGTGCCGCGCTCCGGGTTCCTGTTGAAGGAAGCGCGCGGATTGAAGAACATGCTCACGCTGCCCCAGCCCGAGAACTGATCGACGACCAGCATCGGCTGACCGATCCGCAGCTCCTCCAGATTGAAATTGAACAACTCCCGGTTGTCCCTGGGACTGACTTCGTCGGTGATCGGCGCCAGGATCGATTCGCCCCAGGGCAGGCTTTGAAATCCGGCCCGGATGGCCGTGCGCCCGAAGCTCGTCTGCACGTAGGCTTGCGACACCAGGAAGTCCTCGCCTTCCGCATCGTGCCGATGATCTTCGCCCCAGAACCCGGTCGCCTTGCCGTCCAGCTGCACATAGAAGTTGTCGAGCACGTACTTGGAATACTCGACTCGCAGCGACGAACGATTCTTCACCACGAACTGCGGCTCCTCGACCTTGTAGGAAACCTCGTGCGCCAGAGTGACACGCAGCGGTGATGTCGCTTGCCGCCCGCCCATGCCGCCGCCCGGCGAGGACTCTTCCGCTGCCGAATCGAATATGGAGAAGTCCGGGACAGCTTGATCGGTACTCGAATTCGACTCGGGCTCGGTCGTGAGTTGCTCGGCGCCCGCCAGCAATGGATTCACGGCCGTGAGGCACAGCGGCACGATCAATCGCAGATCGCATCGCACGTGACCCTGCCGCGACTGCTCCAGTAAGAGGGTTGGCATCGCTGCCTCCTGTCCGCTTCAGCTACCGTCTTTAGTGGTAATAGGTTCTGAGCAGGGCGAGATTTCTTTCTCTGAAGGTGAAGTCGGTGAGGCTGCGTTCGGTCAGCACTTCATCCGGCACTTCGCGGTGATAGGTCACGGAGAGGTTGTCTATCGACGTGATCCGGTTGGTCGACAGATTGTTCATGGTCTGCTGCCGCGACAGCCACACGTTGTCGATCAGGGAATACTTGCGGTACAGCCGCTGGCGATACAGCCTGCCGGAGCGGTTGTAGATATCCTCCTTCAGGTAGATCTTGCGCTCCTGGTCGATCCACACGACCAGCTTTCCATACGCCGTTTTCTTCGCACGCGCCGCTGTGGGCGTCACTTCGACAACCCATGTCGGACGGTCGTCGTAGGTTTCCTCGCGCAGCAGGACGTAAGTGAACTCGTCGATCTTGCGCGCCTGCGCATCGTCACCGTAGAACTCCGTGCCGAAGAAGCTGCCGCCATCCTCGTTGTCGCTGCCCGACACCAGGCGCCGCACCTTGCCCAGCGCCGGCAGGTACAGAAAATTCTCGTTGTCCCGATTCGCCTCGTAGTATTCGTAGCGCAGCATGCCGACGCCCTTGTCGGAGATCGGCTCGAGCACCAGCGCGATCGACTTGCCGTCGCGGTTGTCGCCACCGTACTTCTTCTCGCCCACTTCGAGCACGACGACGCGCGGCTTGTCCTTGCAGCGAATGCCGCTGTCCGACTTCTCGTACTTGCAAGTGGACAACTGCGTCTTCACGACCGCCGTCGAGAACGCCTTGCGGTTGACCTCATCGACCATCTTCATGATCTCGGGACCGTTCATGGCGGGCAGCCGCAGCGGCACCAGCAAACAACCGATGGCGAGCGCCCGAGCAATGGCACCCCAATAAGTCTTCATGGGAATCTCCTCTACTTGCGGTGGTTGGCAGTCATGCTTGCGCGTTCTGCGGCACGGCTTGCGGCTCGACGGTCTTGGGCGCGAACGTCAGCTTGAACACCATGATCAGTGCCGGGGTCAGGAACAGCTCGCAGAGCAGTCCTGAGAAGATCGACAGGAAGCCGAGCTTGCCCAGATTGGCCACACCCGGGGAGCTGGCAATGGCCATGATGCCGAAGCCGAGTCCGAGCACCAGCGATGAGAAGAAGATGCCCTGGCCGCACTCTTTCACCGTGTCTCGCACCGCCCTGCGGATGTCTCCATCCCTCAACACTTCGGCTCGGTACTGGCTGACGAAGTGGATCGTGTCGTCGACCGCGATGCCGACCACGATGGGCGCGAGCATCATGGTGTAGAAGTCGATCGGCACATCCAGCAACCCGAGGATGCCCAGCACCAGGAACGAGGGAATCAGGTTCGGCAGCAGCGAGATGAGCCCGGCTTTGAACGAGTTGAAGATCACCAGCAGGATCAGCGAGATCACCAGCAGGCTCAGGCCGAAGCTCTGCAGCTCGTTGGTCATCAGGTAGTCGGCCGCCTGCAGGCCCATCGAGAACAGACCGGTGATGGACACGGTCGCGTCCGGATAGGTCTTCTTGATGACGCTCAACGCGTCGTTGACATCCTGTTTCATCGCCGCGAACACATCTGTGTATTCGTTCGACCCGAAGGTGCGCAACGTGACCGTGATGTTCGCTTTGCGATAATTCTCGCTGACGACCTTCTCGCGCTCTTCGGGATCCGCGGTATTGAACATGAACAGCGTCTGCGACAGCTCCTGGTGGCTGTCCGGGATCTTGTACATCTCGGGACGCCCTTCGTTCTGCTTCTGATTGGCGTCTTTGACGATGTCGACGATCGACGCAGTCGTGACCACATACTTCTTGTAGTCGGTCTCGAGCTTGCGCTGCATGGCCTCGACGACGCGCAGTACCGCCGGATCCTGGAAGCCACTGTCCTTGCCGAGATCGACATAGAGCGACACCCGCGCCGAGCCCGCCATCTTTTCATCCAGCAGCTTGATGCTTTGGTAGAAGTTGGACTCTTTGGGATACTGGTCGTAGCTGGTGTAGTCGACCTTCACATGGAAGGCGCCGTAGACGCAGACCGCGAGAATCACCGAGAACAAGGCAACGTAAGTTCGCGGGCGCTTCTCCACCATGGGCGGGATCTTGTCCAACACCTTTTGTAGCGCCAGCGCAAAGTCAGGCAGGAGCCGCTGCAGGATCGAAGCAACACGCCCCACCTTGACCTTCTTCACCTTCGGCACCGGCGACCACAGATCGAGCAGCACCGGCAGCAGATAGAGCGTCAGGAACAGCGCCGCGGCCACACCTGTCGCCGACATGATGGAGAAATGCTTGATTGGCACCAGGTTGGTCGACGACAGCGACAGCATGGCGGCCATGGCCGTCGTCGCCGTCAGCAAGCACGCGACGCCGGCCTTCTCGTACGCCAATCGCACCGCGGACTCGTAGTCGTGCCCTTCGTTACGGAAGAACAAGTAACCGGAAATGATATGGACCACGTCGGCCATGCCCATCGTCAGGATCAGCAGGATGGTCAGGGTGACGAACGGCGTAGCGGCCAGGCCCAGCAACCCTGCGATTCCCAAGGTCCAGATCGTGCTCAGGATCACGACCAGGAATGACCAGATTGCCGCCGACAACGAACGGAACACCAACAGCAGCGACACCAGCATGATGACCAGCGCCGCCAGATACAGGCCGGCCACTTCCTTGCCCATCTCCAGCTGATGCTCGGACTCGATGGTGCTGCCGACCTTGTAGTACTCCAGATGCTCCGCGAACTGGGGCTTCTCGAGGATGTCCTTGAGCGCGGCGTTCAACGCCAGGTAATCCGCGGTATCCGTGGGCTTGAAACGCGGCGGCCCCTTCTTCTCAGTACTGGCTGCCGCGGCGATCTCCTGCGCCATGTCGATGCTCAGGCCCGAGGCTGGCTTCTCGTCCGAGTCCAGCGGGATGGCGCCGAAATCCGTTTTTATATAGATCGCCGCATACTGCATGTCCTCGGAGAAGAACTTCAGCGGGAAGTCGCGCTGGGCCAGCGCTCTGCGCCGAATATCTTCGAGCGCGGAGCGGTCGGTGGGCACCGTATCGCCCACCAGGCCGCTGGACAGCAAGATGTCGTCCTTGACCGTCAAGATAAAAGCATTGATCAGGGTGTCGATATCCACGATGTGATCGAGCGCGGATGCTTCGCCTTCCTGCAGATGCTTGTGATAGTTCAGCAGCTCGTCACGGATGCCTTGCACGGCCTTCAGCGACTGGGCGGAGAACACATCTCCGTCCTTGGCTTTGTAGACGATGACGACGCCGTCCTCGCTGCCGAACTGCTCGTGGAATTCGTTGTACGCGATGAACGATGCGTCGTCCTGCTCGAACCAGCGCTCCAGCGTGAAATCGAACTTCAGCTGGCTCAGCCCGTAGCAGAAGATCGCGGTGGTGATCGTAAAGAACGCCAGGACCAGCAGCTTGCGCCGCCGCAGCCGCTCCGGCACATGAGTGATGTGCTCGGCAATCGCTTGCAATACTCTCTTCATGGCAGTCCTACATTGATTGAGGGCCCGCAAAGGGTTGCGGGCGCTGCTACGGATCGAACGGTCAGACGCTCAGCGATGCGCTGGCGGGAGTGAACTTGAAGGAGCGAACGCAGAAGTTGCTGAACTTCACCAGCACCAGACCCTGCTCGTTCGTGATCTGGAGATTGAACTTCCTGACATCGGCACCGCCCTGCGATTCACAACCCGCGGCCTCGACGTGCACGTAGCACGATGGCGCGGTGGATCGCAGGATCTGCACCTCCTCGATCGCGAACGGCAGATACGGCACCGATGTTTCGACGCGGCCGATCAGGCCGGACACTGTCTGCAAAGCGCCATCGACGATGCTGGGATGAAGCACGTACTCATCCAGATCGGTCGCGAGCTCGTCGGGCAATTGCAGTCGCGACAATGCGAACGAATCGCCGACGTACAGCTCCTGCACGGTGCGGAACGACGGCCCATAGCTGAGGCCGGATTTCTCGACCTGGTCGTAGTAGCTAGCCCCGTCCATGCGCTTCGAGCACTGCTTTTTCAGCGCTTCGATGTGCAGATGGGCCTCGCTCAGCTGCGGCTCGAATGCGTCATCCTGAAATTGAACGACGCCTTCCGCGTGCACCACCTTGTCGTGGTTCTGATCGAACGACGTGATGGTGTACTGCGCTTCACCGTCGCCGGGCTGAAGTGCGGTCTGGAGCAGCTGCGACTCGGATGAGAACACCAGCGGCTGAACCCAAACTACGTCCTTGATCGCGGTCACTCGGGCTGCCGCCGCGACGCAGCCAGCGAGACGAGCGATCTCCAGATAGCCCGCGCCTGGGAAAATCATCTCCTCGTTGACCCGATGATCGCGAGCATAGAACTCGTGCGCCGACAGCAACGAGCTGAAGCTGACCTCTTGCAGCGTCGATGAGTTGTGCGAGACCAGCGGATGCAAGCGAGCCTCGCTGGTCACGGTCACGGGCAACGCATGCCGTGCGGACCGCGAGACCCAATAGCGCTCCTTTGCGAACGGATAGGTCGGCAATGAGATTCGATCCGGTCGAGCGCCGGCGTACAAGTGTTCCCAGTCGATCTCTGCACCTGCCGTCCAAGCTTTTGCCAGCGATTCCAGATCTCGATCAGCGCTCGTCGACGACTTCCTGATTGCCCGGCCGGGACCGATCGTTCCGCGATGGACCGCTGGCGACGCAGGATCGCTCAGCCAGTCGCTCAGCTTTTTCTTGAGTTCTGCAACACTGGCGACGACGACGGCCAGGCGCTCGGTCATCGCTTCCCGGCCCACCTGCAAGGTGAAGGACAGTGCTGTGAGATCGACATCGCTGCTCGTACCCAGGTAATCGAGCAGCCGTTTGCCGTACTCGTGCAAACGATCTTCAGTCTTGGCGGACAGGACGATAAGACTCGGCCCCGTCGATGGCAATCGTCCTGAGATAACGGGCGATTGATGCTCTTCGAGGACGACGCAAGCATTCACGCCACCGGCACCGAAGGAATTAATGATGGCTCGACGCGGATGCTCGACTGAGGCCGGCCACCGCGACAACTCCCGCTGCAGATAGCAAGGCGAGGCCTCGAAGTCGATGTTTGGATTGATCTCTTCTGAATGAATGCTGGGTGCGAGCTGCTGATGCCTCATCTGCAGCAAGATCTTGGTCACACCGGCAACGCCGGCGGCCGATTCGGAGTGCCCCAGATTCGCCTTCACCGAGCCCACCGGACAGAACTGACGCTTGTCCGTCTGTTTCTTGAAGGCTTGCGCCAGAGCGGCGATCTCCAGGCTGTCACCCAGCTGTGTGCCAGTGCCATGCCCCTCGATATAGCCGATGGTCTCCGGATGAATCTGCGCCTTCTCCAGCGCGCGAGCGATTACGCTCGCTTGCGAGTTCGGATTTGGCGCCGAGTAGCCGTTGGAGCGTCCGCTGTGATCGTAAGCACTGCCAGCGACGACTGCGTAGATGTGATCGCCGTCTCTGAGCGCCTCGTTGAGCGGCTTGAGCACCAGGGATCCGATCGCTTCGCCAGGAACGAACCCGTCGTCGCCAGCGCCGTAGCTGCGGCATTTTCCGCCCAGCGCGAGCATGCGTCGGTCGCAGAGAGAATGATATTTCGCCGGATGCAGGTACATGTTCACGCCGCCGGCGATAGCGACCTGGCATTCGCGCTTGCGCAGGCTTTCACACGCGAGGTGAATGGCCACGAGTGAGGACGAGCACGCCGTATCGATCGGCATGCTGGGTCCCTGGAAGTCGAAGAAATAAGAAACCCGGTTCGCAATGGACCAGGGCAGCGCGCTCGCAGAGGCGACGTTGCCCTTGCCCCACTCGTCCGCTGCCAGCAACTGATACGAATTGGTCGTGACGCCGACGAAAACGCCTACGTCCGCGCTCTTTGCCTTCGGATGCCGCCTCTTCAAACTGTCGCGGGTGTAACCCGCGTCTTCCAGCGCTGCCCACACCGAGTTCAGGAACAACCGCTCCTGGGGATCGATGACTCTGGCCTCTTCCGCCGGGATGTTGAAGAACAGTGCATCGAACTTATCGGCGTCGGCAAGGAAGGCACCCGATTTGCAGTAGATCTTTCCTTCCACTGATTTGATCGGATCGCTGTCGTAGAGCGCTTCCGCATCCCAACGATCGGGCGGCACCGTGCCAACCAGATCTGTGCCGTCGCGCAGATGTCGCCAGTAGTCGTCGAGATCTGTGCAGCCCGGGTAATAGCCGTGCACGCCAATGATGGCGATCTGCGCGGGTTCCTCCGCTTTCGTTGCGGGCTGCGCCGGCGGCGGGGCCAGCTCATTTGTAACGAGCGGCGCCGCAGTGCTGGTGGTCGCTGCCGCACCCAAAAGTTTCGACAGCGCGCCCGGTGCTTCGTCGACCAGGTACTGCGCCAGCTCCTCGATGTTGTCTCGCTCGTAGAACAGCGTCTTCGGCAACTCGCCCAGATCGCGCGTCAGCGCCGCATTCAAGCGACCGACGACGATCGAATCGATGCCGAACGCCTCGAAGCGTTCCTGCGGATCGACCTGCTCGGCGGAGAGCTTGATCTCAGCGCCGATGAGACGCTGCAGGTATTCCCGAGCTTGCGCAAGTAGATCGCCGGCGATCGCTGCCGACTCGACCGTGGCTGCTGCTTCGGGCTGTGTCGCTGTCGAAAGTTGAGCGCTGATCTTTGCCGCGTCTCCGTAGAGCCCCACCGCTCGGGTGAGGTCGGTGCGCAAAATCTCTTCCCACAGTTGAATGCCGTCCTCGCTCGGCAGCGGGCTGAGGCCGGTCTGCGTTTCAGTGCGCTCCAGGTCACCTTGCGACACAGTCATGCCGCCTTCGACCCAGAACGGCCAATTGATCGACAGCGTGCGACCCGACCGCTCACCATTGCTCAGCAACTGCTCTCGGTACTCGGCGAATGCATCCATGAAGTTGTTGCCGTACGCGTAATCGCTCTGCCCTGCATTGCCCCACGTCGCCGCAACCGACGAGAACATCACGAACAAATCGAGCCGCTCCGCGCGGGTCGCCTGATCCAGATTCACCGTGCCGAGCACCTTCGGGCTCAGCACCGCAACCATTTCGTCGCGCGTCTTCTTGAGGATGAACGCATCCTTGTTGACACCTGCCGCGTGAATGACGCCATTGATAGCCCCGAAGCGCTCTTTCGCTATCTGCACCGCGTGCGCAACGTCATCAAGCCTGGCAACGTCGGCCTGCACGTACGTGGCATCTGGCTGGTGAGCCTGTAGTCGACGCAGCTTGTTTGCCTGTGCTGACGTGAGCGCCGAGCGACCGAGCAGGATCAGCCGAGCGCCGAACTGCTTGGCCAGGTACTCGCAGACGATGAATCCCAGCCCACCCAACCCGCCGGCGACGATGTAGACCCCACGCTGTTTCAGCGGCAGCTCATTGCTGAGATCGCTGGCCGGAAGATGAGCGACGAGTTCCTCGACGCTCCGACTGTAACGATGCTGGCTTCGCTGATAACTGACCGCAGTCGTCTGCCAGTTCGAGTCCTGCAACTCACCGAGCACGAGCCGCGCCGTTTCCGAAGGCGCGATCTCGCTGGTTCGAATGTTCACGACTTTGCCGCGGTACTTGGGATTTTCCAGCGACAGCGTCTTGAAGAACCCCGCCAACGCCGCATTTTGAGCAGCCTGCAAGCTCGACTCACCGGCGTACACCGATACGACTCTCACGCGTGATTGCTGCTTGTTCGCGAGCAGCGCTTTGCACAGGTCAAAGAGCGAATAGAAGCGTGCATTGAGCTGTGAGGTGTCGTCACTGCTCAACACCTGCGTCGGGAGCTGGTTGCGAGACTTCAGCGCTTCTACGAGCTGGAAGAACTGTGCGCCCCCTGCCGGATCGAGCGTGAAAACATCCGGCGCAACTTCCTGGAACCTCGCAGCGGCTTGCAGCCGGACGAGCGTCAGCTTCGTATCAGCCGGCACCTGCTTCTTTAGCGCCAGAAACAACTCGTCTGAGGTATCCAGCAGCAACGTTGGGCCCGACAGCGGCTCAACTGGCGCGGATGGCGGCAATGCTTCGGCTTTCCAACGTGGCGCGTAGATCAAACGCTGTTTTGCCACAGCACAAGGAATTGCAGCTGCGTTGCCGCGCTCCAGCGTCGCACTGGCTGGGGTGGAGGCCGTCGCAGTACCCGCATTCACGTTCGGCCAGTATCGATCCTTGGCGAACGGATACGTCGGCAACCCGATGCGGCGTGGCGGCGTTTGCCCCGCGTAGAGCTTGCGCCAGTCCACGTCCAATCCCTTGACCCAGAGATCCAGCAAGCTGCTGAATTTGCCCTGCTCCAGCCAACGAGCGATGGTCGCCTGCAAATCTGCATCAGCCGTGAAGACCGCGAGCGCCTCCTTGTCACGACCCGCTTGGCCGCGATAGACGCGCTCGGCACTGGTCGTACCCGAAAGGTAAGCTCGGAGCTTCTCCACCAGCTCTGCTACCGAGCCAGCTACCACACCCAAGCGTTCCTTGAACGTCTCTCTGCCGACCTGCAGCGTATAGGCGACGGCGACGAGATCGACTTCTCCAGCGAGCAGGAAATCCAACAGATCTTTGGCCTTCTGCTCGAGTTGTGCCGAGGTCCTGGCCGATAACAGCACCGCGACCTCCTTGGCAGGCGACAGCGTGCGAGTGGCCGTGGACGGCGGCACATACTCTTCCAGGACTAGGTGCGCATTGGTGCCACTGAACCCGAACGAGCTGACGCCAGCGCGCAGTAGCGAGCCCGGCGACGCTTTCCACGCCTGCTGCTCCCGGCAGATGTAGAACGGCGAGCGTTGGAAATCGAACAACGTGTTCTCTGCCTTCACGTTCAGGCTCGGCACCAGCGAGCGATGCCGCATCGACAGCAACACCTTCTGCACGCCGGCAACGCCGGCCGCTCCGGAGGTGTGACCGATATTCGTCTTGACCGAGCCCAACGCGCAGAAATTCTTTTTCGCGGTCTTTTCACCGAACACCGTCGCCAGCGCTTCCAGCTCGATGGGATCGCCAAGCTTGGTGCCGGTGCCGTGCGTCTCGACGTAGCTGATCGATTCGGGATCGATCTGGTATCTCGCGTACAGATCGCGCTCCAGCTCGATCTGACTGCTGACACTGGGCGCGGTGATGCCGTTGGTCTTGCCGTCCTGGTTGATGGCCGAGCCGAGGATGACGCCATGGATGAAGTCGCCATCCGCCTCGGCATCTTCCAGGCGCTTCAAAACCAGCGCACCGACGCCCTCGCCCGGCACAAAGCCATCAGCGGAGTCGTCGAACGTCTTGCATTGCCCATCCTTCGACAACATGCCCAGCTGGCACATCGCCAGATAGGAATCGGGCGTCAGATACAGCGTGACGCCACCCGCGAGCGCCATGTCGATCTCGCGATTCAACAGCGCCTGGCAAGCCAGGTGAATGGACACGAGCGATGATGAGCACGCGGTGTCGATCGGTATCGCCGGCCCTTTCAGGTTCAAGTGATAGGCAATACGCGCGGCGCCGATGGCGTAGCTCGTGCCAGTCGCGGCAGCATGGATAGAGCTGTCCTTGGCGAGCAGCAATTGGTACTCGTTGCTCATGATGCCGAGGTACACGCCGCACTTCACATTGCTCAGCGCAGTGTTGGAATAGCCCGCGTCCTCGAACGCTCGATAGGCTTCCTGCATGAACAGGCGATGCTGCGGATCCATGGCCTGCGCTTCGGCGGGCGAGATCTGGAAGAACAGCGGATCGAAACAATCCACATCGTCCAGCAGGCCGAGCCACTTGCAATACACCTTGCCTGGCTGGTTCGGATCCGCATCGAAGTAGTCGTCGACGTTCCAGCGCGAGCGTGGAATTGCAACGATGGAATTCTTCCCCTGAGCCAGGTTGTCCCAGTACCGATTGAGATTGTCCGCTTGCGGGTACCGGCCCGACATGCCGACGATGGCGATCTTGCCTGAGGGGCGCGCTGCGGTTTGCTTCACCACAGTCGCGTCGGGCTCAGGAACGATGTTTTGATCTCGCGTGACAGTCGCCACCGATTGCGTCACCGAGGTCGTGCGCTTGACCGCAATACTTGCCTGCGGCGGATCGAGCACTGGCTTACTTGTCGCAACCGACTTGACGGCTGTAGCCGATTTGGCGACCGCTGTCGGCTTGGCGATCGGTTTGAGAGCCGCGAGCTCCTTCGCTACGAACGAGGCCAGCTCTTTGATGTTCGGGTAGTCGTAAACGCGCGTGGCGGCGAGCGACAGGCCGTAGCGCTTGTTGATGACCTTCACCCACTCCACGCCGACGATGGAGTCCATCCCCAGATCGACGAACGACTTCTCGCTGTCGACATCGGCGACATCCATGTACAGCGCTTCGGCCAGCGTGGCACTAAGCTGACGCTGTAGCTCGCTCTGCGAAGGAACAACGACCGCGGCGTCGACAGTCGCGGAATCGTCCTGCGGCATGAGCACCGCCATCTCCTGGACCGCCTCGATCTCTTCGACGATCCGAATCTGCTCGATGACCTCGACCTGCTCGATCTGCGGGTCCTGCTGAACCTGATCGGCGTCGCGACTGTCCTCGACCGCTCCAATCTCCTGCAACCCAATCAGCGCCACCGACTTCGGCTTGCCCGCTGCCGTCGCCGGGGCGGCGCCACGCAAAGCATCGTTGGCCGAAGCCTCACCCAGCTGAATCGCTTGCGGCTTCACCGCTGCGGCTGAAGACTGCACGGCACTCTTGACAACCTGCCCCACCGTTTCAATCCAATACTTCTCCTTCGCGAACGGATACGTCGGCAGGCTGATCCGGCGCGGCGCACCGGCGCCGTACAGCTTGTGCCAGTTCAGCTCCAACCCCTTGACCCACCCATCCAGCAACTTGGGCAGATTCCTGCGGGCCATCCACTTGTCGACGGTCTCCTGAAAGTCCGGATCTTCACTGAAGGTAGCCAGCGTTTCTCTGTGATCCTTGATCCGTCCCCGACACATGCCCTCGATATCAGCGTCGTCCACATCCGCGCTCGCAAGGAACGCCTCCAGTCTCTCCACCAGCTCCGCGACCGAATCGACAATGAAGCCGAGGCGAATCTCCATCGCCTCTCTGCCGACCTGCAACGTGTACGCCATACCCGCCAGATCAATCGATCCCTCCGCCTTGCGTGCGCGGGCAAAATCCAACAAGTCGCGAGCTCGCTGTCTGAGCTGCTCCGGCGTCCTCGCGGACAGTGGAATGATCACCGGCCCCTGCTGAGGCTGCGCATCGGCGCACACATACTCCTCCACCACCACGTGCGCATTCGATCCACCAGCGCCAAAGGAAGAAATCCCCGCGATCCGAGGCAGCGGTCTGCCCTCGCTCACCGGCGGCTCCCAAGCTCGCAGTGCTTGATTGACCACGAACGGCGTACGCTCGAAATCGATGTGCGGATTCAGACGCGCCGAATGCAGCGACGGCACGAGTTGTCGATACTGCATTTGCAGCAGCACCTTGGTGAGACCAGCGATACCTGCAGCGGACTCACAATGGCCGATGTTCGACTTCGCGGATCCGACGGCACAGGCAGCGCGCGATTCGCTCTGCGACACCTCTCGACCCAGCTCGTCGAAAGCTTTGCTCAATGCCGCGATCTCAATCGGATCGCCCAGCTTCGTGCCGGTGCCGTGCGCTTCGATGTACGAGACATGGCGCGGGTCGGTGTTCGATTCCGTCAACGCCTGGCGAATGACGCTCGCCTGCGCCTGAGGATTCGGGACCGTATAACCGTTGGTCTTGCCGCCATGATTCAGCGCGCTGCCGCGGATGATTCCGTAGATGTTATCACCCGCTCTCTCCGCGTCCGACAGCCGCTTCAACACCACCGCGCCGACACCCTCGCCCGGGATGTAACCATCGCCACCCTCGCCGAAGCTCTGGCAATGACCGTCGCTGGAAATGAACTGCCCGGCGCTGAGCATCAGATACTTGCTGGGATGAATGCTGACATTGACGCCGCCAGCGATCGCGGCATCCGTGCGACGCTGCCTCAAGTCCTGGCAGGCGAGATGAATGGCGGTCAGCGAGGAAGAGCACATCGTGTCCAGCGTCATGCTGGGCCCATGGAAATTCATCACCGAGGACACGCGATTGGCGATGCCGGCAAGACTTCCCGATAAGTTGTATTCGCCATACATCGCGCCGACGTAGACGCCGACCTGACCGAGCTGGCGATCCGGCCGAGCATTCGGCACTTGCAGGGCCGCACGCGTATAGCCCGCATCCTCGATGGCCATCCACGCGTGTTGAAGGAACAAGCGCTCCTGCGGATCCATCAGCCGCGCCTCGCGGGGCGAGATACCGAAGAACAATGGATCGAACTCATCGACTCCCGCAATGAATCCGCCCCATTTGCTGTAGTGATATCCCGGCTTGGTTCGATCTTCGGTGTAGTACTCGCGCCAGCTCCAGCGCTGCTCGGGCACTTCGGTGATGCAGTCCTTGCCATCACGCAGATTGCGCCAGTAGGCGTCGACATCGATGGACTCGGGATATCGGCCGCTCAGGCCCACGATCGCGATCGGCTCGTTCGTCGCCGCGAGGCTTGCTGGCTCGAATGCTTCCTGCCCCGCGCGACGGAATCGCCGTGCAGTCTTGGACTTCGCCCTCCTCGACTTCACGATTACCGAAGACACAGGCGATGCCTGCGCCTTGGTTGCGCGCTGTTCGACCGCGCCGGTCTCCGCTGCGAACAAACTCGCCAACGTGTCCGCGTGACACTCGATGAGATGTCGAGCCAGATCACGTACGTTCCGATACTCGAAGAGCAGCGTCTTGGGCAACGAGCCGAAGGTGAGCTCCAGCTGATTGGTCAGGCCCATTGCTACGATGGAGTCGATGCCGTACTGATCCAGCGGTGCAGCCGGATCGATCTTCTGCGCGGGCAGCTTCAGCACCACGGAGAACTGTTTACGCAGGAAACTCTGCGTCTTTTCCATCAGGTCGCTGGAATCCACAGCAACCGCTGGACTGACGACATCGCGCTGAACAACTGCAGGCGACATCGGCGCTGTGCCGAGGAAGGCGCGATGAATGCGCTCCAGCTCGCCCTCCACGACCAGCACCTGACTGCGCTGTAACGTCAGGCACTCATGGAACGCGCGAAGGCCCGTTTCCGTCTGCATCGGATGCATGCCGGTCGAGCGCTGCAGGACTTGCAGGTGCTGAGGCTCGATGGTCATTCCGCCATCCCGCCACAGCGGCCAGTTGATCGAGACGGTCAGCCCCTGCCTTGCGTTGGCAGCGACCAGCTGATTGCGGTAAGCCGCGAACTGATCCATGAACCCATTGGCGGCGGCGTAATCCGCCTGACCAGGGTTGCCGTGAACCGCTGCGCCGCCCGAGAACAGCACCAGAAAGTCGAGATTGATGTCCTGGCTGGCTGCGTCCAGGTTGAAGGTACCGATGACCTTCGGCTCCAGCACGCGAGCGAATTCCTCCGGTGTTTTCTTCAGGATGAAGGCATCGCAGATCAGGCCCGCGCTGTGCAGGATTCCATCGACGCGACCGAACTCCTGCAGAACATCCGTGAACAGTCCTTTGACCTGATGCAGGTCGCTGAGATCGAGCTGGCGATAGAACGCGCGTGGCGAACTGCCCGCGGAGAGCTCATTCAACGTTTTTTGAGTCGCTGCGCTGGCCGCAGAGCGCCCCGTCAGGATGACCTTGGCATCTGCCGTCCTCGACAGGATCTCCCGCGCAAATATCATTCCCAAGCCGCCAAGGCCGCCCGTTATCACATAGACGCCGCGGTCCTTGAATGCGATCTGCTGCTTCAGTGGGGTCGAGTCATCGACCGCCTGCCAGCGCAGCACCTGGGGCTCGTGATTCTCGAATCTGACGATCGCCTGATGCGACAGAGCGCGTGCCTGTCGAAGCTGGTTCGCCAGCTCGGTGGCAGACAGCGCAGGCGTCGTCACGACGATCTGGCCGAGCAGGTTCGGATTCTCTTGCGTCGCTGTCTTCAACAAGCCGGTCAGGCCGGCGAAGATCGAATCCGACTGTGCAATGACGACCTGCACGAGCGCGCGATCCTTCAAGCCCTGCAAGAGCGACCGCAGCGTTTCAAAACAAGCGAGCGCTGCTGCGGTATAGCGACCCGCCATCGATTGCTGAGCGCCCTGCCACTCGCGACAGGAAACCTGATCGCCGGACTTGCCAAGCTCGATCTCGAGCTCCCGCGCGACCACACCTGAAATATCACAAAGAATCACGTGCGTCTGAACCGGCCGAGCCGCAACTTCGACTGATTTCGGAACCGCCGCACTAGCAGGTTGCCACTCCGGCACAGCGAGCACACAACCAATCTTGCTGGCGACGCTCGACACGCGAGACGAGAAGCCTCTCAGGCTGACGCACACATTCCCGTCGCCATCGCACAAGTCGATATCCAACTTGGCAACCGCGTCTCCAGGCTTGCTGCCCGGCGCATGACGAGCCCAGGCGAACATCTCCGGCTGGCAACCGGAGAACACTTGCAACGATTCCAGCGCAAACGGTAGTGGCGGCTGACCGGGCTTGCCCGTCAGATCAACCAGCAGGCCGGACGCGGCCTGCAGCACGCTGTCCATCACACTCGGGTGCAGCACATAGTCATTGCGCGTGCCCTGCACTGCTTCGGGCAAATGAATCTCTACGAGCTGCTGCCGCTCGCCTTGATGAATAGCCCGAATGCCCTGTTGCGCAGGGCCAAGATCGATGCCCATCTCGGCAATAGCGGGATAGATGTGTGCCGCGTCTACGGGGCCGTTTCGCATTTGTGCGCGAAGATCGTCGATGTCACAGCGCTGCGGCCTGGAGCCTTTGGTCAATAACGCCTGGCCCTGGCAATGGATGACTTCATCGGAATCCGCGCCGCTGAAAATCTCAAAGTCGATCTGTTCCTCGCTGCCAGCCGCATCGACGGATAGCGCAACGGACACATCCTTTCTATCCTGCACGACCACCGGCTGCGCCCAGACAACATTGCGAAGCTCGAGCGTCTTCCCCGTGTGGTCCGGCACCGCATCTGCCATCGCCGCGCGAATCATCTCCAGATACGCCACCGCGGGCAGCACTTTGTTCCCGTGCACACGGTGATCCCGCAGAAAGAACTCTGAGCCAGTCAAGCTGCAGGCATAACTCTGCTGCACGAGATCGGACGTGTTCCTGTGCAGCAGCGGATGAAGCACCGCCGCGCCGGTCGCCGTGGAGCGGCCGGAGAATTGATTGATCAGCGCCAGAGCATGGCCTTTGGAGAGGCGCTTGCTCTTCAGCTCGCCGACCACGTATTCGATGAAATCGATCATTGGCTGACTCTTCTTGAGATATCAGGCGCGACGCCGCGGACCCGCCGGCGCGTCATGAGAGGCAGAGGAGAACTAAGGTCGTTTCAGACGATCGTCTTCAACAGCTGCACGGCGGCGTTGACATCGATCGTGTCGTCATCGAGGCGGTCGATGATGTCCTCGATGTCATGCGACGGCAGCTCCGCCGCAGTGTCGAAGGTCTCGAGGTCGACTGGCGTCGTGCCGGAGATACCGGCCCAATACCTTTCCTTGGCGAACGGATAACCAGGCAAGCTCATGCGCTTGGGCTTCACATCGCCCCAGAGCAATTGCCAATCCACCGCTGATCCCTGCAGCCACGATTCCAGCTGCGTTTCCAGGTTGTCCGCGCCGATGCCGCGAGTATCACTTGCGCCCACCAGCCACGCGCGGAGCTGGTCGGTCAGTTGATCGACCGAGCGGACCACGAACCCGACGCGCTCCACCATCGCCTCGCGCCCTGTTTGCAGTGTCCAGGCCATGGACGCGAGATCGATGGTTGCGACGCTGGACTCGATGAACTCCAGCAGGTCGCGACCCTTTTGTTGCAACTGTTCAGGCGTCTTGGCCGATAACGGCACGACGACGGCGCGGTTTGCATGCTTGGCCTCCTGGCGAGTCGCCGGTAGATACTCCTCGACCACCATGTGAACGTTCGTGCCGCTGTGGCCGAAGGAGTTGATGGCGGCCATCCGAACCTCACCCGCCGGCTGCCAGGGCGAGCGCTCGGTGACGACATAGAACGGCGATTGCTCGAACTCGATGAGCGGATTGAGGGTCCTGAAGTTGAGCAGCTTCGGCAGCTGCCGGTGCTGCATCGACAACAGAACCTTGATCAGTCCGGTGACACCCGCTGCGGCAGCGGTATGCCCAACATGAGATTTCGCGCTACCCACCGCACAGTAATCTTGCTTGCCGGTGTAGCTCTTGAACGCCCTGACCAGCGCGTTCGTCTCCACCGGATCGCCGAGCTTGGTGCCCGTGCCGTGTGCTTCGACGTAGCTGATCCGCTCCGGATCGATCTTGAACTTGTCGTAAACGCTGCGGATCAACTGCTCCTGCGCGGCGCCGTTAGGCGCGGTGATGCCGTTGCTCGCGCCGTCCTGATTGATGCCTGAGCCCTTGATAACTCCGTAGATGTGATCGCCTGCGGCAATGGCATCGTCCAGACGTTTCAGTACGACCATGCCGACGCCTTCGGAGATGATCGTGCCATCGCCCGCCGCGTCGAAGGTGAAGCAACGACCGCTGGGCGACACCATCTCGATTTCGTCCAACCGGATTTGCGTCGTCTGGTTCATGCACGCATGTACACCGCCAGCGAGCGCAACGTCCGACTCGCGATTCCGCAGACTCTCACAGGCCAGATGGATTGCGACGCCGGAGGAAGAGCAGCCCGTGTTGACGACGAACGCCGGACCATTGAAGTTCAGTACATAGGAGAGCCGCGAGGCGATGATCGCTTCCGACAAGCCGGTGAAGGTGTGGCCCTGATAGCCCGTCGGCTCCGAGCCGACGAACACTCCGGTCTGCGAGCTCGCCAGCGATTTCGGGTTGTAGCCCGCGTCTTCGAGCGCATTCCAGCTCTCTTGCATCACCAGCCGCTGATGCGGATTCATGGACTCCGCTTCATGCGGCGAGATATTGAAGAACAGCGGATCGAAGCAATCTCGCTCGGCGAGCACGCCACCCCACTTACATCGGGTCTTGCCCTTCTGCTTCCTGGCGCTGTAGTTCGCCGGATCCAGATACTCCGCTGACAGCTCCGTGACGCCATCAACGCCGCTCACCAGGTTGTTCCAGAACTCACGCACGTTCTCCGCTTTCGGAAAGCGGCCCGACATGCCGATGACGGCGATATCGGTGTTGCTTGCAGGTGCCGCGCTCTCGCTTCGTTTGGCGCGACGCTTGGTGCTCACAGGAACTGCTGATCGCTGCTGCACTGGTGCGGCGATCGGCGTCGTGCTGGGCACGGGCAACGCACTCAGCTGCGCTTCGATCTGAGTCCCGAACGCCGCGAGGATGTGGGTGCTCAACCGCTCCAGCGACGGATACTCGAAGATGATCGCCGTGTTCAACGAGATGCGCAGACTGTCGTTCACCTGCTTGACGAAGTTGACGCCAAGGATGGAATCGATGCCGTAGTCGGAGAACGCGATCTCGGCGCCGATGCTCGCCGCTGGAACCTTCAAGGTCCTGGACAGGCAATCGAGAATGGCATCACGCACATGCGCACTGCTGGACACGACGGGCGCACGATCCGCAACGGCTAGGCGCACCGGCAATTGCACGGGGGCTCGCCGCTGAACGGCGACCGGCGCTTTGGCTACAACCGGCGCCGGCACGACGTGCTCGGTTCTTTGGCGAATGATCCCGTTGCTACGCGCGACGATGATCTGGTTGCCGAGCACGTGAGCATGTTCCGCCGGGAATTGCACCGAGCAGAAGCCCTCTTCCTCGAGCACACGTTGCCAGCTTTGCGGGTACAGGCCCGGGCAGCCGGGAATACGCAGCTCCGGATCCTGGAACAGCCACCACCCATCCAGCAGTGCAACCGTCAGATGCGCCGGCAATGCCTTGTCGCTGATCTCATTGAGCAGCAGGACGCCATTGCTACGCAACGCAGCCTTGGCATTGCGCAAGGTCTGCCGAATGTCTCGCGTTGCGTGCAAGACGTTCGTTGCAATCACGACATCGTAACTACCGAGATCCACGCCCTGCGCACCGATGGGCTGCTCGATGTCCAATCGTCTGCATACGATATAGGGATTGCTCGGGAGATAGTTTTCCTCGGCGTGCAGGAAGAACGCCTTGGACAGGTCTGTGTAGCAATACTCCTCGACGGCGCGCTGGAACGGCTGCAGCTTGGCAAATACAGTCGCCGACGTTCCACCGGTGCCCGCGCCAATTTCCAGGATACGCAAGCGAGTGCTCGGATCGACTTGCAGACGCTGCTGCAAACAGGCCAACACGGCGTCGGCCACGATGTCGTTGTACGTGTCCGCAATCGCGTTTTCTTTGTACAGCGCCGCCACCTTCTCCGTGGATGAGTTCGGGAAGATGATGTCGGTCGCCGCGACGTTGCCTTTCAAGATGTCCGGCAGATTGAGCAGGCAGTCGGTCACCAGCGCAGTGAGCGCCTTGGCGTATGCATCCTCGGTGTACGTGAACCGTCGTGTCTGCCACTCGTGCCACCTGGCCTTCGCATTCTTCGGATCCCAACGGACGATCGTGTCGTCGCGCAACTCGATGCAGCCGCGCTCGGCCAGCATTCGCAGGCTCTCGTTGACCCATGGAATGTACTTGTCAAGAATTCGGCAGCGCCCGAGCAGCTCGCGCACAGTGGCTGGCGCACGCGTCGGCAGACTGTGATCGCACGCCTCGACCAGGCGATTCAGCTGATAGATCAGCAACTGGCTGAACCAATCGTCCAGATCGCTGCGCTCCTGAGCTTGTATCAACGCAGCTATGCGCTCGCTGGGGAATTGGATCTCGAGATCCATCTTGGACGGCGCAACGGGCACGTCAGCCGCCAACGTGACGAGTTCCTCCGAGTTGCGGTTGATCAGCGGCTGCACTTCCTCCGACACTCTCATGCACAGGACCTGCTGAATCCTGCCCTGCTGAAGGGCGGCGACGAAGTGCTCGAAGCAGGCAAATCCTTCGTCATCGCTGAGCGAGCCAACGTTCTTCGCGCGCACGTCGTGATGGAGCTCCATTCGCTCCTTGACGAATGCTCGCCACGCGCCCCAGTTGATGGTGCCGACGGGAACTTTCGTTGTGCCTTGAATGGAGCGCGTGAAGCCATCAGCCGCGCTGATGCCGGCGGCGTACGCTGCGACGGTCAACGCACCGGAGAAGGAATAAGCTTGCCCGGACGAGAAATAGACCATGAAGTCCAGCGGCTCGTCGTGCAACGCCGCGTAGAACACCCGGCTGCCCTGCGTCTTGATCCCGACGACCGACTCGAACTGGGCTGCCGAAATCTGATCGATGGTGTTGTCGATGCCAAACACCATGCCCGAGAAGATCGCACCGTTGATCGCCTTGTACCGAACTTTGATCGTGGCGACAGCCTTGCGCATCGAGTCCAGGCTCAGCACGTCCGCTTGCAGGTAGTGCAGCTTGTTGCCGAACTCCGCGAACGATTGCAGCGCCCCGCGAACCTTCGGTGAGTCCCCATCGCTGCGGCCCAACCACACCACGGTGGCTCCATACTTCTGTATGAGATTCCGTGTGATGATGCGACCGACGATGCCGCTGCCGCCGACAATGAGATAGACACCGTTCTGTTTGATGGCGGCTGGCGCTGCCTGCCCCCAACTCAACTTCAGGAACGTCCCGCGGTACCGCTGGCCTGACTGGATCTTGAATACTTCGCCCCGATCGGAGGACGGTTCGCGATTGATCAGCGTGAGCAACTGCTTGGCACTGCCTGGATCGCGCAGGTCCTCGGTCGACAGATCCAGATTGCGCACTCGGAACTGATAGTTGCCCTGGGCCAGCGAATATCCTAGCCCCGCCGCGCCCGCGCCGGACCACTGATTGAGCTCGCCCGTCAGTGAATGGTTGTCGACCGTGAGGATGTAGGTGTCGACCTTCTCGCCAACCTTCTGACCCTGCTTCAGGGATTTCACCAGTCGCAGCAGCTGTCCTTCCGCCGCTTCCTCCACCGAGGTGTACTTCGCCTGCGAGCTCGACGCCAGGAAATACAGCGCATCGATCTTGCGGACGCCCTGCAACGCCGTCTCGAACGCTCGCGCGTCCCGCACTCCGCAGCGCCATTCGTTGTGGGCCAACTGCGCCGTTGTATCAGCCAACCGAAGCAGCACGACGTCTGCCTGCTGATCGTGCCGGTAGTAGTCGCGAATCGTCTCTTCAAATCCGTAAGAATCATCCCAGCAGACGATCAGGACGGTCTGGTGCGCTGTCGCCAGGCTAGGAACGACGGCCCGGCACTCTTCCCAGCGATATAGATAGCTGACGCCGTCCCACGCGGATCCGGCAGCCGTTTCGACTTCTGCATTAGTGCCCGGCGCAGTCCATCGCACGCCTCTCATCCATGCGCAGGAGTTTCCAGCCTCGTCGTACAGGTCGACATCGAGGGCCCGGTCGTCATCCGCTGCGTATCGGACCAGGGCGAACACCTGCTCCGGACAATGCGAAGCGATGGTGAACGAGTCCACCGAGATCAACCGCGTACCCGCGTCTGCGCCAATGAATGTCGTGCAGGCATGCCATGCGGCTGCCATCAAACTTGGATGGAGCACGTAGCCTTGGGCGCTAGCGTCCGGCGTGAGAGCGATCCGTGCCCGCAGACAATCGCTGCCACGGAAAACCTCTTTCAACGAGCGGAGTTCGTCAGCCTGCAGCTCTTCACGCGCCATCTGGCTCACGACTGCGGCAACATCGAGCCGCTCCGCATCGATCTTCCCGATCAGTTGGGCGCGACCACGCGCATGCACCACTTCGGTCTGGATCTCGAACTCGATCCCGTCGTCATCCGCCTCCAGATTGACTGTGACTTCGGTTGGATCCGCCACGAGCAGCGGTTGATCCCACTCAATCTCGCTCAAACAGATTGCTTCCGGAGCGCCATGATCCGAAGTCGCATGTACAATCGCTGCACGCGCCATTTCCACCAATGACAATGCCGGGAAGGTCTTCGCCGCGGGATCGAGGAAGGATTCCGTGCCATTGAAAATCGATTGGTATCGCTGCTGGCTGAGCAGCGACGCATTCCTGTGCACCAGCGGATGGATCGCGTCACTGTCGAGCGGTGAGTCCGCGACTGTGGCGCCATCAATCCAGAAGCGGTCCTTGGCGAACGGATATCCGGGCAGCTCGACGCGTCGCGGCTTTGCCTCGCCGTACAGCAGCTTCCAATCCAGCGTCAGGCCCTTCGCCCACCACTGCGCGAGCTTTGCTAGTTGTCGCTCTCGCAGCCACTTGCCGACCATGGTCGTGCGCACATCATCGTCCTGGTTGAAGAGTCTCATCTCTTCCTTGTTCTGCCTTGCCTGCCCTCGGAATGTGCTCGCGGTGTCGGATTCGCCCGCCACATACGCTTCCAGGTTGGCGATCAACTCGTCGAGTGAGCTGACCAGGAACACCACGCGATCAGCCATCGAATCACGTGCTACTTGCAGCGTGTAAGCCACATCGGCGAGGCGCAGCGTTTCCGATCGCTTGCGGATGAACACCAGTAGATCGTCGGCCTTCTGTTGCAGCTGGGTTTCATTCCTGGCAGACAGCGGCACGATGAACTTTTCGTGCTGTGGCCAAACGGACGCATCGAGCGGCAACGCCCGCACATGCTCCGCAATCACGATATGAGCATTGGTGCCGCTGAAGCCGAACGAGCTGACCGCGGCGCGACGTTTACCCTGATCTGCAACGTCCCAGTCCGCCAGGCTGTCATTGACATAGAACGGACTGCCCGCGAGATCGATGTGCTCGTTACATTGCGAGTAGTTCGCAGCGGGCGGCAACTTGCGATGCTTCATGGCAAGCAGAAGCTTCGCCACCCCTGCGACTCCGGCGGCGGTCAAGCAATGTCCGATGTTGCTCTTCACCGAGCCGAGGGCGCAGTAATCCTGTCGATCCGTGAATGGCTTGAATGCCGCTTTCAATCCGGCGACCTCGATCGGATCGCCGAGCTTGGTGCCGGTGCCGTGCGCCTCGATCAGCTGAATGCCGGCCGGATCGATCTGGAACTTCTCGTAGACGGATTGCAGCAGACGCGCCTGACTGTCCTCATTCGGCGCCGTGATGCCATTGGTCTTGCCGTCCTGATTCACGCCCCAACCTTCGATGACGCCCAGAATGCAGTCGCCATCGCGCTCGGCGTCGTCCAGACGCTTCAGCACGACGACGCCAACACCTTCGCCAATGACGAAGCCATTGGCGCGCTGATCGAACGTGAAACAGCGGCCATCGCTGGAAAGCATGCCGGCTTGCGACGTCATGACGTGCATGGAAGGGCCCGACATCACGTAGACACCGCCGGCCAACGCCATATCGCTCGACCCCGAGCTCAAGCTGTCGCACGCCTCGGCAATTGCGACCAGCGATGACGAGCATGCCGTGTCAATGGAGATACAAGGCCCGCGCAGATTCAGGAAGTAAGCGATGCGGGCCGCCAGAATCGAAGTCGCCGCGCCAGTGAAATCCTGTGCGCCCAACGGAGTCCGGCGAGGTAACTGATGATAGTCGCCGGCTGCGCAGCCAACGAACACGCCACAACGACTGCCGGACAGAGATTGCGAGTCATACCCCGCGTTCTCGATGCCATGCCAGCAAGCTTGCAGGAACACTCGCTGCTGCGGGTCCATGCATTCCGCTTCGGTGGGCGAGATGTTGAAGAACAGCGGATCGAATGCGTCATAGTCCGTCAACGCGCCGAGCCACTTGCTGTACGTCTTCCCTGCCGCCGCTTCGCCGGGCTGGTAGTACTCATCCAGAGGCCAGCGTTTGTTCGGGACTTCACTGATGCAATCGCGACCCGCGGCAATGTTTGCCCAGAACTCGTCGAGGTCGTTGGCCTTGGGGAACTGGCCTGCCATGCCAATCACGGCAATGCGCTGGGGAATGAGATTGCCCTTGGTAGGGACGATCGCCTGTCGACGCGCCGGCGCTTGAGTCAATCGCGACACGAGTTCCCGTCGCGCGCTCTTCGATGCACCGGGCCTGACCTTTACAGGCTCGACTGGGACCGACCGAGTCGGCGCCGTGGCTGGCGCCACTTTCGTCGTTTCCTGCACCACGAAGCGGCTCAGCTCCGCCAGCGTCGGATAACTGTAGACCTTGGTCGCCTCGATGCTCGTGCCGTAGCGATCGTTGATCTTGCGTATCCAGGTCACGCCAGTGATCGAATCCAATCCCAGGTCGGTGAACTGCACGCCTTCGTCGATGCCATCGGCCGGCATGTGCAGCTCATGCGCCAGCAAGTCCTTGAGGACCGCAATCACGTCGCGAAGATTCGTCCCCTCACTCGCGACAGGCCGATCCGATGTAGCGGCGGCCGGCAACGACAGCGAGCTCGAGAATTTCGTCTGGATATGCTCAAGGGTGTCGGCCTTACCCACGAAGGTTTGCTCATGCATCTGCACTTCGCGCCGGTAGACATCCTCTCGTACCTGGCGCAGAGCGTGGGTCCACTGGCGCTTCAAGGCCGTCAGTTGCTCACGCGGATGCTGAGCGATGGTTCGGGCCAACTCGATTGCACTCGACAAGACGTCCCGTCGGGGCGCAACCGAGACATGCAGTCCTCGGTCACGCAACTCATGGCCTGCAACCTCTCGCGCCGTCAGCAGAGTCTCGCGCGCGAGGTCATGGCCAATCTTTCGAGGGAAGACCAACGTCGCGCCCGCTCCCGGCGTGAAGCCGTAGCCCATGTAGGGGCTGTGAAAGCGACTCTCCTCGCCAAGTACGACCAGATCCGCAAACATTCCCAAGGACCAGCCTGCGCCGATGGCGTGCCCCTGCATAGCGGCGATCACGGGCAGCGGACAATTCAGCGCGATCTCGAAGATGCGCTCGTCGGTGAACTGCGCCTTGCCCTGCTGAATCGAAAGCAATGTCTCCTTGGTACCGCCGGCTGCGAAGTAAGTGTCATAGCCGGTCAGTACGACTGCTTTGCAAGCCGGCGACTGCTCGACGTACTCGAACGCCTGCTTCAGAGCGCTCAGCAGCGTTGCGGAGAACAGGTTCTTCGCGTGGCGATCGTGCATGGAGATCACAGCGACGCCATCGGCGTCGACGGTCACAGTCACGGCGTCGGAGTGTGGCGCCTTCGGCGCAGCGGCGCGGGAGACATTGGATTCCGTCGCTTGCCAGACAGGCAAAGCATCGAGCGCCTGCTCTGTGCGGCGGAATCGCGCCGTCTTCCAAGCCTCGACAGTCCCACGCGGCCATTGCGTCCAGAACTTCGCCAAGCTCAATGCTTGCGGAATAACTGTCGATGCTTCGGCGACCGTCACCGCGGCTGTTCGAGCCTGCAGGTCAGCTCCCGAGTAGCCACGGCCTGTCAAACAAGCCTCTTGACCGACCGACGCGCCCAACCGGGTTACGAACACCGCCGCAGCTTCGCGAGCCAACTCCGAGTCAGACCAAAGATCGTTCGCGCAGTAGCGGCCCTGGGCTCGGTACACGCAAGCGTCGCTCCACAATCCCAACAACCAGGCAGCGCCCTCAGCATTTTCGTTGAATGCCGTGATGACCGGCACCTTGCGGCCTTGTACCAATCGACGCAGCTCCAACACGGTGCCCGCGTCGAGCGACTCGCCCGATGCCAGAAAGCCGGGGTGAGCGCTTGTCAGTACGATCGCGCGATAGCCGGAGCATCGCTCGATTTGCTCGAACAGCGCCGTCAGGTCGGCGATCAATTGTTTGGTGTCGCTGGCGGACGCGCCGACCTTCACGACGGCAACACTCTCAGTCGAATCCTCGAGCGACAGATGCGCGACCGGCGACACGATGCTGGTGCAAGTTCGAGTGTCGAGTTCGGCTTGCTCTGTCGGATCCACCACCGTCAGCGCGTCAATAAGGGGCAACAGCTCGCGTGCCAGATGCTCTTTCAGTACACGGAGCGCAGTGTGTGACTTCTGCGCGAGGTCGGTGGCCAACTCCATCGCCCTGGCGTCCGCCTGTGCAGCCGGCACGATGGCACCGGTCCAGCCCTTCTGCAGCAGTTGTTCGCCTGTCCACGGGCCGCTGCGATACAAGAGTTCATCAGCCAGCACCTCGCCGAACCGCTCGCGGAAGAACCGATCTTCGTTGTCGGTCGGGAATAGCGCGAGGCGCGGGCTCGTGTACTCGTAATGGGCCTCCTGACTGGCAACCATCAAGTCACAGACGCTGGCCAACAAGAAGCCGCTGCCGCCAGCATCGCCCCGCACGGATGCGATCACTGGGAATGGGAATGACGCCACCGCGCTGAGTAAACGGCGCTCGACTGCTTGATTGCACGCCGTTCTGTCGCCCGACCAGCACTGGCCGGTTCCTTTGATCAGCAATACCTTCAGGGAGGCTTCCTGCCGGGCGACGCGCAGTGCATTCAACAGTGACTCAACGATAGCCGCCGCGGGCCGTGCATCGGACGCGAGCTCGATGGCAAACACGCCGCTGCCAAGGTCGAACAGCTTCACGGAAGGGCTTGACTGACCAGTTGCTGGTGCAGAGCTAGACGCCCCCGGATCGACAAGCGTTACGACCGCCCTGCCGGCAGGCTCGCTCACCTGCAGTTCGTCCGTTGCCGCAAGCGTGACCTTCCTCGCTTTGCTTGCGGCCGGAGCGTCGACTAAGTCGCTGCCTGCGGACGCCGGAGCAGTTTCGATCCCGAGCGGGATCTCTCGCGGCGTGGACAGCCCTGCAGGCGCTGACGCCTCGATACCCGCATCGTCAGACGCTTCATATTGCACACCGCACATCTGCACGCACACATCGCCGTGCTCGTTGCACAAATCAATGTCGACGCCCGTCGGCGCGCCGCGTCGAATCCAGATCACTGGATTATCGGGACACTCAACGAGCAAGCGCACAGACTCCATCGAGATCAGCGAAATCTTCTGACCAGCGAAGTCCGCTAGCAACGCCGACACGACGTTCAGCAATTCCGGGCGCAGCGCGTAATGCCCCTTCTCGTGGGCACTCAAAGCATCCAGGCGGATCGCCGCCATCAACTGCCCCTCGCCTTCATAACTGCTCACAACACTCGGCGGCAGCGACTGCGACCGCGCACGCAGCGCCGACTTGAGTTGTGCGATGTCGATCCCTGCCAGTGTCTGCTGAGTGGTGTAAACAGCCAGGCTCTGACAATGAACGATGCTCTCGCCACTGACGATCTCGACATCGACGCTGTGATCGTCCCTCGCCTGCAAGGCGACTTGGACGGTTCGATCGGGTGCCACGGCGATCGGCCGGCCCCATGCGATGTCACGCAGTTCCAGAGCGTCCGTCGGCGACCGACCTGACGCTGCAAACCCCACGGCCGCTCGCATCATCTCCAGCGTGATCCACTCAGATAGCTCATTCCGCTCAACGAACGACTCGGTTCCATCGAACGTGGATGTGTAGCTCTGTTGCAGAAGAGTCGACGTGTTCTTGTGAACCAAAGGATGCAGCAGCGCCGCCGTCGGCGCGGCCTTCGTGGGGGCCGGCAGCGCGAGCCAGTAGCGCTCTTTAGCGAACGGGTATCCCGGCAAGCTCATGAGCCGCGGTGTCTCGCGACCTTCGTAGAACTTGCTCCAGCTCAGCTCTACCCCGTTCACCCAGGACTCGGCCAGCTTCGACAGCTTGCCGTCCGCCATCCATTGCTCGACGACCTTGCGGAAATCCGCGTCGGTGCTGAACAGCGACAATGGCGTGCTGCTGCGTCCTGTCTGGCCCCGATACATACCATCGACGACGACGTCGCCTGCGACAAACTGCCGCAACTGTTCCGTCAGCTGCTCGATGGAGCTCGCCACCAATCCCAAGCGCTCGTCCAACGCTTCACGACCGATCTGCAGCGTATAGGCCAGCGAGGTCAGATCGAGCGCCTCTACTTGCCGCTCAATGAAGGTCAACAGCTCCCTCGCCTTCTGCTCCAGCTGCACAGCCGTCTTCGCCGACAAAGCGACGACCACTTGCGCAGGCTCGATGCGGCTGCCGGCAGCTGTAGCTCGATACTCCTCTACGATGACGTGCGCGTTCGAGCCACCAGCGCCGAACGACGAAATACCCGCGATGCGCGGCACGCGCCTTCCATCCACTTCCGGGCACGCCCACTTCCGCAGAGACTGGTTCACCACGAATGGCGTGCGATCGAAATCGATATGCGGATTGAGCTTGCTGGAATGCAGCGACGGCGCGATGAGCTGGTGCTTCATTTGCAGCAGCACCTTGGTCAGGCCGGCGATGCCGGCCGCCGACTCGCAATGGCCGATGTTGGATTTCGCCGAGCCAATCAAACACGAGCCCGCCTCTACTTCGTCGGCCTGCCGCTCGCCACGGAACGCATGACTCAGCGCCGTGATCTCGATTGGATCGCCGAGTTTCGTGCCGGTGCCGTGCGCTTCGATATAGCTGATATGACGAGGGTCCAGATCGGCGTCCGCCAGCGCCTGACGAATCACATCGGTCTGCGCCTGCGGGTTCGGCACGGTGTAGCCGTTGGTCTTGCCACCGTGATTCAGCGCGGACCCGCGAATGACGCCATAGATGATGTTGCCGTCCCGCTCGGCTTCCGACAGCCGCTTCAGAATGACCACACCAACGCCCTCGCCGGGAATATAGCCGTCGCCGCCCTCGCCAAAGCTCTGGCAATGTCCGTCGCTGGAAATGAACTGGCCGGCACTCAGCAACAGATACTTATTCGGATGAATGCTCACATTCACGCCGCCGGCGATGGCCAGACTGGTTCGGCCCTGACGCAGATCCTGACAGGCGAGATGAATGGCGGTGAGCGACGAGGAGCACATGGTATCCAGCGTCATGCTGGGACCGTGCAGATTCAGGAAGTACGAGACGCGATTGGCAATACTCGCAAAACTGCTCGAGACCGCCATGCGCTGACCGTGCACGCTGGCCTCGGCGCCAAACAGCTGATACTCGCTATGCATCGCGCCGGCATACACGCCCACGCGATCGTTGGGCAGGCTGGCACGCGTGTAACCCGCATCTTCGATCGCCAGCCACGCATGCTGCAGGAACAGGCGCTCCTGCGGGTCGATGCCCTTGGCCTCTTTCGGCGAGATATTGAAGAACAGCGGATCGAACTCGTCGACGCCCGCAATGAACCCACCCCACTTGCTGAAGTGACGGCCAGTCTGGGTGCGGTCTTCACTGAAATAGTCGCGCCAGTCCCAACGTCCCTTGGGAACCTCGGTGATGCAGTCCTTGCCTTCGCGAAGGTTATGCCAATAGGTGTCCAGATCCGGCGCTTCGGGATAGCGACCGCTCAAGCCGACGATTGCGATCGGCTCGGCACTCTGCGTCGAACTGTCGGTGCGACGATGCGAGGTGGCGGAGCTTCGAGGCGCGCTCGGCGTGGTCGATACTTGCGCGGCTTGAGTCATGGCCGGCGGCTGGAGGGGACGCTGCGGCGAGGCGCTCTTCGCAGCGAACAACGTCTCCAACTTCGCGGTATGCGAGCGAACGAAGTACTCCGCGAGTGCTTGAATGTTCTGATACTCGAACAGCAGCGTTTTGGACAGCGCGCCGAACGTTCGTTCCAGCGTGTTGATCAGGCTGACGGCCAGGATGGAATCGATGCCATACCGCTCCAGTCCCGCCCGCGGATCGATGTTGTTGGCCGGCAGCTTCAACAGCGTCGAGAACTGCTTTCGCAAATAGTCGCGAGTCTGCTCCAGCAGGTCACCGGAATCTCTGGCAATCGGTTCGATCGGCGTTGACTCGATCGCGGCGGCCTGTACCTGTAACGTCTGGGTAGCCAGCACGCGATGCAACTGCGCCACCTCGCCTTCCATCACGAGCATCTGATCGTGAGGTGACTGCAGACACTGATACAGCGCCTGAAGACCGGTGGCGGTTTGCATCGGCTGAATGCCGCTCGAGTCTCGCAACGTCTGCAGCGTTCGCTGATCGAGCGCCATGCCGCCCTCGGACCAGAACGGCCAATTGATGGACAGCGTTCGGCCACGCCGCTCGCCCGCCGCAACCCCGCGATTGCGCTGGGCGGCGAATTGATCCATGAAGCCGTTGGCCGCCGCATAGTCGGCCTGCCCGGCGTTGCCCATCACAGCGGCGATGGATGAGAACAGCACCAGAAAGTCCAGGTCGACATCGCGGCTCGCCGCATCGAGGTTGAAGGCCCCGGTGACCTTGGGTGCCAGGACTTCGCGGAATTCCGTCTGGGTCTTCTTCAGAATGAAGTTGTCAGCGGTCACACCGGCACTATGGATGATGCCATTGAGCTGGCCGTGCTCGTCGACGATCGCCGAGATGAGTTGTTCCACCTGCCGCAGGTCGCACACATCGACGCAACGATATTCGACGCGACTTGGATCGGCTGTCAGCATCGTCTTGACGGCGTCGGACGCCGAACGGCCTGCCAGGACGATCTTGGTTCGGGTGGTCTGCCGCAGAATCTCGCGAGTCAGGATCTGGCCCACACCGCCGCGGCCGCCCGTGATCAGGTAGATGCCTTGGTCTTTGAATGCAATGGGCGCCTCGCTGCCTGTAGCTGGTAGCGCGCCCCAGATTTGAACCTGCGGGACGCCGCTTCTATATCTAACAACTGCCCCGCTCGCGGCAGCAGCTTCCTGTCGAAGCGTCTTCGCCAACTCCGCGGTAGTGGTATCGGCCGGCACGACGATGCATTGCCCTACCAAACTGGGATTCTCCAGCGTGGCGGTCTTGAGCAACGCGGACAATCCCATCAGCACGCCTTGCTCGGGAACGTCCGGCAAGACAACGTGTACGAGCACTCTTTCTTGCGGCTTGGAGCGCAGGATGTTCTGTACTGTGTCGAAACAAGCCACGGCGTGATCGCTGTAGCTCTCCGCGATATTCGAGCGTGCCGCCGTGCCCAGCGATTGGCAGCGACTGCCAGCAACCAGGGTCTGCAGCTTGGCGGAGTCGACACCGGGCAGCTCGCACACCAGCACATGCTGCTCGGTGTATTGACCCGCAGTCCGCTCACTGGATGCTGCTGCATTCACGCGCCACTCGGGAGTCGCCAGCACAACGCCTGCGCTGCGGCTCTGCTGTTGCCGCTTGAGCGTCTCGATGATCTCCAGGGCCGCTGTCTTCGACAGCTTGCCCGCGGACAGATCCCGATAGATTTGCTGTAACTGCTGTTTCATCAGCGTTTCCATTCGCGCGCTCAGCCCAACTCTGCCGCGTCCATCGCCGACACCTCGCCGGTCATGATTCGTTCGAGCAGCCGCCCATAGAACGCGCTGTCGAAGCTGGCGGCGCTTTCCGCCACTCGCGCCGAGAAGCCCTGCATTTGCACGCAGACACTGCCGTGTCGGTCGCACACGTCGATGTCCAGCCGAATGACCTTGTCTTCTGGGCGACTGCCAGACGAGTAACGCAACCAGGCGAACATCTCTTCGGTGCAGGCGGAGAAGACTTGCAGCGATGCGAGAGCAAAGGGCACCAGCGGCTCGCCCGGAGGCTGGGCGAAGTCGACGATCAATCCGGCGCAAGCCTGCAAGGCCGAATCCATCAAGGAAGGATGCAATTGAAACGCCGCACTGCCCTGCAGGACGCACTCCGGCAACCGCAGCTGAGCCAGGAGCTGATGATTTCCCAGATGCAGCGAAGTGATGCCGCGATGAGCTGAACCGTACTGCAGGCCCATCACATCGAACATTCCATACAGCGCGTCGC
Source organism: Steroidobacter cummioxidans (assembly GCF_003104955.1). Lineage (NCBI taxonomy): Bacteria > Pseudomonadati > Pseudomonadota > Gammaproteobacteria > Steroidobacterales > Steroidobacteraceae > Steroidobacter > Steroidobacter cummioxidans. The sequence continues at coordinate 21,461 of NZ_LSRW01000045.1, read as the reverse complement.
AATCGACCGCCCCTCGGGTCATCTGTCCCTTGAGCTGATCGAGATCCAGCCGCGGGGTCGCTGACAACGGCTTGTACGCCGCGAACCCCTGACAGTGGACACTCCGGCCTGCCGCGTCCTCGCTGAAGATTTCGTAGTTGATGTTCGCGTCCTGATCGTTACGCGACAGAGCGATGCTGACTTCCTTGGGCTCGGTCACCACCAACGGCTTCAACCAGACAAACTCGCTGATCTCCAGCACGGGCGATTTCGCTTGAGCCGGCGCGGCGTGCTGAATCGCTGCGCGAGCCATCTCCAGATACGCGACACCTGGCAACACCTTCTGCACACCACGGCCACCGAGCTTGACGCGGTGATCTCGCAGGAAAGTTTCCGTGCCGGTGAACTTGGAGCGGTAGCTTTGCGCCGTGAAATCCGACGTGTTCGTGTGCAACAGGGGATGCAGGGCCGTTGACGTCGTGGCTGTCTGTGTCGCAGACGACGAATCGATCCAGTAGCGCTGCTTAGCAAACGGGTACAACGGCAGACGAATGCGTTTTGGCTTGATCTCGCCGTACAGCTTGCGCCAGTCGAGATCCAGGCCCTTGGCCCACAAGCTCAACAATTTGCCGAGCTGCCGCTGCGCGATGCATCGATCGACGATGGCGTCTCTCATGTCGGCGTCCTGGGCGAAGATGCTCAAACTGTCCTTGGCATCCTGCATCTGTCCACGATGCACGCCTTCGCTCTCGCGTGCGCCGCTCAGGAACGCATCGAGTTTTTCGGTGAGCTGCGCAATCGAGCTCACCAGGAATCCAAGTCGCTCCTCCATCGCTTCCCGGCCCACTTGCAACGTGTAGGCCAGATCCACCAGATCGATCGGATCCTCGGCGTTACGAATGAAGTCCAGCAACTCCCGAGCCTTCTGCTCCAGCTGCTCGGGCATGCGCGCCGACAGCGGGACGACGACGCCATTGCCATCCGTGCGTGGCGCAGCTGACTTCCGCACTTCCTCTCGCGCCAGCGGTTCAGCCACCACCACATGAGCATTCGTACCGCTGAAGCCGAACGCACTGATCGCTGCACGTCGTCGGTCCGTATCCGCGACTTCCCAAGCCTGCAATCGATCGTTCACGTAAAACGGCGTGTCGGCGAGAGCGATGTGCTCGTTGAGCCGATCAAAATTGACGGTGGGTGGCAGCTGACGATGCCGCAGGGCCAGCACGATCTTGATGAAGCCCGCGATGCCGGCAGCCGCCAGACAGTGACCGACATTGCTCTTCACCGAGCCCAGCGCGCAGTAGCTTCTCTTCTGCGTGTACCTTGCCGAAAGGATCCTTTTTTGAGCCCTCGACTTTCGATTGGGATCGCCGAGCTTTTCGTGCCGGTGCCATGCGCCTCGATCAACTGAATGCCGGCGGGATCGATCTGATACTTATCGTAGACATCCTGCTGCAGACGAGTCTGCGACTCGGGATTCGGTGCGGTGATGCCGTTGGTCTTGCCGTCCTGGTTGACTCCCCAGCCCTGAATGACGCCGTAGATCGTATCGCCGTCGCGTTCGGCATCGGCCAGCCGCTTCAACATCACGACACCGACCGCTTCGCCAGGGACAAAGCCATTGGCTCGCTGATCGAAAGTGAAGCAGCGGCCGTCGGGCGAGAGCATGCCCGCTTGCGCCGTTTTGATGTGCATCTCGGGCGTCGCCATCAGCGCAACACCGCCGGCCAACGCCACATCGCTGTTACCTAACGCAAGGCTATCGCAGGCCTGAGCCAGGGCCACTAGCGATGACGAGCACGCGGTGTCGACGGACACACTCGGCCCGCGCAGATTCAGCAGATAGGAAATGCGCGCCGCAAGGATGGAATTGGCGCCGCCTGTGAAACCTTGCGCGGAGAAACGCAGCTCCGGGGCCAACTGGCGATAGTCGCTTCCCGTACACCCGACAAAGACGCCGCACTTGCTACCCGACAACGATTTGGCGTCGTAGCCGGCGTCTTCAATGCTGTGCCAGCAGGCTTGCAGGAACAACCGCTGTTCCGGATCCATGCACTCCGCTTCGACCGGAGAGATGTTGAAGAACAATGGATCGAACAAGTCGTACTCGTCCAGGGCCCCCATCCACTGGCAATTGGTCTTGCCAGCGACGACGGCGCCGTCGGTGTAGTACTCGTCCATGTCCCAGCGCTGCGTCGGCACGCGCGCGATACAGTTCTTGCCTTCGGCAATGTTGCGCCAGAACTCGTCCAGATTTCGGGCTTGCGGAAACTGCCCCGCCATACCGACGACAGCGATCGGCTGCGACGGCGAGGCCTCCGCCGCACGCGGAGCCTGTCTCGCAGGCGCGCGGTTGCGCCAGGAAACGAGCTTTCTTGTCGTGAGCTTGGCCGCGCTCGTATAGGGAACCCGCGCCTTCGGCGGTGGCGAAGCGACCGGCACGTCTGCGACAGCAGGGCTGCTCACAGTTGCCTGCGGCGCCTGCTTGTCGGTCTCCTCTTTAATGTGACGGGCAAGCTGGCTCAGCGTGGGATAGCTGTACACCTTGGTGGCCAGCATCGACAGCTTGTAAGCCTCATTGATCTTTCGCACCCAGGTCACGGCCGCAATCGAATCCATGCCCAGGTCGATGAACTGCACATCCTCGTCGACATCGCTCTCCTGCATGTGCAGCTCTTGCGCCAGCAGTTGTTTGAGCTTTGCCGTAATTGCGGGTAGCGCATTGCCTTCAACACGCGTTGCCGGCGCACTCGGCGCAGCGACAGGCGCCTGGAGTTCGCCCTCCGCCGCACCGATCTGCAGAAAATTGCGTTGAATCTGCTCCATCGCTGCCGACTGGCCGACAAACGTCTGGTCATGCATCGCCAGCTCCAGCCGGTAGGTTTGGTCCACGACGGCCAGCACGGGTTGCGTGAGCTGCTGTTTGAGTCGCACCAACCGGCTGCGCGGCATCTGCGCGATCTTTCTTGCCAACGCCATTGCGGTCGGCAGCACCTCGCTTCGCGACGCCACAGGAAGCAACAGTCCGCGGTCGCGAAGCTGCGTGCCCGTGTATGGCTGTGCTGTCAGCAGGCTTTCTTTCGCGAGATCGGCACCGAGCTGCCGCGGCAGAATCAACGTCGCGCCAGCACCCGGCGTGAATCCGTAGTCCATGTAAGGGCTCACGTAACGGCTTTGCTCGCTCATCACGACGAGGTCGGCAAACATGCCCAGCGTCCATCCGCCGCCGATGCCATGCCCTTGCATGGCCGCGATCACCGGCACATCGCATTCCATCGCCAGCTGGTAGATCCTGGCGTCGGTGAACTTCTCCTTGCCTTCCTGGATGGCGAGCAGACTCTCTTGCGTCCCGCCGCAGGCGAAGTAGCTGTCGTAGCCGGTGAGGATCACGGCCCTATAGGCAGAGGTCGCTTTGATGTGGGCGAACACTTCTTCGACACCTTCGACGAAGGCTTTGGAGAACATGTTCTTGGCCTGGCGGTCCTCCATCCTGATGACCAGGATGCCTTCAGGGTGCGCAGTCGCCGAGATGACGGATGATTTGAGCGCAACCGGAGTCGGCGAAACAGGCAGTGATGCAATGTTGTCCTGAGCCTCGGCACCGCCCATCGGCATACCCGCCAATCGGTCGCGCACCATCGCAGCCATATGCCGCTTCCACGCGCCAATGGCATCGGCGCGAAGCGAAGACCACGCGCCGGCCAGCCGCAGTGCTGCGGGCAGCACTTGATCGTGGTCATGGACACTGAGTGCGCCGACACGTCGCTGCAACTCGGCGCCCGTGTATTCCACTCCGGTCAGCAACAGCTCCTTGCCGAAATACTCGCCGAAGCGCAGCGGGAAGAGCGCCGCTGCTTCATCTGCCACCGCGAACTCACCGCCAGCATCGACGAGCGAGTAGCGTCCGTCCTTGTTATAGATGCACGCGTCGAAAAGCTGGCTGGTCAACCAGGCGAAGCCGCGGGCATTGCGACTCAGAGCCCCAATCACCGGAACTTTGGCGTCGAGGATCAGGCGCCATAGCTTTCTCGCCGCCTCCGCCGACGCGGGAATGGCCGGCGGCAGAAATTCGGGGCAGTCGCTCGCCAGGACGATGACTTTGTGACAAGAGGCTGCACTGACCTTCGCAAACACATCCCGCAGGTCGTGAAACAAGTCTTCCCATGACTGCCGGGTGTCCCGGATTCTGATCAGCAGCACGTTGCCCGCATGGCTCTCCAACTGCAGATCGCCGGAGGGTGAAGTGATTCGAGCCGCAAATCCGGCCTCGTTCAGCGGGCGCTCGACCGTCGAGCGCTCCACTGGATCGACGGCAAGCTCCCTGACCAGTTCGATCGAGCGGCGCGACAGATGCTGCTTCAACAGGTGCAACGCCTTTTGTGACTTGGCGGCCAGCGTCTCCGCCAGGCGCAGCGCGTAACTCTCGACTTCCGCTTGTGGAACGATTGGACACGTCCAGCTCCTTTCGCGCAGCTCTGCACCCGTCGCTATCAGCGACACATACAGAAGATCCTGCGTGCGGGCCTCGCCGAAGCGCTCGTTGAAAAGCGCAGCTTGTTGCGCCGTCGGATAGAAGTCGTCGCTCAGCTGAGTGTAGCTGTAGCTCGCCTCCTCGCTGCAGATCATGAAATCCGCGAGCGCGCCGATCAGGAGGCCGGCGCCGATCGCATCGCCTCGCATCGCTGCGATGACAGGACAAGGAAAGGAAGCGATCGTGTCGACGAGTCCTTGCTCGAGAGCGTCTTGGTATTGTTCGCGACCACCACGCAAGAATCCTTGCTCGGCGCCGTTGACGATCAGTGTCTTCAAGTCAACGGCTTGCCTGGCCGTACCCAGCGCCTGATGGAATTGCTGGATCACGTTTCCGGACAGCGTATTGCCCTCGGACGTGTCGATTCGAATGGAATAAATGCCATTGCCGTGCTCGTACAGGCTCACAGCGGTCGAGGTGGCAGCGTCAGCTGGCGCGGCCAATGAAATACCGGTGGCTTTCTTGCGCTCGGCCGGAGCGGCCTCCGGCGAGCAAAGCTCGGCGAGCACGACGGATTTCTGAACAGTCGGGAGCATTGCGATTTCCTTCGGCTTCGGCGCGCGCGCCGTAACAGAAACAGGAGTCACCAGGTGCACCGCTCTCTCGTCGCTGGGCGCGGCTATGGCTGGATAGCTGATCCCACGCATCTGCACGCAGACGCGCCCTTGCGTGTCGCAGAGATCGACATCGACGAGATCGCCCGCTGAGTAGCGAACCCACGCCACCATCTCCGACTCACATTTGCGCAGCACACGTAGGGACTGCAGTTCCAGCGGTGCGTGTGATGCGCCCTGCCAGTTCTCGATCAAGGCCCCTGCCTGCAAAGCACCTTCGATCAAGCTCGGATGCAAACCGAAATCCGGCAAACTAGCCGCGACCTCCGCAGGCAAACACAGGTGCGCGACGAGTTGTCCATCGCCCGCGTGAATCGCCGAGATCACCCCGCTGCCCTCGCGCTTGCCTCGATTCATCTGACTCTCGATGTGAGAGATGTCGAGCACCGACGGCTCCGACGAATCGACAATGGCTCGACCCTGACAGTAGACGAACTCCTGGTCGCTCTCGCTGTAGATCTCGAAGTCGACGCCGCCCGTCGCGCCGGTGCGCAAGGCGACGCTGATCGGGCGCGCCGGGTCGACTTCCATCGGTCCCGCCCAAACGACATCTCGCAACTCGATCACTGCCGATTCTGGTTGTGCCGGCGATGCGTGCTCGACGGCGGCTCGCGCCATTTCCAGATACGCGCCCGCAGGCAGGGTTCGCTCGACGAGGAAGGACTCGCGGCCGGTGAATGTTGAGCTATACCGATGCTGCTCGAGATCTGAGGTATTCGTGTGTAGCAATGGATGCAGCACAGCCGATCTCGGCGTCGTCACGGCGCGTGCTTCTGCCGTTCTGTCCATCCAATAGCGTTCTTTGGCAAATGGATAAGTGGGCAAGCTCAAGCGTGCAGGCGGAATCTCGCCGTAGAGCTTGCTCCAATCCAGCGTCCGCCCCTTCGCCCACTGGTTCAGTAGCTTTGCCAGATCTCTGCTCGCCATTGCGCTATCTACGAACTCATCGTCACCGCCGAGCCCGGCTGCGGAGCGCTTGACCTGCCCTCGCACATCGTCGCGGTCCGGCTTGCCATCCAGATGAGCCTGCAACTTCGCAGTCAGTTGCTCGACCGAGCTCACGATCATGCCGAGACGCTCGTCCATGGCCTCGCGTCCGATCTGTAACGTATATGCGAGGGCTGCAAGATCGATTCCCTCGGAGCCGCGAACGAAGGCCAGCAGATCGCGCACCTTCTGTTCGAGCTGCTCCGCCGTCCTCGCGGACAGCGGAACGATCATCGGTGTGCCCCCTGTCCCCGTGTTGGAGCGTCGAATGTCGATCGCCGGCAGATACTCCTGCAGGATCACATGGGCATTCGATCCGCCTGCACCGAATGAAGACACGCCGGCGATACGCGGTATCTCGCGCACGACACCGTCGATCTCACGCTTGGGACGCGCCCAGTGCTGCAGGCCGCGCTGAACGCGAAACGGCGTTTGCTCGAAATCGATGCGCGAGTTGGTGACTTCGGAGTGCAACGACGGCACCAGTTGCTGATGTTTGAGCTGCAGCAGCACCTTCGTCAGACCCGCGATGCCAGCGGCCGATTCGCAGTGACCGATGTTCGACTTCAACGAACCGATGGCACAGTACTGCATGCCCGCGCTCGTGCCTTTGAATGCGCGCGTCAGTCCAGCGATTTCGATGGGATCGCCGAGGGCAGTACCCGTACCGTGCGCCTCGATGTAGCTCACGTGTTCCGGAGCCACCTTGGCGCGCTCCAACGCCAGAGATACCAGCGACGCCTGCGCAATTGGGTTGGGGACGGTGTAGCCATTGGTCTTGCCGCCCGCATTGACGGCGCTGCCCTTGATGACTGCGTAGATGTGATCGCCGTCGCGTTGCGCCTGGTGCAGCGGCTTCAGTACGACGACGCCGACGCCCTCCGCGTCCACGAATCCATCCGCGTGCTCGCCGAACGATTTGCATTCACTGCCGCTCGACAGCATGGTCATCTGCGACAGCTCCATGTAATGGACCGCGTCGATGATGAGATTCACGCCGCCGGCGATCGCGCAGTCGCTCGAACCGCTATACAAACTCTCCAGGGCCAGATGAACCGCGGTCAGCGACGACGAGCACGCCGTATCCACTGCCATCGATGGGCCTTGAAAATTGAAAACATACGAGACCCGATTGGCGATGGAATAGTGCGCCGGCTGCGGGATGTAACGAGCGTTCATCGCGCCGGCAAAGACGCCGATCTTCCCGGCCGGTCCCAGGCCTTCAGGCGTGTACCCTGCATCCTCTATGGCTTGATAGCAGGATTGCAGGAACAAGCGCTCCTGCGGGTCCATGCGCTTGGCTTCCTTGGGCGCGATCTTGAAGAACAGCGGATCGAACTCGTCGATGCCGTCCAGGAATCCGCCCCACTTGCTATAGATCTTGCCGGACTTGCCCTTGTCCGCGTCGTAGTAGTCCTCCCAGCGCCAGCGCTCTGCAGGAATTTCAGTGACGCAGCTGCGGCCGTTGGCCAGATGCGACCAGAATTCTTTCAGGTCGTTGGAGCGCGGATAACGTCCGCTCAACCCGACGATGGCAACATCGAAAACCGCTGACGCCGCAGCCGGCGGCGGTGTCAACTGCTCGCGCTCCGGGCGACCGCCCCTAGAGTGTTGCGACGGAGAAATTGGTAACGGTCGCGAGCGCTCTTGCGCGGCTGCAGCTGCCTGCGGAGCTGAAGCAACGGGCTTCGAGCTGGGCAGGACGTTCCGCAGCTCGTCCTTTCTGTTCTCCAGCAGATAATCGACCAGGCCGGCGACGGTCTGAACTTCAAAGAACAAGGTGCTGGAGATGCCGGGGAAGACTTTGCGCAGCTGATAGTTGAGCTGGCCGATCAGAATGGAGTCCAGTCCATACTCCGCGAACGGACGACGCGCCTCGATCTCATGCGGCTGCATCCGCAACACCGACGCAATCACTTGCTGAAAGTGCGCGATGGCCGCCGTGCGCATGGACACGTCAGAGCTCGCGGGCACGCTTTCAGCAACCATCGCCTTCGCCGGAGCCGCAACAGCCTCGCTGCTATCCAGAACGATTGGCGCCCGATGCTCAAGATGCTGCCGCACCCATCCGTCACTGCGCGCAGCGACGATCTGCTGTCCGAATCGATGCGCGTGCTGCGCTGGGAAAGTGACGGTGCCGAAGCCCTCCTCCGTCAACACATCGCGCCACTTTTCGGGAGACAACCCTGGGCTGCCGGGCAGGCGCAGCGCCGAGTCCTCGTGCAGCCACCACCCTTCCAGCAAGCCGAAGGTCAGATGACTGAACAGCGACCAGCTGCTGATCTCGTTCAGCAGCAGCACGCCGTCTTGGGCGAGAACGGCTTTGGCATTGCGGACGGTCTGCCGGATATTGGGCGTAGCGTGCAGCACATTCGTTGCGATGACGTAGTCATAGCAGCCCAGCTCGATCGCCTGCGAGGCAACCGGCTTGGAAACATCGAAGAGCGCTGTGGTCAGCGCAGGAAAGCCCGGCTGATAGTGGTTCTCCGCGTGCATCAGGAAGGCCCTGGACACATCGGTGTAGCAATACTCGGCGATCGGCAGATTGCGCAGCTCCGGCAAGATGCTGGCGGTGGTACCACCCGTGCCGGCACCGATTTCGAGGATGCGAATCCCGCTTTCTCTACCGCTCCTCTTGCGACGCTGGATGTGGGTCAGCAGGGTCTCGCCGAGCGCGGCGTTGAAGAAGTCCGCCACCGCGTTGCCGCCGTAAATCCCTTCGACGAGGTGCATCGAGGAATTCGGGAACATCACGTCCGTCGCGGACTGCTTGCCGAGCAGAATATCGGGCAGCGAGCTCAAGCATGCGTCCAGCAAGACCACCTGGGCGCGCAGATCTGCATGCGTGATCCATTGCGACTGTCTGTCTTGCCAATCGATCCACACCTCGCTCAGCGGCCTGACTTTGCTGGTGGGCGTGAGATCCGCCGTGAGCCACGCATGCTGGCGCAAGTAGCCAATGCTGCTCTCCAACCAACGCTCGTGGAATGAAGTGAGTCGTCGCTGCGCCGGCAAGTCCGCCAATCGGCGCACACCACGCTGAAACAGTCCCATGGAGACCAGGCTCGACAGGAGCAGCTCCGCGAGCAACTCATCCATCATCGGAGTCTGCAATCCTCCCTCTCGTGCAGCAGGCTCCTGGCAAGTGACGAGGGTCGGCAGCTCATCGCCGCCGAGATCTTTCTCGGCGCGAGCTTGTCCAAGATGAACCCACTGCTCCGAGAACTCGATGTTCTCCGGGCTGCGGCCTGCGACAGTCTTGATTAACGCCGCCTGGCTCAAATCCGAGCTGACCAGCGACTGCAGGAATGGCATGCCCTCGCGCGGCTCGATGGAGCCGATCCCGAGGCGCTCCATGCTCTTGCTGTGCGCGTCATCGGCGACGATGCCGACGTTGCCCCAGTAGCCCCAATTCACGATCTTCACCGGATAGGGACGCTGCTGCTCCAGGTAATGTGCAAAGTTGTCCTTGAACGTGCAGCCCGCCGCGTAGTTGGCTTGGCCGGGCGACGTGATGAAGGACAGAATCGATGAAAAGAACAGCATGAAGTCGAGCGGCTGCTGGCCGAACACGCGATCCAGGTTCACGCTGATATCGACTTTCGCGGCGAGCCCGGCACGGAATCGGCTCTCCTCCATGAGCTGTACGCTCTTGTCCTGCAGGACGATGGCCGAATGCACGACGCCATCGACGGCCGGATACGTTTGCAGAATGGTGTCCAACGCGCGCTGCAGGGCGTCCGGGTCGGTGGCGTCCGCTCTTATATATAGAGGCGCGCGGCCCGTCGGCCCGGCGAGCCGAGCTAGCGCGTCGATCTTCGCTTGAACAGCGGCATTCAACTCGTCACGACCGATCCAGACCATGCGGGCCTGGAAGTGCTCGATCATGAAGCGGCTCCACACTTCGCCCAGGCCGCCCGCACCACCGATGACGACGTACACGCCCTTCTGCTTGTAGTACACGGGGCGTGACTGCGGCACTGACGGCACTCGAGCAAAGGTCTGCTGCAACCACTCTCCTTCGCGATGCGCGAGCCGCCCAGCACGCGTGCTACGGGTCGCTCGTGACAGGCACTCGGCCGCGGTCACTGCGTCCAACGAATCGACGTCCAGCAACGTCAGATTCCAGTGCGGATATTCCTTCGCCAGACTGCCAACAAAGCCAGCAATTGCGGCATGTGCCGGACGCACCGGATCGGACTTCCTCGCTTGCTGGGTGTGGCGAGTAACAAGCGTCCACGCGAGCTCCTTGTCCGCATAGCCGAGCTGTAACAGCGCTTTTGCGATTCGGAACACGGCCAGCACGCCGTCTTGCTGCGCGTCGATCATCGAACCGTCGACATCGCCGGCCACGTCCGGCGCAATCCACATCAGATGTTCAAAGGAGCAAGACTCGAGCGCCCGCTGTGCCGCTTCGATGCTCGCAGAGGACGCCAGTTCCAGCGCCTCTACATTCGTGTGCGTCCGCTGCAACCAGTCCAGATGAGCCGCATCCGTTCCCAGCAGCAACACCTTGGCCAAATCTGGAAACGTGCTCTGCTCGCGCCACTCGGAGCGCAGCGGATTCCAGATCGGTACGAAACACTGCAGGTCCGAAGTGAGCTTTCTCGGCCGTGGACCGTCGCCCTTGACATCCCGCGCGGAGAACTTGCGGAACTGCACTTTGACGTTTCCCTGCGCGTCGCAAAGGTCGATATCGAACTTCTTGACGGCATCGCTGGCGTGACTGCCGGCCGCATAGCGCACGAGAGCGAACATCTTCTCGGTGCATGGACCAATGATGCGAAGTGATTCCAGCGCGAACGGCATGGCTGCACGGCCAGGAGCGCGATTCATATCGATGCTGAGGCAGATCGCCGCCTGCAGGGCACCGTCCAACAAGCTCGGATGAAGCTGGAAGTCACGGCCAGCAGTCGCCGGCAGACTGAGCTCGGCCAGCAGTTGGCGCTCGCCACGATGGATCGAGGTGATCGAGCGATGCGCTGGACCATACAACAGTCCCATCGCTGCGAGAGCATCGTAAACGCCGGCCGAGTCAATCCGTGCGCTGCCCATTTCAGCTTTCAGCTGCTGCAGATCAAGCTTGGATGGCAAAGCATCACTGCAGAACAGCGCGCGCCCGTTACAGTGAGTCGTCTCCTGCCCCTCTTCCTGGGTCGCTACCTGGTACTCGATCTGATCATCGCCCTGCGCAGTCAGCTTGATACTGACCTGCTTGCTGCCGTCGACGATCAGCGGTCGGGTCCACTCGACATCGCGGAGTTCGAGCAACGATCCCTCCGGCGATGCTGGCAGTGCTCTTGCGACCGCCGCGCGCGCCATCTCCAGATAGGCAACTGCGGGCAACACTCGTTCGCTACCCTGCTCTCCAAGGTTCACGCGATGATCGGCGAGGAAGAACTCGTCGCCAGTGAACGTGGAACTGTAGCCATGCTGGAACAGATCCGAAGTATTCGCATGCAGCAACGGATGCAGCACATTGACCGTAGCACCGAAGCTGACGCTGTGGGTCGCGTCATCCGTCACCCAGTAGCGATCCTTCGCGAACGGATACGTTGGCAAGCTCACTTTCGCGTGAGTGGCCGTTTGACCTCTGCGCCAATCGATGTCGACACCCGAGGTCCACAGCTCAGCCAGCTGCTCGATATCATGATCCTGCAACGCCTGCTCGATCAGACGTTTCCCGGCCTTGCCTTGCCACACTCGCCCAAGCCCGGCAGCAGCTGAATCGGTCGTGCCCGACCAGACAGTCACTGAATCCTCAGCACCGGTCAGCCAGCCGCTCAGCTTGGCGCGCAAGTCCGTGGCGTCCGTCACTCTGATCGCCAATCGCGCCTTCATCGGCGTGCGGCCAACCTGCCACGTGTAGATGGCATCGGAGAAATTGGCGTCAGTCGCCGAACTTTTCAGCCATTGCATGACTTCGCCGGCGTAAGTACGCAGGCGCTCATCGTTGGCGGCGGACAAAACAAACAATTGCTCGTGCGCCGATGATTCGGCGCTTGTGTCACCCGAGTATTCCGCAATGACCACGTGCGCGTTGGCGCCCCCCGAGCCGAAGCTACTGACGCCCGCGACCCGTCGCTCCGCAGCCCACGGGCCGAGCCGCTCCTGCACATGAAACGGCGTGCCTTCCAGGCGAATCTTGGGATTGAGGCGGGAAAAGTTGAGCGACGGCGGCAGCTGACCGTTCTGCATGCAAAGCACGATCTTGAGCAGACCTGCGATACCGGCTGCCGGCTCCAGATGCCCCAGGTTGCTCTTCACCGAACCGATCGCACACGCCTTGCCGGCCTGCTCGTCGCCGTACGCGGTTTGAATGCCCTGGATCTCGATCGGGTCGCCCAGCGACGTGCCCGTGCCGTGCGCCTCTATATATGTGAGATCCCGCGCAGCGACACCGGCATCTTTCCAGGCCGCTCGCAGCAGCTCGCTTTGCTTCTGGGGATTGGGCACGGTCAAGCCACCAGCGAGGCCGCCGTGATTGGTGGCGCTGCCCTTGATGACTGCATGAATGCGATCGTGATCTTCGATCGCCTGTTTCAGCGGCTTGAGCAGCAGCATCACGGCGCCTTCCGAGCGCACGTAACCATTCGCGGTGGCGTCGAAGGTTTTGCAGCGGCCGTCAGCCGCGAGCATGCCCGCCTTGTGATAGGCAATCGACAGATCGGGATGACAAATGAGGTTCACACCGCCGACCAGCGCCGTCGTGCACTCACCGGAACGCAGCGACTGAACGGCTGAATGCAGAGCGACCAGCGACGAGGAACAAGCGGTATCGATCAGCAGACTCGGACCGGAACAGTCGAAAAAGTACGATAGACGGTTGGCCAGGATGGCGAGCGAGCTGCCGACACCGTGATGCGCTTGAACCTCCAGCCCCGCCGCTTGCGTGAGACGGCTGTAGTCGCAATTGCTGGCGCCAATGAAAACGCCGGCCTTGGTACCTTGGAGCGCGGCCGGCAACGTGCCGGCGTCCTCCAGGCAAGCCCACGCCAGTTGCAACAACATCCGCTGCTGCGGATCGGTGACGACTGCTTCGGCTGGCGACATCCGGAAAAAAGCGGCGTCGAAGGCATCTGCATCGTTGACGAAGCCGCCCTTGTCGATACCGGGCATGTCGCTGCTGGCTGGCCATCGCCCTCGGCTCTGAGGAAACGAGCCCACGACCGAGGTTGCGCCGACCAGCGTCTGCCACAGCTGGTCCGGGGTCTCGATACCGCCCGGAAGTTTGCAGGACATGCCGATGATGGCGATGTCCGTGTCCAGGCTCTTGGCCTTTTTCGAGCTCGCACCGCGCCCGTCGGAGTCGTCGTCGCTATCCGAGATCCTTCTCTCGCCGGTGGAATCGAACCGCACCAACGTCAACAGCCGATCGGTCACCTTGCGCGTGCTGTTGAACTCGAAAAAGAAGCCGGCTTGCAACCGGCACTCCAGCCGCGCCTCGACCTTCAGTTGCAGCTTCAGCAGGTCGGCGGAGTCCAGGCCCATTTCCATCAACGGCCGATCGACTTGAAACTCGCGTGCATCGACGCCCAGCAATTCCGTAACGCTGTCCTGGACGAACTGTTCGAGCTGCCGGGGCAGCATCGTCACGACGCGAGTGGTTGCAACGGCACCGTTTTGTTTCGATCGAGGCTCGCGGTGGCGAATGTCGTAGGTCACCAATACACCGTGGCCACGATTTGCGCGATCCTGCGGTCGATACCCCGGCAGCGATTTGACCACCGTGGCGCCGTGCGTCTCGTGGAATGCCAGCACGGCATCCTGATCGTTGCCCTGCAGCCGGATGTAACGATCGATCGACTGCGCACCGCTTGCGTCGAAATCCTTACACAACGTGACTGCGACGACGCGATCGACACCCGCGACCAGGCCACACCGTTGCAACATGAACTCCAGCAGCTGATCGCCATAGCCGAAGTTCTGCGCGTCCGGATCGATGTTCACGGCCAGCAGCTGGATGATGGAGCCCGCGTCTTGATGCAGGCGGTGCACGTTCGTGGCGTTTGCTTCGTCGAGCGCGTCAACGTCATCGATGCGCTGGCTATAGATCACACCCAGCACTCGCCCCGCCCGCTCCAGCACGAACTGACCTTGGGGATACTTCTGCAAGCGCGCGCGGATTCGTTGTTTCGGCGTCCGCGTGTGCTGCCAGCACAGCTTCTCGAGCTCGCACAAGCGGTCCAGATCGCCCTCCGCCGCGTAGCGCACGACGTAATCACGCTTGCAGAAGCGACGCAGACTGGTACGACAGAGGCTATCGATGTTCGGGTACTGCTTGATCGGCTCATCGCTGAACAGGCCAACGCTGCCGGCCAGGACGATGAATGCCTCCGAGCTGATGGGATAGCGATGCGCGAGATGATTGACGGCGTCGAAATAGTCATCGCCCGACAGCTCGGTCTGCTGGGGCCGCTCGCGAGTGCCGGGCCGCGGCTCGCGGAATGTTTCCGCATGAACTCGCAACTGCTGTTGCCACTGATTCAGCACGACCATCGGTTCGAGCGGCCTGCCCGCCCCGTCGAGGCAGTGCGTCGCAGGCTCTTTGGCGAGTACGGCAATCGTAGGATCCGCGGGCCATGAAGCCTCGACCGCGTCCTGATCGACGAAGGATCGAATATCGAGAATTTGGCTGCTCATCGAGTTTGCTTACTCTGAGATTTCGCCGGACGATGCGGGTGCGCCTGGGCTCAATGACGCATCACTGAGACGCCACAGTGGCAAAGGCGCTGGCCGGTGCTCGGGTCGTAATGATCGGTGACGCCAATGTGGTCGGCGTCTTCAGCGTCGGCGTGGCTGGGGTCGTGGCGAACAGCCCGTTTTCCTGATCGTACTTCGCCTGGTTGACGATCTTCGGCAGAGACAGCAGCCCGTCGTGGACAAAGCCGGGCGCGAGCAGGTTATAGACGAAGTAAGGCAGGCCCACGTCCATGTCCTGCATGAAGTCCACCTCGATCTCACCCTTGCCGGCTGGCGTGAAGCGCCAGTTGTTGTTCATGTGGGTGACGCGATAACAGCAGTCGTTGCGCGGCAGCTCGTCCGGCATCGCCGTGTATTGGATGAAGACGGACTGATCTTGCAGGTCCGGCGTGAACTGCGCTTTGAGCAGGAACTCTCGCGGTGTCATTGGATCCGGCAGATTCACACGATAGAAATGCACGAAGCTGCGATCCTGCTGATCCCAGGGCTGCACCGTTTGTTCGCTGACGCAGCCGGGATTCCATTCCGCGCAGGACTTCAGATCCCGATCCATCATGCCGGCCACGACTCGATTCATCGTGGATTTCATGCGCATGCTCGCCTTGTACTGCTTGAAGGTCGAGCCGGACGGCTTGCGCTCGTAGACCCGCACGCCCTCCCTGTCCGAGACCAGTCGCCACTGGTCCGAACCCGACATCTTCCAGGTGTAGTGCGCGCCGACCAGCAGCGCCGCGGCAACGCAGCTGCCGTAGAGGGCGATTTTCAGAAACTTCCGCCCGCGCCGCTGCGGCTGTGCCGCCAGGCTTGCATTCGACATGGATGCGCTCCTTGAATGATTTTTGCTGGCGCACGCGTACGCACGGCGCCATTCGGAATGGGTCGAAGGTCAGGAAAACAGCGAGAAAATTGCGGGCGGAGCTACCGGAAGTGGATCGGGCAGGCTCCGCCCTTTCGATTCGCGTGGGTCACGCGACGGGGTGGGATGAAGATAACAAAGCGCGCCTGGATTGATGCCTGTTGCTTTTGTCAGGTCGCGCAGCGGGGTCAGTGGCGAGTGTCGTCATCCGTGCTGGCGTGCCGCGAATACAGCTCCACGAAGCGACGGTACTTGGGGGTATGCCACTTGAAGCCGTTCAATTGCTCGTCCAGCTTGATCGCGTGCTGCATCTCCTTGGGCAGGAATCGATACTTCTTCAGGATCGCCTCTGGAAGCTCCGGCTGATCCAGGTTCATGCCCACCCCGTACGGCGTCAGCTGGCCATAGTGGTGCGTCGAGTGCTGGTTGATGTCCTGGAATTCTTTGGGGATGCGCGGATACACGCCGGGAATGAACTGGTGCCCGTCGATGTCCGATTTCACGTCGATGCTGTAGATCGCGAACAGCAGCAGCGGGTTGTAGAAAATGCCGGGACCGCCCAGCGTATAGCGCGCAAACCCCTCCAGAAAGCCGTTGCCCGACACGCCGATCAGGCCGCTCGGAATGGCGTCGTGATGCGGCCCGTGCAGATAGACGAACTCCAGCTCCGAGTTGTGGCCCAGCCAGTGGTCGCGATAGAACCAGCGATTCAGGACCTTCATGAAGCTGGCATGAATCAGAAAGTTCGCCACCAGCGCCAGCGGCAGGAACACCAGCGAGTACTGGACATGCGTGATGACCAGGTACCACGGCGCAATCAGAATCACGTGCGCCAGCAGACCGGTGAAGTAGGCGTGCATGATCTCCACCGTCACGCTGGGCTGCCTTTGCAACGCCACTTTCCAAGGAGTCTGCACAAGGAATTCGCGAACGTGACGCTTGCGTCGCAAGTGTGAGATCAGGCTGGCCGTTCGATACGCCGTCAGCACGATGAAATGCGTGTAGAACAGGCCGATGGCAATCTTCCGCATCAATTCCGTGTGATGCGGCAGCCCCGGCGTCAGATTGATGAGGACATTCTCCAGCAGCAACAACGCCGCGGCGAGAAAGTACGGAACCGTCATATTCCGCAGCTTGTAGATGACCATGTACAGCACATCTTGCGGCCGCTTCACGATGACGGGCGTTCGCAGCTTCCACCCGTGCCGGAGCAGGAAGGTCCCGAGCAGGCAGACACAGAGCGTCAGCCCGATAACGGACAGCACGCTCGGCAGCCCATAGACGAGGCCGACCACGCCTCCGCACAAGGCCAGCATCAACACGTAATCGATGAAGTCATCGCGGCGATAGGCCATCCTGGGGTTGTGGACCCCATAGAGCTGATGAAACTTCGACGCATCGGCGGTGTTCATGTCCAGGTTCCTTCCACGTCGGTGGAATCAATCGATCGGCTCGCATCAAGGGCTGCGTCGTATGCCAGCTCGTAGGTCACGCCACGCATCTGTACGCAGACGTTGCCCTGCGGATCGCACAGATCGATGTCCAGTTGAATGTTCGGCTGCTCGGTGTATTCGCTCTGCGAGTAGCGCACCCAAGCGAACAGGCGATCGCTGCAAGCACCGAGGATGCGCAGTGATTCCAGCGCCAGCGGCTGTGAAGGCCGCCGCTCGCGCGGGATGAGATCGAAGGCAACCTGCAAAGCGCAGTCCAGAACGATGGGATGCAGGACCAGCCTGCTATCTACGGCTGCATTGGGCACGTTGATCTCCGCCAGCAACTCCTGATCGCCGAGAGAGATCTCGGTCACCGCTTGGTATGCGGAACCGTATTGAGAGCCAGCGTCCGCGAGGCTGCTATACAAGCTGCCGGAGCTGCGCTTGCCGCTGTTCATTTGCGACTGAAGCCGGTCGATGTCGAGCGTCGTCGGCTTAGGTTCGGCGCTCAGCACCGACTGTCCTTGGAAGTGGACGCTATCGCCTTCCTCGTGCTCACTGTAGATCTCGTAATCGAGCTGATCGTCATCCCGGGCGAACAGCGCCACTGTGATGGGTTGGTTCGCAAGCACCGTGACGCGCTCCGCCCAAACGATGTTGAACAGCTCAAGCACGCGACGCTCACTCCGGGCGATCGATTGCGACGCGGTGGCATTCTCAATCGCCGCTCGCGCCATCTCCAGATACACGACGGGTGGCAACGACAAGCGACAGGTCGGCTCATGGCCGGCCGACGGATGCTCGGCTACGAATTGCTCGTCGCCGCTGAAGGTCGAGCTGTAGCCGAGCTGGCGGACATCCGAAACGTTCTTGTGTAGAAGCGGATGTAGCACTGCTTCCGCCAACGGCTTGGCCGGTCCACTCGATACGTCCGTTCTCTCGCGCCAGTACCGATCTTTCGCGAACGGATATAGCGGGAGACTGATGCGCCTCGGTTTCGCATCCCCGTACAACCGGCTCCAATCGATCTGCGCACCTTGAGTCCAAAGTTCGGCGAGACGCGGTAAACGGCGATCCTGCAACGCTTCCTCGACGCCACCGGGCGCCGCTGCGATTCCCTGAGTTCGCTTGAATCGTCCCCGATAGGTGCCCTCGCCCGATTCGCCAGCGACAAATGCATCGAGTTGGGTCGTCAGATCATCGATCGACGCGACCACGAAAGCGACTCGTTCCTCCATTGGCTCTCTGCCCACCTGCAGCGTGTACGCCATCGCGAGCAGATCGACCGATTGCGCCGCTGCACGGATTAAAACCAGCAAATCGCGAGCTTTGGTATGCAGCTGATCGGCAGTTCTTGCGGACACCGGGACGATGACGGTATCGGCCAGCGTGCTCGGCGCACTTGGGTACTCATGCTCCTGCACGATGACATGAGCATTCGCCCCGCCGGCACCAAATGAAGACACGCCAGCCGTGCGAGCAATCTCTCGGGTGACGCCATCCACCTCACGCCGCGGCCGCGGCCATTGCTCCAGCCCTCTCTGAACTCTGAACGGCGTGCGCTCGAATTCGATTTCCGGATTCGGTACGTCGGCATGCAGCGAAGGCACCAGTTGCTTGTGTTTCAGCTGCAGCAGGACCTTGGTCAAGCCGGCAATGCCCGCCGCCGACTCGCAGTGGCCGATATTCGACTTCAACGAACCAATGGCGCAGAACTGGGTGTCGCGAGTCGACTGCCCGAATGCCCGGGTGAGACCGGCAATCTCGATCGGATCGCCAAGCGCCGTGCCTGTGCCGTGCGCCTCGACGTAACTGATGTGATTCGCCGCCACGTTTGCACGTCGCAATGCCTTCGATATGACCGCGGACTGGGCTTGCGGATTCGGCACCGTGTAGCCGTTGGTCTTGCCGCCGGCATTCACGGCGCTGCCTTTGATCACGCCGTAGATGTGATCGCCGTCCCGCTCGGCTTTGCTCAACGGCTTGAGCACGAGCGCCCCCACACCTTCGGCATCGACGAAGCCGTCCGCTTCGTTACCAAAGGATTTGCACTGCTGCCCCGCCGACAGCATGGTCAATGCAGACAGCTCGAGATAGTGGACCGGATCGATGATCAGATTGACGCCACCCGCGATGGCACACTCGCTCGAGCCGCTATACAGGCTTTCCAGCGCGAGGTGGATCGCAGTGAGCGACGCGGAGCAAGCGGTATCCACGGCGAGCGATGGACCTTGAAAGTTCATCACATAGGACACCCGGTTCGCGATCGAATAGTGCAGCGGCTGCGGCGTGTACCTGGAGTTCATGACTCCCACGAACACACCGATCTTGTCGATGTCACCCAGGCTTGCCGGCGTGTATCCCGCGTCCTCAATGGCGTGATAACAGGACTCCAGGAACAGCCGTTCCTGCGGGTCCATGGCTTTGGCTTCCTTGGGCGCGATCTTGAAGAACAAAGGATCGAAGGCGTCGATGCGATCGAGGAAGCCGCCCCATTTCGTATAGATCTTTCCGGCCTTGCCGCGCTCGGCGTCGAAATACTCCTGCCAGTCCCAGCGCTCGTTGGGGACTTCGGTGACACAGTTCCGACCGCTCGCCAGGTTGTTCCAGAACTCGCTCAAGTTGGCGGACTGCGGATATCGACCCGCGATGCCGACGATGGCAACGTCGAACACTGCCGGCGCCGCCGCCGCGTAGGTTGCGACTGCCGATGTGGCCTGCGGACGCGAACGTCGAGACAGTCGCGAGACGTTGCGTGCTTCGACAGTGACGCGAGTCGCTGCGGGCACGGGCTCACGCTGGGGTACGGGTGCTGCCGCCTCGTCGCCACCGACCAGCGCGATCAGCTCCTGCCTCTTGTTCTCGATCAAGAAGTCCGCGAAGCCGTCGATATTGCGCACTTCGAAGAACAGCGTGCTCGTCACGCCCGGGAACACACGACGCAGCTGGCTGGTGACTCCGACAACGACGATGGAATCCAAACCATACTCAGCGAGCGGCCGGCTGGGTTCCAACTGCGACGGCTCCATTCGCAGCGCTTTTGCGACGACGCCTTGCAAGTACGCCACCGCCTTGTCGCGCAGAGTTGTTCCCGGAACATTGGCGCGGGTTGGCGTCGCAGGCTTCGCGACAGTCGCACGCTCGTTCGTTTCGGCTAGTGTCGCGCGAGGCCGCTCTGACAATCGCTGCCGCACTTGACCATCGCTGCTCGCCACAATGATCTGCTGTCCAAATCCGCGGGCCTGCTCGGCGGGGAAGCACACATTCTCGAAGCCCTCTTCCTCCAGCACCCGCCCCCAGGTCGCTGGCGCAAGACCGGGACTGCCGGGCAGACGCAGCGCGGCGTCCTGGTACAGCCACCAGCCGTCCAGCAGCCCGAATGTCAGGTGATTGAACAGCGACCACTCCGACATCTCGTTGAGCAGCACAATGCCGTGCTTCTTCAGCAACGCCTTGGCATTGCGCATCGTCTCGCGAATATCCGCCGTCGCGTGCAGCACATTCGTCGCAATCACGAAGTCGTAGTGATTCGCTGCCACCGATTGCGATGCCAGCGGCTTGGAAGCGTCGAACAACGCCGTGCGCAGCGCAGGGAAGTCAGGTCGATAGTGTTCTTCTGCGTGTATCAGGAACGCTTTGGACAGATCGGTGTAGCAGTATTCCTCGATGCCACCATCGAGTTCGCGCAGCATGGGCAGGAGCACTTTAGTCGTCCCGCCCGTTCCAGCGCCGATCTCCAGAATGCGAATCTTGCTCGACGGCTCCGCCTGGCGCCGCTGCCTGATGCACGCACACAGCGATTGTGCCAGCACGTTGTTGTAGTAATCCGAGACGGCGTTGCCCGCGTACACACCCGACACGAGGTGCAACGAAGAATCAGGAAACATCACATCCGCTGCTCGCCGCGTGCCGGACAGAATCTCGGGCAGCGCCTGCAGGCAGGCTTTCAACAGTGCCAGGTGCGCTCGCGTGTTCGCGTTCGCCTGCCATACCGCTTCGTTGGCATCCCACGATGACCAGAGCTCGTCCAATCCGGCGCGTTTCGCCACACCTCGCTGCGTGAGGTAGTCGATACTCGTCTCGAGCCATCGACCGAGCAGCGGGTCGGGCCCTCGCTCGACGGACTGGGGAGTTGTGCCGCGAGGATCTGCTCGGCAAGATCCATCACGTCTGGCGACAGCACGCTTTTTTCCTTTCAGAGCTGCTGGCGGCACGCCCGAGCTGAGGTTCTCTCGTAGTGACAGCAGTACATCGGTCGCAACATTCGGCACATAGCTCACGATCTCGGGCCGGCTGATGCCCTCGATCGCTCGAACCTCGATGGCTTTCACCCTGTCTCTTATACACATCTCCGAGCC